>NZ_CP102666.1 GCF_026427355.1 Sphingobium sp. JS3065
GAATTTCTGGAAACGCTGGAAAGCCTGATCCTCAAACCCCGCCGCCTCGACTATCGCGCGATGTTCACCGGGCCGACCGGCACCAACGCGGTGGAAGCCGCGATCAAGCTCGCGCGCAAGGTGACGGGCCGCGAACTGGTGATCGCCTTCACCAACGGCTTTCATGGCATGACGCTGGGCGCGCTTGCCTGCACCGGCAATGCGGCCAAGCGCGGCGGCGCGGGCGTACCGCTCGCTCATGTCGCGCATGAACCCTATGACGGCTATCACGGACCGGAGGTAGACACCGCCGAGTTGCTGGAGCGGCGACTTTCCGATCCTTCGAGCGGCCTTGACGCCCCCGCCGCCATACTGGTGGAAACCGTGCAGGGTGAAGGCGGCCTCAACGCCGCATCGCCCGAATGGCTGCGCAGGATCAATGCCATAGCCAAGCGGCACGGCGCATTGATGATCGTGGACGACATTCAGGCGGGTTGCGGCCGCACGGGGAGCTTTTTCAGCTTCGAGGGCATGGGCTTCACCCCCGATATCGTCACCATGGCCAAGTCACTGTCGGGCATGGGCCTGCCCTTCGCGCTCACGCTGTTCCGGCCTGAACTGGATCAATGGGCGCCGGGGGAACATAACGGCACTTTCCGCGGCAATAACCATGCCTTCGTCACCGCCAGCGCGGCGCTGCGCCATTTCTGGAGCGACCGGCGATTTGAGCAGGACATCGCTCGTCGCGGCGCACTCGTTGCGCGACGGCTGGAGGCGATGGCGGCGCAGCATGGCCTGTCCACCCGCGGCCGGGGCATGATGCGCGGCATCGATGTTGGGTCGGGCGATATCGCCGCCGCCGTCACCACCGCCTGCTTCGAGCGGGGCCTTATCATCGAAACCAGCGGGGCGCATGACGAAATCGTCAAGATCCTTGCCCCCCTCGTCATAGACGACGCCCAGCTTTCGGCCGGCATCGACATATTGGAAACGTGCATAGCCGAAGCATTGGGCGCTCCCTACGGCGTGGCGGCGGAATAAAGGAGATATCATGATCGTTCGCAAACTGCAGGACATCCGTAAATCGGACCGAAATGTGAAGTCGCAACAGTGGGAAAGCGCACGCTTGCTGCTGAAGGACGACAATATGGGCTTTTCCTTCCACATCACGACCATGTATGCGGGTGAGGAAATCCACATGCATTACCAGAACCATCTGGAAGCGGTGCTGGTGCTGAAGGGAAATGGCACCATCGAGGATCTGGGCACGGGCATCACGCACCAGCTTGCGTCGGGTGTCATGTATGCGCTCAACGCGCATGACAGGCACATTGTGCGCCCCACGACCGACATCCTGTGCGCCTGCGTATTCAACCCGCCGGTCACCGGCAGGGAAGTACATGACGAGAACGGCACTTACCCGGCCGAAGCCGACATGATCCGCGCGTCTGCACTGAGTAATTGACCGAAGATGAAAGGGGGAAGTCCCTTGCAAGACATCTACCCATCCCGCCATGCCAAGATGGCGGAGTTTCTGCCGCGCCTCGATCCAGTCGTTCATAGCGCGTGGAGCAAGGACGCGCCAATCGGCAGGGACCAGGCCGCGCAGTTCGAGCGCGACGGCTATCTGGTACTGGAAAATCTGTTTTCCAGCGAGGAGATCGCATTCCTCCAGAGCGAGGCGGGCCAGCTTTTGTCGGACCCGGACGCGCTGGAGGATGAAACGGTGATCAGCGAACCGGGCAGCCGCGAAATCCGTTCGATCTTCCGCATTCACGCGCAAAGCCCGGTCATCGCGAGACTGGCCGCCGACAACAGGCTGGCGAGCGTCGCACGGTTTCTGTTGGGTGACGAGGTCTACATCCACCAGTCGCGCCTCAACTACAAGCCCGGCTTCCAGGGCAAGGAGTTCTACTGGCACAGCGATTTCGAGACCTGGCATGTCGAGGATGGGATGCCGCGCATGCGGGCCCTGTCCATGTCGGTATTGCTGGCGGAAAACATGGCCCATAACGGGCCGCTGATGCTGATCCCCGGATCGCATCGCAGCTTCCTGACCTGCGTCGGGCAAACGCCCGAGGATCATTACCGCATGTCGCTCAAACGGCAGGAATATGGCGTGCCGGACGAGGACAGCCTGGCCGAACTGGCGCACAGGCATGGCATCGTCGCGCCGACGGGCCAGCCAGGGTCGGTCGTGATTTTTGACTGCAACATCATGCACGGATCGAACGGCAATATCACTCCCTTCCCCCGGGCCAACGCCTTTCTGGTCTATAATGCCCTCAGCAACCGGCTCTGTGCACCTTTCGGGGTCGAAAAGCCGCGTCCGGAATTCATCGCAGCGCGAGGCGAGCTGCAGCCGATCGTGCCGGTATCAGGCTCTATGACCGAAAGGACGGGCATGCCAGGCCAGGCCGCTTAAGACATAATGTTCTTGGCCATCAAACCCGTCCGCAGCATTTTGCTGTCCATCTTCATGCTGATGGCGGGCAGCGGCTTTCTGGCGACGCTGATCAGCCTGCGGCTGAATCGGGCCGGCAGCGGCACGATGACGATCGGCATCGTCGCCACCGCTTATTTCGGCGGGCTGATCATCGGGTCGCTGCGCGCGGGAGGCGTGGTCCGGAGGGTGGGACACATCCGCGCCTTCGCTGCCTTCGTCGCGCTGCTGTCGGCGAGTACCCTGTCCTATGTGCTGCTGTCGCATCCGCTGTTCTGGATGCTGCTGCGGCTGGTCGACGGGATGTGCGTCGCGGGCGTGTTCGTGTGCCTTGAAAGCTGGCTTAACGACCGGGCGGAGCCGCAAATGCGCGGCAGCGTGCTGGCCGCCTATATGGTGGCGCTCTACTCCGGCCAGGCTATCGGCCAATTGCTGCTGGGGGCAAGCGGCGCCCTGCCGGCCATTCCATTCCAGCTTGCCTCCATCCTCATTTCGCTGGCAATCATCCCGCTGTGCCTCACGCGCAGTGCCGCACCTGCGCCAGTGGAGGCCAGCGCCTTTTCGATCCGGTCGCTGCTGGCGGCCTCGCCGCTCGGCGCCTGGGGCGCTGTCGCGACGGGCCTGATGCTAGGCGCATTTTATGGGCTGGCGGCCGTGCATGTGAGACGGCTGGGTCTGGATCTGCCCGAAACCGCCAGGTTCATGATGTTCGTCATCCTGGGCGGCGTGGCGCTGCAATGGCCTTTGGGCCGGCTGTCGGATCGACATGACCGCAGGCAGGTGATCATCGGCAGCTTCGCGGCGGCGGCGCTGGTCAGCATGGCGCTGTCGCTCGGCCAGGATGGCCTGTGGCTGACGGGCCTCGGCGCGCTGTTCGGGGGATTGAGCTTCGCGCTCTATCCGCTGTGCGTGGCCCATTGCAACGACCGGCTGCTGGAGACCGAGCGCGTGGCGGCAAGCGGACGGCTGGTGCTTCTCTATTCCCTCGGCGCAGCGCTCGGGCCGCTGCTGGCAGCCGGCGCCATGACCGCTTTTGGAACCGGCGGGTTGTTTCTCTTCATCGCGCTGTGCGCCGGGCTCGCCATGACGGTCGGCTTGTGGCGCCAGCGCGCGTCCGAGCCGGTGCCGGTTAGATATCAGCAGGATTTCCAGGTCCTGCCCCGCACCACGCCCATGGCTTCGCTGCTCGATCCCAACAGCGCAGACGAGACGCTGACCCAAGGACAGACGACATGACCGCGATTTCCAGTCACAGGACGGTAGCCGCCTCCCCCACGACGGCGGGCGACGTCACGTTGCGCCGCGCCATCGCCGCGTCGGCCATGGGCAATGCGACCGAATGGTTCGACTATGGCATCTATGCCTATGGGGTCACCTATATTTCCGCAGCGCTCTTCCCGGGCCCCACGGACGAGGCCGTGCTGTTTGCACTGGCGACCTTCGCGATTTCCTTCCTGGTCCGGCCGCTGGGCGGGCTGTTCTGGGGGCCGCTGGGCGACCGCCTCGGACGCAAGTCGGTCCTGGCGCTCACCATATTGCTGATGTCCGGGGCAACGCTGTGCGTGGGGCTGATCCCGGATCATGCGAGCATCGGCTTATGGGCGCCGGCGCTGCTCATCGCGCTGCGCATGGTGCAGGGCTTTTCGACCGGCGGGGAGTATGGCGGCGCCGCGACCTTCATGGCGGAATATGCGCCCGACGACCGGCGCGGCTTCTACGGCAGCTTTCTGGAGTTCGGGACGCTGGCGGGCTTTTCGCTCGGCGCAGCGCTGATGCTGGGTTTCTCTCTGATGCTGGGAGATACGGCGATGCACGCCTGGGGTTGGCGAATTCCTTTCCTGGTGGCGGCCCCCATGGGACTGGTCGGCATGTATCTGCGCTCGAAGATGGAAGACACGCCGGTCTTCCGCGCGGCCGCGGCGCTGCATGATAGCGGCCCGCCCCCCTCACCCGGCCTGCCGTTGCTGGTGCGGCGGCACTGGCGGCCCATGCTGGTCGTCGGCGGGCTGGTCGTGGCGCTCAACGTCGTCAACTATACGCTGCTCAGCTATATGCCGACCTATCTGCAAAGGCGGATCGGCCTCACAAGCGATCAGGCGCTGATCGTACCGATCATCGGCATGCTGCTGATGATGGCGGCCCTGCCCTTTGCCGGGGCTCTGTCCGACCGGGTTGGGCGGCGAACGATGTGGCGGATGTCGCTTGTCGGCCTGCTGGTCGCGGTCGTGCCGCTCTACATGCTGATGGCGACCGGCCTGATCGGCGCGATCACAGGATTCCTGTTGCTTGGCCTGCTTTATGTGCCGCAGCTTGCGACCATTTCGGCGACCTTCCCTGCATTGTTCCCGACACAGGTGCGCTTCGCGGGCTTCGCCATCGCCTACAATGTTTCCACGAGCATCTTCGGCGGGACCGCGCCGGCGATCGGCAGCGGCCTCATTGGCCTGACCGGCGACGAGCTGATGCCGGCCTATTATATGATCCTGGCCTGCATCGTCGGCTTGCTCGCGCTGCGCTTCATGCCCGAGACGGCGGGCCACTCGCTGCAAGACGATCCTTTCCAGGAGAAGCAGGCTTGATCACCAATCTTCCGGTTTCCAACGACAGCATTTCGACGCTGACCCGCGGCTATGTCACCGAACCATGGATGCAGGGCGGCCTCGCATTCCTGCTGCTGATCCTGTTCGCCTGGGGCGCGAACTGGGTCGCCAAGCGGATCGTGCTGCGGCTTTTGCTACGCCTCCTTGGACAGCTGCCCTTTCATGTCGAGGCCAAGCATATCGGCGCGATCGTGGCACGGCTGTCGAACATCGTGCCCGCACTTATTATTCAAGGCGGCATCGGGGCAGTGCCGCACCTGCCCGTTGAGGCGGCAACATTCGTGCGCAGCCTTTGCACGGCATTCATCGTCCTGACCATCGCCGTCGCCCTCAATGGCTTCCTCGCGCTGCTCAACGATCTCTATCAGCGCCGCCCGGACGCCGCCCACCGGCCGATCAAGGGCTATGTGCAACTGGGCAAGCTGCTTGTCTACGCTGCGGCCGCGATCCTGATCATCGCAGCGCTCATGGACCAGTCGCCGCTCCTGTTGCTGTCTGGCCTTGGCGCCATGGCCGCAGTGCTGATGCTGGTATTCAAGGATACCATATTGTCGCTGGTCGCGTCGGTACAGATCGGGTCGAACGACATGATGCGCGTGGGCGACTGGATCGAGATGCCGCAGTTCAACGCCAATGGAGACGTCATCGACATCGCTCTGCACACGGTCAAGGTCCAGAATTTCGACAAGACGATCACGACCATCCCCACGCACCGGCTGATTTCGGAGAGCTTCCGCAACTGGCGCGGCATGGCGGAGTCGGGTGGACGCCGCATCATGCGTTCACTGATGATCGATCAGGGCAGTGTCCGTTTTCTGGACGAGGACGACATGGACAGCATGGGCCGCTTCTCCGTGCTGCGGCCCTATCTGCAGTCCAAGCAGCGCGAAATCGAGCAGTGGAACGCCGAGCATGGAGCGCACGGCACGATCAATGGCAGGCGGCTGACCAACATCGGCACCTTCCGCGCCTATGTCCTGGTCTATCTGCAATCGCGCCGCGACATCGCACAGGACAAGACCTTGCTCGTGCGCCAGCTCGCTCCGAGCGAAAACGGCCTTCCGCTTGAAATCTACGCCTTTGCAAACAGCACGATATGGGCAGAATATGAGGGAGCCCAGGCGGATATCTTCGATCATCTGCTCGCGATCCTCCCGGAATTCGGGCTGCGACTGTTCCAGCGCCCCGCTGGCGCTGACCTGGCGGCAATGACAGCCGCGTAACTGTCGGGCCCACTGGCGGGAACCTGCATCGCACAGCCGGACGGCTCGTTCGCTCAAGGGTGAAATCAGCCTCGAACGGAACAGTATGGGTCCGTTTTCCGTTAGCCCTTCACCTTCCACATCGATGGGGTGCACCATGGCCGAGACTGTTCCGCCGACCAGAACCGGGTCGCGATGGGCGACAACGCTCATGGGAGGCCTGATCGGGATGATTGGCCTGGTCCTGACGATCGGCGGCGCATGGCTCCTCATCATCGGCGGATCGCCTTATTATCTGATCGCCGGCATGGGCATGCTCGTCTCGGGCTGGCTCTTGTACCAGCGGCGAATGACGGGTGCGTGGCTTTACATGGCCATCGTTGGCGCGACGATCATCTGGGCATTGTGGGAGGTGGGCACGAATGGCTGGGCCCTCGTCCCGCGCGTTATCGCACCCCTGGTGCTGCTGATCGGCGTGCTGCTCGTCATGCCGCTGCTCTCGGTCCGCCCCGACCGGTGGAAGCTGGCGGGCGGAGCGATCGCCGGGATTATTCTGCTCACTGCCCTCACCGGCTTTACGCTGGCGCAGGTCAACGAGCCCAGGGCGCGGCTTGCTCTTTCCGTGCCTTCCACCGCTATGGCGGACCCCGCGCTCCTACAGGCTGGCGCCGACTGGCCTGCCTATGGCGGATCATACAGTGCGCGGCGTTTCTCGCCTCTTGTCCAGATCACACCCGCCAATGTGTCAGCGCTCGAGCAGGTCTGGCTCACGCACACCGGCGATCTTCCCTCGCAAGCCGCCAAGAACACCTATGGTGCGGAGAACACGCCGCTGAAGATCGGCGATACGCTTTATGTCTGCACTCCCAAGAGCATCGTCATCGCGCTCGACCCGCGAACGGGGCGCCAACGCTGGCGCTTCGATCCGCGCGTGCCCGACACAGCCATCCCCTATACCGCCGCCTGCCGGGGCGTAAGCTATTATGCCGTTCCGCAGGCGCGGCCGGATCAGGATTGCGCCACGCGGATCATCTGGGGCACGCTGGATGCGCGCCTGTTTGCCATCGACGCGCGCACCGGCAAGCCATGTCAGGATTTTGGGTCGAACGGGCAGGTAGACAGCAAGATCGGCATGGGCGAAACGCCTTCCGGCTATGTCTCGATCAATTCACCCCCCACGATCGTGCGGGGCGTGGTTGTGACTGGACATCAAGTGCTCGACGGACAGGACCGCTGGGCTCCTTCGGGCGTCATCCGGGGCTTCGATGCCATTACGGGCAAGCTGCGCTGGGCCTGGGACATGATGCATCCCGACTGGAACGGCTATCCTCCGCCTGGACAGACCTGGGCGCGCGGCACACCCAATATGTGGACGATTGCCAGCGCCGATGAGACGCTTGGTCTTGTCTACCTTCCCATGGGCAATGCCGCAGCGGATTATTATAGTGGCCTGCGCCGAGCGCCTGAGAATTTCTATGCCACCTCGCTGGTGGCGCTGGACGTGAACACGGGCAAGCCGCGCTGGCACTTCCAGGCGGTGCGCAAGGACGTGTGGGATTATGACTTTGGCGCACAGGCGACGCTGGTCGACTATCGCGGTACACCCGCGCTGGTACTGCCGAGCAAGCAGGGAGACATCTATATTCTCGACCGGCGCACGGGCAAGCCGCTGACGCCGGTCGGCGTGATGCGCGCGCCGGGCGGCGGCGTGGAGCCCGCCCAAAGGTCGCCTTTCCAAATCTATTCGCGTTGGCACACGCTGCGCAAACCCGACCTGACCGAACGCGACATGTGGGGCATGTCGCCTGTCGACCAGTTGATCTGCCGGATCCAATTCCGGCAGGCAAGCTACAAGGGCTTTTTCACGCCACCGGAAAGCAGGCGGCGTTCGATAGAATATCCTGGCTATAATGGCGGCACAGACTGGGGCGGGATCGCGGTGGATCCGCGGCGCGGCGTGATCGTGGCAAATTATAACGACATGCCCAACTATGTCCGCCTAGTCCCGCGTGCAGAAGCCAACCGCAGGGGATGGGCGCCCCGTCAACAGGCGCGGGGCGATATCGGCGGGGCGGAAGGCGCGGGCGATCCGCAGGCGCATACCCCCTATGCGATTGACGTGAATGCCGGATGGCGCATGAAACTCACCGGCATGCTGTGCAAGCAGCCCCCTTATGGCGGCATCCGCGCGATCGACATGGCGAGCGGCCGCACCATCTGGGATCGTCCTTTCGGCACGGCCCGCACCAACGGCCCGTTCGGCATCCCATCGATGCTGCCGATGACCATCGGCACGCCTAACAATGGCGGCGCCGTCGTCACCGCGAGTGGTCTCATCTTCATCGCGGCGGCCACCGATAATCTGATCCGCGCCATCGACCTGTCGACCGGCAAGACGCTGTGGCAACGCAAGCTGCCAGCGGGCGGGCAGGCAACGCCGATGATCTATGAAGCGGCTGGGCGTGAATATGTCGTCATCTACGCGGGCGGCCACCATTTCATGGAGACGCCAGTGGGTGACCAGGTGATCGCCTATTCTCTCCCCCAGCCGGGCAGGTAAAGAGCACGGATGCCCGAGTGCGAATACGCGAATTTTCACTAGGCTCCAAAGGCCGGATCGATGCCATGTCGGCTATACAGGGGTCTGCTGACGCCGAACTTCATAGAGTCCTGGACGATTGGGCCTGCTCCATCGGTGGACCGGATCCACGCCGGCAGGCGAGTCAGGGCAAAAGCCAATCGCCCTTTCTCGAATGTCAGCAATGGCGCGGCGGCTGGTTAAGGCCGGAATTGTCAAACGCCATGCCGCAATCGGCTTGAGCGACAGCCTCTCGGATGAAGGGCGCGCCGCGTTCATAACGAGCACGGACCTTTGCCTCCGGGACGATATGGCGCCCTCTTCGACCCTTGCTCCGACGCGGGCCACGCGGCGATGATCGATGAGGCGAAAAGTCGGAAGCAGCTCGTAACATGCAGGGACAGTCGTACCTTCCTATATGGTCGAGGCCCAAGCCGACATTTGTACTTTTCCGCCTCACTACAGTGAAGTGCGCAATGCCCGCCCTAAAAGGGGAAGAACCAGTGGATCGCGGCAACTGCGGCTATCCAGGTGATGAGGTTGAGCGGCAGGCCGACCTTGGTGAAGTCGAGATAGCTGTACCCCGCCATCTGATAGACCAGCACATTGGTCTGATAGCCAAAAGGGGTGGCGAATGCCGCACTGCCAGCGATCATCACCGCCACGAGGAACGGGCGCGGGCTGACGCTCAGGCTCTCCGCCAGCGCCACCGCAATCGGCGTCACCAGGACTGCGACCGTCGCATTGGACAGCAGTTCGGTGAGTATGAGCGTCGCGCCATAGAGCAGGATGAGAGCGGCCAGCGGGCCGAACAGGCCTACCCGGCTGACGAGCGCATCGGTGGCCGAGGCGGCAAGTCCGGTCTGTTCAAGCGCGATGCCGATGACGACCATGCCCACGATCAGCATCAGGATCTCGGGCCGCAGGCCGCCATAGGCTTCCTCCGGGCCGATCACGCGCAAGAGGATCAGCAGCACCGCACCCGCGAAGGCGGAGGCCGCAATGGGCGCAATGTTGAAGGCGGCGAGCGCAATGACACCAATGAAGATCGCCGTCGATACCAGCGCCCTGGTGGGCGACAGCGGCCTTTGCACGGCAAAATCCTCAACATCGCCGACCGCATCTCCGGCAATGTCCAGATGGCTGACATGGTGCGGGAGTACGGCTTCCACCCGTTCAAGCGGAGCGGGTAAAGGCCGTGCAAGCAACCGCCCGGAAAAGAGGAGGAGGTAAAGACCTCCGGTTGCGGCGACGATCAGCCCCACCGGGGTGATCTCGAAGATGGAAAAGGGCGGCTGCCCCGAAGACCGGGCCATGTCGTCGACAAGGAGATTGGTCGAGGTGCCGATCAGCGTGCAGCAGCCGCCCAGCACCGCGACATAGGAGAGCGGCATCAAAAATCGCTTGGGATCCAGCCTCAATGATTTCGCCACGTCCCGAACGACCGGCGCCGACAGCACGACGATGGGCGTGTTATTGAGAAATCCCGACGCGGCGCCACATAGCAGGATGAGGAGCCAGATGCCCAGCGCGCCGATGCGTCTGCATAACGCAACCGCCCTGGCGATCAGCAGGTCGAGCAACCCCGAGAGTTCCATCGCATGGGCAATGACGAAGAGTGAGGCGAGCGCTATGATCGCGGGGCTGCCGAATGCGCCCTGGACTTCGCTCGGGCGCACCGCGCCGGTGAGCAGCAGCAGCGCTGCCCCGGCAAGCGCGACCACATCGGCCCGTACCTTGTCCCAGATCAACGCGGCGATCACGCCGCCGAGCACGACCAGGGTAACAATTTGCGCAAGGGTCATCCCCATCGGCTAGCATAATGAGGCGGTCAACACAGGAAAAATGCGAAAAAATCTCGAAAATCCGGAAGCATAGGGGTCAATTTGCCCGGCGCGATCTGCTACGCCTGATCTCATGGCAGAACAGAATTTCCGGTCGTCCGTCCTGGGCTGGCTGATCGCCGCCGCAGCGGGTTCCGCGCTCACCTTCCTCCTTGTCGCAAAAGAACCGGTGCGCGAGCCCGTCGAAAACAAGGCCGACGTCAAGGAAAGCAAGCCGGTCGCCCAAGCACCAAAAATCCCGGTCATTCCGACGCCGCCGCCACCGCTGGACCGGGCCGCCCTGCTCGCCGCTGCGGCCCGCGCGGCGGACGCGGTAGCGAGCGGCGCCCCCCTGCCGCCGCCCAACGCTGCGCTCATCGGGCGCTCCTTCGTCCTGCGCATCGCCTTTGGCTGCGGGGAAGAAGGGCAGGATGAGACAGAACCGCAATCCTGGGCCGGCTGGACCTTCAATCCGAAGAGCCGCGCGCTGCGGTTGACGGCGCGGTCGACTGATCTTGCCGACGCGCAGTGGGTAAAGCCGCTTGCGGCCGGAATAGCCTTCGATGCGGTGGAAGGCTTCTGGATACAGCGCCCCTGGACCCGCGCGGACCAGTGCAGAGCTGAGGACGGAGGGCTGCCTCTCGCCGTGCCGAATGGCCCCGCGCAACGACTGGCGATCGCGCAATTCTACTCGCCCGAGGGATCCCGGACATTACGGCGGGGTGGGCGCCCCTATTCCTCCACTGTCAGGCTGGAAGAAGGGCGCCTCCCCTCCCCCCAAGGCTATCAGCTTCAGCTCGAAGGCAGGCTGGCCGGCTTTCCCGATGGGCAGCCGGTTCATTGTCTTCAGCAGAACCCTGCGTTCGATCCGCGCTGCCTGATCGCGGTCGAGTTTGAACGCGTGGCGTTCGTGCAGCCGGGCGTGGACGATCCGATCGTCGAGTGGCGCTAGCCAGAGCAAAAGCGCCGCAGCCTCCCGGCCACGACGCTTTGACTGGCTGACGTCAACCCGCGCTCGCGGACTGGGCAAGGACCTGCGCGGACGGCTTGTTGGCTGCGTCCACGCTGCCGTCCGCGATCATCGCCTTCGACATGGACGCAGCTTCGGCCTTGATCGCGGCATCCTCGCTTGTCTGACTGGCACCGATCAGCGCGGCGAGAAGCAGGTTCCGGTTCACCGGATTGGCCTGTTCGGCGACAGCCTTGCGGGCGAGCGGAATGGCCTCGCCATAGAGCGGCGCGGCGCCCGCCTTGTCCTGCTTGCCAAGCTTGAAATTGCCCACCTGGATGAGAATGCCCGTCAGCACGCCCCTGCTCTGCGCGTCAGTGGGCCTGGCGACCACGACCTTGCGCCAGTGGGGCAGACTTTCTTCATAGAGCGGCGCCACCGCGTCCAGCTTTTGCAGAGCAGCGTTGGCAGCTGCGGTCGCATAGAGCGCGTTGGCCAGGAAATTCACGTTGTCGATCTTGTCCGGCTGGGTCTTGACCGCGTCGCGGATCGCCGGGAGAGCAGCATCATATTTGGCAAGGGCGGTAGCATTGTCGCCTTTTTGCTGCGCCTGCTGGCCAGCGGTGAAATCCGTGACCGCCTTGTTGAAGGCCATGATCTGCTCCTGGCTGAGCGCCGGCGCGGGAGAAGAAGCCGGCGCAGAAGCAGGCGGCTGCGCGGTTGCCGGAGCCGCAGCATTGTCCTGCGCCGCGGCGGGAACAGCCAGGCAAAGCGCAAACAGGGTGGGCAGGGCACGATACATTGATTCCTCCAGATAAAGGCCGGACCCCGGTTGGAATTGCCAGGATGCGGCGAGGGTTGCTTTGCAACTGAAACTCAGGTGGCCAACAGCGTCATCGGTTCCGAAGGCGGAAATATGGCGTTGACCATCTGCACGTCCAAGGCGCCCAGACTATAAGGCTTCATCAGCATGGGTCCGTATCGGCGCAGATCGGCTGGCAGGTCGCCCGGATCGCAGCCGCCCGACGTGATCACTATCCGCATAGCGGGCCAACGAATGGAGACCTGCCGAACAAGATCAAAGCCGTTCAGTTCGCCCGGCATGTTCACGTCGGTAAACATCAGGTCGACCTTCCCGTCCAGCTGCTCAAGAAGGCCGAGCGCCTCTCCAGCGTCCTGTGCGGCAAAAACGGTAAATTCCTGTTCTACCAGAAACTCGCACACATTCATGCTGACCAGCGCTTCATCCTCCACCACGAGAATGATGACGGGCCGGGGGAAACGGGGGCGCCCTGTCCTTTCTGCCACGGTGATCGGCATGTTCGCGTTCATACCGCCCTTGTGCAGCAGGGGCGGGCCATATCGCCCGGATCGCGCATGGATGAGGTGCGGACGCTCAACTCCGCAGATAATTCGCCGTGCATGTTTTCCACTCATGATCGCCCGATCTTCCTTGAGCCGGGCGTTTCCCAGGACATATTTAGACAGGCATGATGAAACGGCGTTATTATGACTTTTATATGCATGGACCATTCAGCCCCTGCCGGCTAAGCTGGGAAATGCCTCCTTTTTGCAGTCTGTTGACGGCGGCAATTGCGTGATGGCGGGCGAACCACGTAGCGGCCTGGCGCATATGGGAGTAGAAGCCCGCACGCCAGGCTGGAGAATGATCCTTCTCGCCGCGCTCGTTGTCCTGCCGTCCTGGTTCCTCGCCATTTACGGGCAACCGGCGCTGGGCCGCGTGGCGGCGGCCTTGTTCTTTGTCCTGGGCGTGGTGATCTGCGGTGCACTGGGTGGACTGGGCGCAGCCCTCGCGGCGGCGACCGCCGCATTTCTGCTGTACAATTTCTATCTGGTCGAGCCAGTTTTCAGCTTCCGGATCTCGACCGGAAGGGACGTGATCCCACTGCTGCTGTTTACCCTGTGCGCTGTCGTGGCCGGTGTCCTGGCAGCCCGGCTCAAGGACCGGGCGAACGCCGCAGACCACAGTAACCGGCAATTGCGCAGCTTGCTCGAAATCAGCCAATCGCTGCAATCGGCGCTCCGCGTCTCCGACATCGCCAGGGCGCTCGACGAGCACCTGTCCGGCGGCGCCGGCACGACAGCGACGCTATTCCTCATCCGCGACGGATCTTTCGAAGAGGCCGAGCACGCGCGCGACGCCGACAGCCGGCTGCGGCTGGTCGGCGAGGCGAGGGAGACGCTGAGGAGTCCCCGCGAGACCGGTCCCTACACCCTATATCGACTGGACAGTACCGCAGGATTTGAAGGAGCCATTCTGTTCGAACATGGGTCCGCCCGGCGGCTCGACAGCGCCTTCATGTCCGCCCTTGCCAATCTGATTGCGCTGGCCGTTGAACGCGCCGCGCTCTCGGAGAGCAACAGCGAACGCCAGGCGCAGGCCCGAACCGAGGAACTCAAGACGGCCTTGCTCTCGTCGGTCAGTCATGATTTCCGAACGCCCCTGACCGCGATCAGCGCGTCCGCGTCCAGCCTGATCGAGTTTCGCGAACAGCTTGAGCCTGCCGCGGCCGCCCGCCTGCTGCGCGGCATCGTCAGCGAATGCGATCGCCTCAACCGCTACACCTCCAATCTTCTGGAAATGAGCCGTCTCGAGGCGGGCCAGTCGCTCGCGCACAGGCAGACATTGAGCGTGGCGGATACGGTCAGCGCCATTGTCCAGAGAATGCGGCTCCGCGCCGGTCAGCGCCGGATCGAACGTCACTTGTGCGAGGAGGATCTGCTCGTGACGGTCGATGCGGCCATGTTCGAGCTCGTGCTCGTCAATGTGCTCGACAATGCGATCACCTACAGCCAGGACGGGACGCGCATCCGCATTCATGTCCGCCGCGACAGCGACTATTGCGCCATTGCCGTGACCGATGAGGGGCACGGCATCCCGCAGGAAGACCTGCGCAAGATATTCACCCGTTTCTACCGGGTTTCCCGTCCCCGATCGTCGGCGCGCGGGAGCGGCCTTGGCCTTGCCATCGCGAAGGGTTTCGTAGAAGCGCTCGGCGGCCGGATCGGCGCAGCCTCGCCGGGCCTGGACGGCCGCGGCACAACGATCACCATCATGCTCCCCCTAGTCACAGAAGCCTCGTCCCCATGACCGCCCTGCACATCCTCGTCGTCGACGACGAACCTTCGCTCATCGACGTGCTTCAGCCCGTTCTCGAAGCCGCCGGCTACCGCATCACCGCCGCGCCGGACGGACGCAGCGCCATGGCCGCTATCGAGGCTGTCGAGTTCGACCTCATATTGCTCGACCTGGGCTTGCCCGACATCGACGGCAAGTCGCTGCTTCAGCGCGTCCGCCTTGATCAGGAGGTTCCCATCATCGTAGTCTCGGCCCGCCATCAGGAGACCGAAAAGATCGCCGCCCTTGATGAGGGCGCCGACGATTATGTGAACAAGCCTTTCGAGATCGGGGAATTGATGGCCCGCATCCGCGCGGCGGTTCGGCGCCATTCGCTATCCAGGGCGGACGCATCGACCTATTGCGCGGGCGGCCTGACGATCGACTTTCCGACACGCCGGGTGATGCTGTCAGGTGAGCCCGTCAAGCTGTCGCCCAAGGAATATGATCTGCTGCAGACCTTGGCGCGCAAGGCAGGACAGGTCGTCACCCACAAGCGGTTGCTGGCGGCAGGCTGGGGCGCCGAGACCACCGACACCCAATATCTGCGTGTCTATATCGGGCTTCTGCGCCAGAAGATCGAACAGGATCCTTCAGACCCCTGCCTTTTGCTGACCGAACCGGGCGTTGGGTATCGCTTGATCGCGACCAGCTGAGCCGGGGAGCCCATGGCAGGTGCGCCGTCCGATCCTGTCAGATGAGGACGGGCGTCGGTGGGAGAACCTCTGGCTTGCCGGCCTCGACAAGTTCATCGAGAAACGGATTGTCAGGCAGCCGCTGCCGCGCCATGCAGATCGCCTTGTCCACGAGCATCGCATAGAGTTGTTGCCGGACCCTGACGTCGGCGGTTTGACAATCGAGTTCAGCAAATCCTTCACGCAACTGATTTTCAACCAGTGTTTGGGCAGCGCGTACAGCGCGTGTTTCACGCCAGCTATTCATGAAATGATTTTTCGCCCTTGCCAGGGTGTAGCGGACCGGAGTTTTTCCACATCTGTGCTCATTTCCTCGTCGGTCAGCCATTCCAGAAGAGTGGATAGCACAAACGTCCCGGGAGCGTTTTTATGCGATTTTTATTGTCGGGAAGGGATGGACTGTCTGGTTCAGAATGGATGAGACGCTTGGGCAGCCTCTTGATTGGCGCACAAACTGACGCTATATAGCGTCATTATAGTTGCGTCAGGATGGTGAAATGGGCCTGCTCGAATATGCCGATCACGGAATGTTTGCGCCGAGCAAGATCGCGGCGGCATTCCGCACAACAAGCGAAGAGGTCGCTCGTTCGGCCGGCTTGGGGCGCGACGCTGTTCAGCGCAAAGAACGCTTGCGCTCAGATAAGACTCAGCGCCGCTTGAGGGAGATGATCGAGGTGATTAGCAAGACCAGCCCTCGCTTCGGATCCCCGCTCATCGCTTACGCCTGGTACAGGTCTGAACCCTTGCCCGGATTTTCGGGGCAGACTGCCATGCAGCTTGTGCAGGATGGCAGGGCAAGCGAGGTGCTGGAATATGTCGACGCTGTCGATGCTGGCGTGTTCGCCTGAGTGTTTCCATGCGCTACCAGGGCAAGCTCTACCGGGCGCTGAACCCGGTATATGCGCGCGAGCCACTGTCAGGCCGGGGCGCCGAGCTATATGGCGGCCGTTTCAATCCCAAGGGAACTCCCGCTCTCTACGGCGCAACCTCATTACAGACGGCCATTAGAGAAGCAAACCAGGTCGGCGATCTTCAACCGACGACGATTGTCTCCTATCATGCCGACCTCGAGAAGATCTTCGACGGGCGCGATCCCGCCGAACTCAGCAGATTTGGCATGAGCCCGGCCGGTCTATGCGATCCGACCTGGCGCGATCAAATGAAGAAGGCCGGAAAAGCCCAAAGCCAAATCTTCGCCGAAACCCTCATCGCCGAGGGTTTCAATGGCTTGCTCGTGCGCAGCTTTGCTCGCGGGGCTACCGATGACGATATCAACCTCGTGCTTTGGAGGTGGGGCGACACCCCGCCCTCAAGAATCACGCTCATCGACGATGACGGACGTTTGGGCAAAAGCTGAACTTTCGACCGAACGCGCCCTTGTCCGAGCTTTATCAGTGCGCCGCGCGCTCAGGCAACCGATCAAGGCGAAGGGTCGCATCAGTCCGTCCTGACGATGGCGCGCGTGACATTGCCCATGAGCCGCATGCGCGCCGGGATCGGCAAGCGCGTGCTCGCGATCATCACCGCAACCGCATAACGATGTCCGTCGGGCGAGACGAGAATGCCGACATCATTGTAGCCGGTCGCCAGATTGCCAAGTTCCTGGCCCGTCCCTGTCTTGTGCGCCAGCGTCCATCCCTTGCGAAGGCCCGAGCGCAATCGCTGCGGACCGGTTCTGCTGGCGCGCATCAGACCCAGGAGATGCCGGGTAGAGCGCCCGCTGAGCAACTTCCCCTGTTTCAAACGCATCAGACCAAATGTGACGCCATTGGCCGAAGCCCCGTCGTAGGGATCCGCCAGATAGCGCTTGAGTGCGCGGTTGCGCGCGGCAAAGGGCATCGCCGCGCGGGCTTTGAGAAAGCCCCATCCCCCTGCCCATTCGGGCCGCCACGCAAGCCCCGCCGTCTTTGCCTGCAGCTTGCGCTCGCCGGGGCCAAAGCCGACATCGTCCAGCCCCTTGCGCTTGAGCATCGCGCGGATCGCCTGAGGTCCGCCGACCTTCCAGAGCAGAACGTCATTGCAACTGTTGGCGCTACGCGTCATCGCCAACTCCAGCAGCTTGCCGATCGTGGTCCGATAGCCCGCCTTGGTCACCAGGGAGCGAATGGGCTGGTGAAAGACAGTCAAATCGGACTTCTTCACCATCACAGGATCGGACAAGGACAATGTGCCACGATCGACCGCATCCATGACGGCGATGGCGACCCATAATTTGCTGACGCTCTGCTGGGGCAGCATCCGCTCGGCGTTGAAGGAAACGGTCCAGCCCTCGTCCAGGTCGCGCACCGAAATGCCGACCTCTCCCTTGAACGATTGCCCCAGGCCTTCAACCGCGTTGAGAAGATCGGCGGGAGGCTGGGGGCGAGCCGCCTTCGTGGCATGTTTCACAGAAGCGGCATGGGCGGGAGCTGCAAGCAGGCCCGCCGGCGCGCAGCCGATGGACAACGACCATAGCAAGGAAGCCGCGAGAAAGCGGCGTGAACGGGCGACCGGCAATGTGAACCCCTTTGCGGTACAGTGGAAGGAGCAAGGCCAGGAAAGCCGAACGGTTCGAACGGATCGCCGCCGATGATGCTTCATCTGGCCGCAGCGACGCAGGAGACCTGATAAACCGGGACGCTGGCGTTTTTCAATGCCTTGGGGTAGGATATTTGCGACGAGGCCTGCGTCCGGTCATATCCGCCGAAATTCCATTCTTTGTTCAAGGATAGCTTATGCACGCCATATTCTTCGCAGCCGCACCCCTGGCTTTTCTGGTAGCTGCCCCGGTCTCTGCCTCGAACCGCGGGCATAGCGCGCAAGAAGATCCAGCCGTCGGGCCCACACAATTCTCAGCTCGGCAAATTCATGCCTATGCCGCAGCCCTCCTGGACATTCAAAAGATGAGGCAAAGCCTGTCCGCCCAGGCCGCAAAGCTTGCACCTGAGCAGGCGGCGATCCTCAAGAACAAGGCGCAGTCCGAAATGATCACCATTGTGGAGCGGCATGGACTGGATCTGCCCAGCTTCAATGCGATCACGACAGAGGTCGAACGCCAACGGCGCCTCCGGCATGAGGTGAGGCAGCTCATGATGGAACAACTTCTGTCCACCTGATATGTGCGTCCGGCGTCTTGCCGCCAAGCAATCGGAAGGTTTCGATCGCTGCCGGCGAAACACAGGCCCTTTTCCAGCGATTTCCCGCGACCGGCTGCTCGTCACCCGCTGGAAGGCCGTCAGAGGGCGAGCCGTTGCCTTTTATCCAAGGAGAAAGTCATGAACCGCGCAGTCCTTCTCCTGGTTCTGGCGCTGGCGTTTCGGGCTACGCCCGGCAATGCCGCGCAGGTCACGAGAGACATACCGGCATTTTTCTCGGGCAACCAGTTGTTCGAGATATGTTCGAACCCCAATTACGGCCAATGCTCCATGTATGTGGCCGGCGTCATCGACGGCATTTTCTTTGCCGATGGGGAAGGTGGCCGACAATCGCTTTGCCGGGGCGAGATCACCAATCAGGCCGCGGCGGAACTGGTCCTGCACAGGCTGTCGGACGATGAAGCATTGCGGGCCTTATCGGCCGCAGCCGCTGTACGCGCGGCGATCGCCGACCGGTTGTCCTGTCAGGCCTCCCCTGCCCTTGCCGAACAGTCCTGAGCGCAAGCGCTCGTCACCTGCAATTTCTGGAGAAAAACGGCATTCACGCACAATCAACAAGAGGAGGAGCTGCAAATGCGCTTTTTCATGTTGCCTGGACTGGCCATGCTGGCGGCCTGCAATCCTGATGACGTCAAGCCGTCCGTGGCGAACAATGCCGCGGGGAACGAAGAGCCTTCAGCCCAGGCTGCGCGCGAGCGGGCGGTTCCCGCTTTGCCCGCGGCAACGGCGCCTCCCACCATCGCCATGCCTGCTTTCGCGCCGCAATATCCAGCGTCGGTGATAACAGCGGTGAACAGCTCCGCTTCGGGACGAAACGTGCATGAAGTGACATTGGAAACCCGGGATGACGCCTCGAGCATCATGGCTTTCTATCGGGACAAATTTTCGGCCGGCGGCCTCAAGAAGACCTCGGATTTCCAGTCCGGCGGCACTGGCGTCCTGTCGGCGGCCGCCAAGGACAGAAAGGCCGCGATCGCGATAACGACAAGCGGTATGAGGAATCGGGTGATCGTCACCTATTCCGGGGACTGACGAGAAGCCGGGCCGCAGACGGGGCCGCGCGGCCGCCTCATCCCGATGATGACTTACCCAGATATTCCGACAGCGGCGCCTTTGAGCCGTCAAACCGTGCATGGGCCGGGTTCATCGCCTCATAGACCACTGCATTTTCCAGCACGCGCTGTACATAATTTCTCGTCTCGAAGAGCGGGATCTGTTCGATCCATCGCAAGATGTCGGATCCGGGCTTGCGGGGATCGCCATTGACCCTGATCCAGCGGTTAACATTGCCCGGGCCCGCATTATACGCCGCCACGGCAAGCGGGTAGCTGCCTTTGAAATAGCTCAGCATCCGCTGGAAATAGGACGAACCCAGAACGATATTGTAATCAGGCTCATCGAGTGAACTGGCCGCGTAGCGCATGCCCAGCTTCCCAGCCTGTTCACGGGCCGTACCAGGCATCAACTGCATGAGCCCCCGCGCCCCTGCGCGACTGACGATCTTCCGGTCGAACTGGCTCTCCTGGCGAGCGATGGCATGTATCATGGTCCAGCTCTGCTTTGCCCGAGGGGGCACCGTGATGCGCGGGAAAGCGCTGCCCGCATAGCCCGAAAGACCATTCGAGGCCGCACGACGGCTGGCCATCACGCCCATGTCGGGCCGGCCGATTGTTTTCGCCAGTTCAACGGCAAGATAATAGTCCGCCGCACTATCTGCATCATTGGCGATGGCGCGGGCGAATTTGCTCTGATCCGCCCAATAGCCCATCTCTCCCAGCGCCTTGACGGCGCGTACCACTGATCGGTTCGCAAATGCGGTGCGCTGGGCGGTGGAGATCTTGATGGCATGGCCGGCCGCAGAAGGAGCCGGGATCGCTCGTCCCCGCCGTTCGAGGGCGAGCTGACCGTAAAACTGCCTCGGAAAGGCAGAGGCTTGCTCGAAAAAGCCGTTCGCGCGCGCGCTCTTGCCGGCCTGGAGCGCAGCGCGGCCGGCCCAATAAAAGCCCTTGGATCTGGTCTGGGGAGACTTGGCCGCCGCCGCATAGCGATGAAACATCCTCATCGCGTCCTTCGGCTTGCCGAGATTGTAAAAGGCGGTCATGCCCGCGAGCCAGGCAAGGCTGGTATAATCGTCACGCTCGCCAATCGGCCGGCCGCTGACATCTGTGCCGGTCATATAGGCGTCGTCGAGCTTGCTGGCGATCGCATAGGCGAAACTCCACTGGGCGTCCCTGGCAGCGCCTCGCGCGTGCGCCAGCAATGTCTCGTACCATTTCTCGGCGTTCCCAGGCCGACTGATCAGCACTGGCCGATTGGCGAGATATTGCCGCGCGGCGATCGCGTTGCCGCTGCCAAGCAACCAGTTCACCTTGTCGGCGATGTAACCGGCGTCCGCGACCCCCAGCCTTTCGGCTCGCTGCATGCGCGCGGCCGCATCTTTTCCCTTCCTGCGAAAAGCGATCCGCGCTTCGTAGACCGGCCGCCGGGTCGCCGTGACATAGGCCAGCTGTCCGCCGTCAGCACCAATGGCACAGATTTGAGGTTGTGATTTAAGGAGGATCTGGGCTTCGTCGTAGTGACGAAGGAACGAAGATGAAGCCCAGATCCTCCAATGTAAAATCGCCCGCTAAGGCCCCAGCAGAGCGGGTAGTGAAGGACATCCGGCGACAGACCCGTCGCCACTTTTCGGCCGAGGACAAGATCCGCATCGTGCTGGATGGCCTGCGCGGGGAAGACAGCATCGCCGAGCTATGCCGCAAGGAAGGCATCGCCCAGAGCCTGTATTACACCTGGTCGAAGGAGTTCATGGAAGCTGGCAAGCGCCGCCTGGCCGGTGACACCGCCCGTGCCGCGACCACCGGCGAGGTCCAGGACCTGCGCCGCGAAGCCCGGGCATTGAAGGAATGCGTCGCCGATCTGACGCTTGAGAACCGTCTGCTGAAAAAAAGCATGATCGCGGATGGGGGCGACGACGAATGAGGTATCCCGCATCCGAAAAGCTCGAGATCATCCGCATCGTCGAGCAGTCGCACCTGCCCGCCAAGCGCACACTGGACAAGCTCGGTATCGCCCGCCGGACGTTCTATCGCTGGTATGACCGCTACCTCGAAGGCGGACCGGAGGCGTTGGAAGATCGGCCCTCGGCGCCGAGCCGGGTGTGGAACCGCATCCCGGCTGAGATCCACGACCAGATCATCGAGCTGGCGCTGGAACAGTCCGAGCTGAGCCCCCGGGAGCTGGCAGTGCGCTTCACCGACGAGCAGCGCTACTTCGTGTCGGAAGCCACGGTTTACCGGCTGCTCAAGGCCCACGACCTGATTACCAGCCCGGCCTATGTCGTGATCAAGGCGGCCGATCAGTTCCACACCAAGACCACCCGCCCGAACGAGATGTGGCAGACCGACTTCACCTACTTCAAGATCATCGGGTGGGGTTGGATGTATCTGTCGACTGTGCTCGACGACTTCTCGCGCTACATCGTCGCCTGGAAGCTGTGCACCAACATGCGGGCCGAGGACGTCACCGAGACGCTGGACCTCGCCCTCAAGGCCTCGGGCTGCGACAGCGCCACGGTGCTGCACAAGCCCAGACTGCTCAGCGATAACGGCCCCAGCTACATCGCCGGTGAGCTGGCAGAATATATCGAGGCCCGGAAGATGAGCCATGTGCGCGGCGCCCCGATGCACCCCCAAACCCAGGGCAAGATCGAGCGCTGGCACCAGACCCTCAAGAACCGCATCCTGCTGGAAAACTACTTCCTGCCCGGCGACCTCGATATCCAGATCGAAGCCTTCGTCGAGCACTACAACCACCAGCGTTACCACGAGAGCCTGAACAACGTGACGCCCGCCGACGCCTACTTCGGCAGGGCTTCGGCCATCATCCAACAGCGTGAAAGGATCAAGCGACAGACCATCGAACATCGGCGCTTGCAGCACCGCAAGCTCGCCGCCTAACATCAACCCCCAGACGAGGCCCGCACTCCGCTAATTTACGCCGCGAGTTGCGCCAAATGTTCTGACGACGGACAGTCAACAATGCCGGCATCATGCGCCTCGCGAGCGTCGCGCAGAGTGATGACGCGCTGTTCGACGCGCAGGTCGCGATCAACCTCAAAGGCAGCTTCAACATGATGCGCGAAGCGGCAAGGCGTCTGCGCCAGGGGGGACGGATCATCAATCTCTCCTCGAGCGTGGTAGGTCTCTATCAAGCGCGCTATGCGGTCTACGCCGCCACCAAGGCCGGGGTCGAGGCGATGACCCATGTGATGGCGAAGGAGCTTCGCGGTCGGAACATCACGGTCAATGCGGTCGCCCCCGGCCCTACGGCAACCGACCTGTTTCTCGATGGGAAGCCTCAGGATGCGATCGACGCCCTGGCCAGTCTCTCCCCGCTTGAACGGCTGGGCCAGCCTGAGGATATTGCGGCCTCGGTGGCGTTCCTTGCCGGACCCGATGGCGGCTGGATCAACGGTCAGGTGTTGCGGGCGAACGGCGGCATCGTCTGAACGCGGTCATGCGGGCGGCGGCAGGAAGGCCGTGCACGGCAGATGCCGCGCACGGCTTTTGGACAGGATGGCGCCTTTCGCACCGTGGCCCTGTTGTTTAACCTCCATGCCGCTGCCGACATGGAGGTCAGTTCATCCCAGCGCTGCGGCCACGCCCGCGCCGTAAGCGGGATCGCAACGCATGCAGTTGTCGACATGGCGCTGTTTGATGAACCCGGGCGCATCGCCCAGCGCTCGCGCGGTGTTGTCGAATAGGTGCTGTTGCTGCGCTGGCGTCATCTGCCGGAACAGCTTGCGAGGTTGGGTGAAATAATCATCGTCATCCTCGCGATAATTCCAGTGAGCGGCATCGCCGGAGATACGGAGTGGCGGCTCGGCATAATCGGGCTGCTGCTGCCACTGGCCGAAGCTGTTCGGCTCATAGTGCGGCCGGCCGCCATAATTGCCGTCCATCCGCCCCGCGCCATCGCGATGGTTGCTGAACACCGGACAGCGCGCGGCATTGACCGGGATCTGATGATAATTAACCCCCAGCCGGTAGCGCTGCGCATCGGCATAGTTGAACAGACGCGCCTGAAGCATCCTGTCGGGCGAAACACCAATCCCGGGCACCAGATTTGACGGGGCGAAGGCCGACTGCTCGACATCGGCGAAGAAATTATCCGGGTTCCGGTTCAGTTCGAACTCTCCGACCTCGATCAGGGGATAATCCGCCTTGTACCATACCTTCGTCAGGTCAAACGGGTGGAAACGGTAGGTCTCGGCCTCCGCCTCGGGCATGATCTGCACGAACATCTTCCACCTGGGAAACTCGCGACGCTCGATCGATTCATAAAGATCACGCTGATGTGATTCACGATCACCGCCCACCAGAGCCGCCGCCTCCGCGTCAGTGAGATTTTCTATGCCCTGCTGGCTCTTGAAGTGGAACTTCACCCAGAAGCGCTCGCCCGTTTCGTTCCAGAAGCTGTAGGTGTGGCTGCCAAAGCCATGCATGTGCCGATAGCTTCTCGGGATGCCGCGCTCTGACATCACGATCGTCACCTGATGAAAGGCTTCGGGCAAGAGAGTCCAGAAATCCCAATTGTTGGTGGCGCTGCGCAGATTGGTGCGAGGATCGCGCTTCACCGCCTTGTTGAGATCGGGAAACTTGCGGGGATCGCGCAGGAAGAAGACGGGCGTGTTGTTGCCCACCATGTCCCAATTACCCTCCTCGGTGTAAAATTTCAGCGCAAAGCCACGAATGTCGCGCTCGGCATCGGCTGCGCCACGTTCGCCGGCAACAGTGGTGAAGCGGGCGAACATCTCGGTTTTCTTGCCGATTTCGCTGAAGATTTTCGCGCGCGTGTAGCGGGAGATGTCCTTGGTCACAGTGAAGGTGCCGAAAGCGCCCGATCCCTTGGCGTGCATGCGTCGTTCAGGGATGACTTCGCGCACGAAATTGGCAAGCTTCTCGTTCAGCCACACGTCCTGCGCCAGGAGAGGGCCGCGCGGACCGGCGGTCAGGCTGTCCTGATTGTCAGGCACAGGTGCGCCAAATGCCGTGGTCAGTTGCGTCACGGGGCATTGGCCGGCGCTCGGATGTGTTTTGGCCACTCTGCTCGTCCTCCTTTTGCAGGTTGAGGCCGATTATTACGGCAGCGTAATCCTTGTGTCCCCATCAAATAGCGCGTCATTGTAATCGGATCGGTCAATCTATTTCCGCTTGCCGGCAGAGACGGGCAACCAGCTGGTCGCTTCCATATTGCGCGCGATCCAGGCGGCTTGCGATTGGCGGGGTGGGTCAACAAGCCCGTTGTCATGAACGTCAGCGCGCCACCTCAGGATCATGAATCGCCCGGCCTCGAAATCGACTGCTGCAGTCCGGTCACTTTGCGAGATTTGTCGAAGGCCCGATTGTCCCGGACGGGCATTTGGTTACTGTTCAAGCCGGAGAATGATGAAAGGGCGGGCACCGCATATCGTGCGGCCCGAGGGGCGGGGCATGCGGCTGGACTATTATATTCCTTCTCTCAAGCTACAGCATCGATTGACCGCCCATGCCATTGTAACCGAGGTGGTCGCGCCTGCCCTGGAAATTCTGCCGGCGATGCTCCCAAATCTCCACATCCGGTTGGCTGGAGCCAGCAGCTATGCCTTTGGCGGCCCGGTCATCCCTGCGCCCAGAGTGACCCTGCTTGGGCCAACGAGCGCGGCTTATAAGATGCTCCTGGCGCCAGGGACCGAGATCGTGACAACGGGCCTGCTACCCCAGGGCTGGCTCACTTTTGTCGGAGCGCCCGCTGCGCAATTCAGCGATCGCATCGTCGATGCCGCCTCTATCTGGGGTGACTGCAAGACCCATCAGCTGTGTGACCGTTTGGTGAGTGCGGCCAGCGACACGGCCAGGGTCGCGGTACTTGAATCATTCCTGCTCCAGGAAACACGCGATCTGTCCGACGTCACTCTGGCCAGAACCGCGACGATCGATCAATGGCTGGAGCGAAGCGCCGCACTCTCGCTCGATCTGCTGCGTGCGGAACTGGGCGTCAGCAACCGTCAAACCGGCCGGTTGACGCTTGATCTTTATGGGGTCTCGCCAAAAACACTGGCGATGAAATATCGCGCCTTGCGCGCCGCCGCGATCATGACCGCCCATGGCGAGGCGGGACTGAACCGGCCTTGGAGTCCTTTGCGGATCAGTCGCATCTGATCCGCGATTTTCGGCGGTTTGTCGGCTGGACGCCGACCGCCTTCGCGCGCGACCGGCGGAACATCGCCTATGCCACGCTGGAAGGGCGAAGCCGGGCTGGCGCCGTGCGGCCCCTGTCGCTGCTCAGTTGATGTCCGGTTCGTTCAATACCGGAGCGATGACGAGCGGTATGGCGTGCCCTTCCGGGAGGGGGCATCATTCTCTTTCCCGATAGCAGGGGGCTGTTGGATGAGAAGCGCGTTCCTGGCGATTGCAGGCGGTTTGATAATTCTGTCGCCTGGTTGCGGCTCCTCGCCAATCGCCGGCGAGAACCGGGCAGCCCAGCCCCAGGATATTTCGGGTGCAATCGCTCCCCTTCCGCGCGGCACGCATAGGTTGGAAGGCCGGATCGTTACCGTCCGCTTGCCCTATCGCGCCGCCGACAATCTGCTCTGGGCGTCAGCCACGGGCGTCATGGAAGCAGCTCCCTTCATGTTCCAGGATCTGGACATTCAACCCCGTGCCGGCCCTCAGGGCACGGATCTGGCGGTGTTCACCTACAAAGCCGACAAGCCCGGCACGGCGACGCTCGAATTCGGTCTCGTGCCTGTTGGCAAGACGTTGCTGGGAAATGGGACAACCCGTTTCAGAGATGAACCGGCACGTCGCTACTCCGCGACGGTGACGGCGCAATGAGGGGCTATCGTCCCTGCCCTGTCGCCTCCCTCGGAGCCCTGTTCCTGACCATGGCGTCAGCCACCGTCCCTGCATACTCGGCCGACGACATGAACGCAGGGAACCATCCATCGTCTGCTGCGCGGAACGGCGATGGCTTGCCCGAAGCGCCAGACGCCAACGCGCGCCGGATAAAAGGCATCTACCAACTGGCCGAAGATCGTGAGGGCGGCCGCGCCTGCAGGATCATTCTGACCGATGAGCGCACCATCGGAGGCTATGCGGCCCAGGCCAATCAAGCCTGCGTCGCCAAGTTCGCCCTGCCCTGGTATTGTGGCCATGGCGACGCGACCGACATGGATAAAAATTGCGCACCCAGGCCGACGGAGGACGTCTTTGCGTGGTTCGTCGCGCCAGATGGCCAGATCGTTCTGATCGATGGCGCCCGGCAGCCATTGTTTCACCTGTCTCCCTTATCGGATGGCGTTTATTACGAACGACGGGATGGCAGCGTGGGACAGGAAAGCCTGAGCTTCTCCCGCGTCGATCCGGCTGACACCGACCGGTGAGCAAAGGGGCTTTGTGGGGCGGATTTGCGGCAAAGTCAGGCGGATCCCGGCTGCCGTTCAGGGCTGGCTGCGCGAACTCATGATGGGGCCACCTGGCTGGATGGCCATCAATTCGCCGCCCTCAGTCATCTTCCAGGGCTTTCCATCCCAACGGGCTCAACAAGCCTCGCACCTGTCCGATGAGAATGTCAGCCTGCCCATGAAAATGCCAGCGGCGCATAAGGGCGTTGCGATGGCCATGGTTCGACAAAGGATCAATGGTCGCATCCACCCGCGTGCGGCGACAGGATCATAACGGCTGATGCCCGCCAACAGGAGGTCGCATGCAAGCGCAACTTCCCGGGCGATCTACGCGTCCTCACGCCCGCCGACGGATCGGTGCGCAGCAGCGCGCCGAAAAGCATGCCAAAACTCCAGGAACGATAGTTCCAATGTCCAATTCGGACCATTTCGCCTTCCAGATAATATGGGCGCTGACATCCATCTGCCCGACAAGAGCACAGCTGCTCTTTGGCCACACGGCGCAGAACGCCGAGATCCTCGAACCGGCGCCGGACACCTTCGCAGCGTCCTGTCCGTAAAGAAGGCTCGATGACGCTGCCGCGGCGCCTTAAGACGTTCACAACCTCATCCGTTCATAGGAGGAATGACAACACGGAAGGGCTGGCAATCATGACGTTCTTGCAGAATTATATCGCGAACATCGCCCACAAGCGTTCGGCGTTAATGAACATCTATGAAATCACCGACCTGTGGCCACGGCAAAATTCCGAACGGCATTGGATCGCCGGACAGGGTGCCTTCTACGGCGCAACCGCCGCATGCGCGGGGTTCATTCTCATAGGATTTTTCATGATCTTTTCCACGCCGATCCACTCGATGTCCGACGAACTCGGCAGGGACCAGGTCATGGGGCTGGTCGTCGCGCTATTCTTTCTCTTCTGCTGGATCAGCATCTTCTGGCATCACCATTTTCTGAAAGCCAAGCTCGAAATCATCCGCTCGGCAAAAGCGCGCCTGGCACGCGATGCCGACCTGCACGACGAATATCTGGCGTGCGTTGAGCGAGCCGGGGCTGTCGCGATCGCTCATTCGCGCGCTGCAGCCGCAGCGCAGGAGGCCAGGAACGCCGTCCTCGAAGGACAGGCGATGCAGGCCCAGGTCCGCGCTGCAAATGCACAGGAAGCAGCCGTGCGCAAGGATGAGGCGTCGCGGCTGTCGATTGCGGAACGGCATGCCCTCGCTGCCTCCATTCGCCACAACACGGAGACGGCCGAGCTCAATCGGCGCAAGGGTCTGAGCGGGGCGACGAACGCAGGTCGCGCAGCGGCGGATGCTGCCAAACTCGCGGGTGGACGTCGATAAGACCGTTGAACAGCTCAAAAATTGCTGAGTGAGCGGAGAGCTTGACAGACGGAAGGAAGACCAGACCCAGCCAGGATACGGCTTGCGCTCACCATAATCTCGTGCCGTCCCTCGCGCACCGCTGTTGATGGGTGCGTGTGCGGCTTCGAGACCAACCGGCAGCAAGCGCGTCGCTCGCTTGCCGCTCACCTCTTTCGCCTGGTAAGCGGCAGGACGGAAACGCTGCGATCGGTACCAGACGATGGGCGAGGACCATGCCGCTGTTTGTCTGCGACAGATGTCGAGAATCGTGCGCTGTCCTGATTTCTTGGCGCATTGCGGGAGAATTTGACTAACCCTCCTGAATCGCCTTATATGTCCGGGCTTGCAGGCGAAATTCGGCCTTTTTTGACGAACCGACTATGGTAAACGAGAGCTTGGGGGGCGGGCCATGTTGTCAGGCCAGATACTGGATACGATGATCAGCTCCTGCGAGAACGCGAAAACCGTTCTGCGCCGCGCCGCCATCGACCCATCAGACCGCAAGACCCTCAACATCACCATGGGCGCCACGGTCGCTGCGGAGTTTCTCGGGCGAACTCCGGAGGCTCTCGCCAAGGCTGAAGCTCGCGGGCGCCTTCCCGCTCCAAAGGTTTCCAATAATGGCCGCCGCTTCTACACCGTAGAAGATCTGATCGCCATTCGCGAGACGCTCGGCATCAAGATGGGCAAGCTGCCCGACGAACGGGCGGTGGTTATCGCGGTTCAGAACTTCAAGGGCGGCGTGAGCAAGTCCACCACTTCGAAACATCTCGCCGATTATCTGGCGTTACGCGGTTATCGCGTCCTCGTCGTCGACTGCGATCCCCAAGCCTCCATGAGCGTCATGTTCGACGTCGATCTGGAGGGACTGGTGGACGAGACGCATACACTCTCCAATTTCCTGTCTCCCCGTATCGATGAGGCGGAGTCGTTCCGCAAGACCATCAGGCCCACGGCCTGGCCCAATATCGATATTTGCCCGGCGAATCTGGGATTGCAGGACACGGAATGGGAACTGACGGCGACGATCGAGGAAGGCCCTCAAGCGATCGCCGGGGCCTTCCGGATGCTGCGTATCGGATTGGAGGAAGTCCGCCGCGATTATGACGTGATCATTCTCGATCCGCCGCCCGCGATGGGCTTTCTAGGCGTCAATACCCTGAGCGCGGCGGACGGCCTCCTGATCCCCGTTCCTGCCCGCCAGCTTGATTATCTCTCCACCATTCATTTCATGCAGACCTGCCGGGAAGCGATGAGTCTGGTATCCAAGTTCGATGCGTCGATCGACTATGGATTCATCCGCGTGGTTTGCACCATGTTTCAGCCGAACCGCACGAACGAAGCGCAGATGCTCCAGGTCATGGAAAAGACCTATGCGGGCCAGATGCTATCCACTCCGATCCTGCTCTCGGAGGAAATAAAGAACGCCGGCATTGCAATGTCGTCGGTCTACGAAATCAACAAGCCCTATGGTTCGCATCAGACTTATACGCGGTGCCGCAACAATCTCAATTCAGTCTTCCGCGAACTGGAAAAGGATATCTGCAAGCAGTGGCCGTCGCGTATCGTGCAGCTCGGCACTGATCGCCTGACGGAGGCAGCATGAGCAGCGGAGCGGGACGACGCCGCAGTCTTTTGACAACTGCCATCGACAGCCTCGGCTCGCCGCCGGCGGTTTCCGAACCAGAGGCGCCGCATGCGGCACCGGCTGAACCATCTCGTCGCGAGCCTGCCGCCCCCTCCTTCCTGGAGAGGCGCGGGGTGGCCTTTGACGAGATCGCGCGCACCGTAAAGCGGCTGACCATCCGTGTACGGCCGGACGAATGCAGCGTGTGGCCGGGCAATGCGCGTGATTATGCCGGGCTTAGCTATGAGCGTTGCGCTTCCCTTATCGACTCCATCAAGGAGGAGAATGGCAACCGGGAACCCGTGGTCGTCCGCCGGACGCCGGACGGTGAAAAGCCCTATGAACTGATCGTCGGGACCAGGCGCCATTTTTCGGTGTCATGGCTGCGCGAGAATAACCACGCCGAGATTGATCTCATCGCGCGCATTGAAACGCTTGACGATGAAGGCGCCTTCCGGCTCGCCGATATAGAGAACAGAGAGCGCGAGGACGTCACCGACCTTGAGCGAGCGCGCAATTATCTTCACGCGGTCGACGCCTATTATAACGGCATCCGCAGCCATATGGCCGATCGCCTCGCGATCGGGAAGCAGAACCTGCACAATCTGCTGCAGCTCGCCGAATTGCCCGACGATGTGGTGCGGGCATTCGCAGATCCGGCCGATATCAAGGTTCGTCACGGCATGAAGCTGTCTCCCCTCCTCAAGCAACCAGGTTTGCGTGAAGCGATCCTGGAGGTCGCAAGAGAGATTACGCGCGAGCAAGGTGAACGGCGAACGGCGGGAGAGACTCCAATCGAAGGCCCGCAAGTCTTCCAGCGCCTTGCTTCGGCCAGTCCGGTAAGGCGGGAGCCCGCGCGCCGCGTGAAAGCCGCGGTCAATGCCCTGGACGGCGATCAGATCGGCATGATTGTCTCTGACACACGGGCGCGCGGAATTACGATCAACATCAATCCGCGAAGGCCGATCAACGTAGACGAAATTCTCTCGGCCCTGCGCCCGGTCATCGAGGCCGCGAAGTTCAGCAAAAAATAGTTTTTTCGCGCTAAAACAATACCTTACTAATCGGTAAAACATGTTTTACCAGACGCTATCCGGGGAATGGCAATGGTTTCCAAGAAGGTCGGTCGAGACGACAGTCAGGTAGACCTGTTCCTCCCGCAGCTCACCGCCCTGCCCTTGCGCGATCAGCGCGAGACGATGGAGCGTCCCTTTTTCTCGCTTTCAAAACGCAAGCGCCTCAAGCCGATCGATTATGTAAGTCCCGACGGAAAGGTGACGGTTCACGTCAGCGCCAACTCGGAATATGGCCTTGCGACCATCTATGATCTGGACGTCCTGATTTATTGCGCCTCGGTCCTGATCGAACACAAGAGGCGGGGTGTGAACGACATCCCCCAAACCCTTCACGTCGTCCCCTATGACATGCTTTCAACGCTCAAGCGTGATGTGGGCGGCAGGGCCTATGAATTGCTCGGCAATGCACTGGACCGCCTGCAGTCGACGACCGTCAAAACCAACATCCGCTCGGGCGATGCGGTGGAAACCACCTTTTCCTGGATCGACAGCCACAGCCAGCTCAAGGACCGCAATGGGCAAGTGCGCGGGATGCGGATTACGCTGGCCAAATGGTTCTATGATGGCGTTCTCATGGAAGGCGGCGTACTTGCCATCGATCCGGCCTATTTCTCGCTGACGGGTGGGCGAGAGCGCTGGCTTTATCGCGTAGCGCGCAAACATGCGGGCGGAGCCGGCCCTGACGGATTCTCGATTTCCATGCCGACATTGTACGAGAAATCGGGCGCGGAGGGGGATTATCGTCGCTTCAAATTCGAGATGACGAAAATCGCACGAGAGAACAGTCTTCCTGGATATTCGCTGGAACTTCTTCAGCGCGATGGCGGCGAGCCGTTCCTTCGGATGGCCAAACGTGCTCTGGATGAAGTCCCCTCCCCCTCCCCTTCAAGCGGCTTCGCGCCCGCCGTTGACGCCTCGAAGCCCGGGACCGCCGCTGCCGAGGAAGAGCCCGTGAGTTTCCCCTTGCAGGGATCGATCGCCTTTGGTGCTTTTGGAGCGATTGCCCGGGCTAATCTTCCCTCGCCGCAGCGCGATCACGAGGCTGTTGCAAATGATTTCAGGAACTTCCTGAGATCGCGCGACATCGCTTTCGACGCCAGTAACATCACCCAGATTTTCGCGACCTTCTGCACCAAACAACGTTCCGCGATCTGACCTGTCCGTTCCGGGCAGGCCCCCTGCCCTGCCCTTCCGACTCTCCTTCATTCGATAGCCGCTTGGCCATCCTATTCCCGGGCAAGCTCCCAGGATGGCAGCGCACGGTGCGTTCCTGAAATACCGCGATCTGTCCACCGATCTCATGAAACCAAGTCCCGCTATGCTGGAACATCTGTTCAGCGTGGCATGGTCTCTCGCGGACACGCGTTGCCGCCTACGGCCGCACGCTCTCCTCCCTTCCCTATTCGAACGGCACGCTGCGGCTAAGGCTGCGACAGTTGATTCATGGAAAAGGCGATCATGGGTCGATCCCCGGTGCTCACGCGGTTCAGAATCCGAAGGCCAGTCACCCACATGGGCCTGCGACCGGCTTCACGGCGTCCCCCCACGCCTGGAGGCGGGGCCGTTGGCTGCCAGGCCCGGTATTTCAGGAACAGCCAAGGCGACCCTCAGAAATGCGCACATTAGCGTGCTTGCTCCTGTCTGCGATCACTCGATCAGCGGGAATGCAGTCCGCCCAACTCACAAGCCGACCCGACAGGCTATGATCGGAAATGCTCCTGACAGAGCGGGACGTTCCTGAAGTACCGTCGATGGCCGCAGGCAAGGCGAGAATACTGCCCATCGCCCGACGCAGTCCAGGGCTAGCTACCGCCAGACCATGGGAGCGCCTGCACGAGTGCTCCGGCTTAAGGCGCATTGCCGCACAGCATCCTCCTGAGCTCTGCAACCTGGCCGATCAACGCGGGATACGGTTACCCTGGCCCGCGTTCCTGAAATCCCGTGCTCAAGCGTGAGCTTCGCAGGGGGGCTGCCGCGCGCTGCCTATCGAATGACCACCGAATATGCTTGGCACCGACGTGTTCCCGATATCCCGTGGAAAGAGCAAAGCGACACTAGTGCGATTCTTGGACGAACCCCTTTTGTGTCCGGCGCAAGACACGGATATACCGCGACATGCCATGATCGCATATGCTCTAAACCCCGTTTTCCGGGCCTTTCCGGCAGAGTAAAACATGTTTTACTCATTGTGGACGCCTCGGTCCCGCACGGGATTTCGGGAACAGGCCACGGGACTTCAGGAACCGAATCACGGTGCATTGGGAACGCGGACTTCGGGACATTGGGAACGAAGCGACGGGATTTTGGGAACGGGCCAAATCCGCGACTCGTGGAGAGTCAACGATTCGCGCTAGGAGTGGGCAGGCGTAACTCTTTATGGATTCTTTTAACGGATCTAAACCGCGCCTCTGGCGCATCCTCTTTTTTGAGTGATTGAACGGAACGTGAGAGAATGAGAGGGAGGAAGGACCCGGCACCCGACGGAACGCACTATGTGGCGCCACAACCCGCCCCACCTGCATGAGAATCGGGAAAGCAGCAAGCTCTGCACGCCGCAAACGCAGTTCTCGCCAGGTGTCAGAAAAGGGATTCAGGCAGATGGCCTGACGATCATGGCCGCAACCGAGCGGCCATCGGCCTTCGAACTATTTGCAGCTGATCGGCGCGGAAGAAGGGCAGGGCTGGGAAGGGGAGCGATTCTTCGCGATGGAGCGAGAACTAACGGCGCAATGCCCCTAAATCGCCGTTCAAGCCCTGCTGAGAAGGCGTGAGGTCCCGGGGGTAACTCGCCTCACTCCTCACCTCTTTTGCCGCTCACAGGGGCTGGTGCGCCCGTATCATCGCTCTCATCGTCCCAAATTGTGAGCTCAAAGATGTCAGCAGATGCCGGACGATGCGTTCTAGGCACAGCCTTCGGTCCGGACAAAGGCACCATGTAACTGCGGTAACTCGCCTGACCCGTCCTTTCGACGAGCAAGCCTTCCAGCTCCGCAGTCAGCAGAAGCTTGATGGCGCCAGCTGACGTCAGGCCCAGATGCCGGGCAACCTCACCGCTCGTAATGGCGGGCCGTGCCATGGCAAAGGAGAGCAGGTCCTTCAGCCGTCCTGGACGCCGGCGAACGGCGAGATGCATTCTCGCGCGGCGGGCAAAGCCCCGCAGCTGAACCTCGATCTGAAGATGGGCGTTGGCGCCCGCCGCGATCGCGTCGAGCCAAAGCCGATCCAGTTCGGTGTCTCTGGCGACTTTCCACCGTCCTCCAGCCAGTTTGAGACCCAGTGCGGTCAACCCTCCCTGCGAGCCTTTCCATCGCCCGGGACCCCATCGATCGCCTACCAGAAGGCTGGCCACCACATCGCCTCGGCCGAGCGGAGAGTGTTGCCGCCACAAAGCGGCGATCCGACCGGAATGGACGAGGGCAGGGGAGGGGGGTAAGGCCTTGCAGGCCTTGCTCCAGGCTTCGACCGCCGACGTCAGCTCCCATGCCTCACGGTGACCCAGGGCGTTCTGGCGCGGCTGCGTCATGTCCATGCCGAACCACTGCAGAAGGGCAGAAGCATCGGTGACGAGGGCATTGAGGGTGATCGGCATCCCGATCGCATGTTTCCAGTGCGTCAGGTCATACACGCTGGTCGTCAGTCGGCCTCGGCCGTCTATGACCACGGCTTCCTCGGGCAAGTCGGCCATGTCGATGGCGGCGAGAGCCTGTCGTTCGGATAGCGCGATGCGCGCTCTCAGGGGCTGGCGGACAGGACTGAGGCGAAGACGCTCCTCGAGCCGCGCCAATGCGGCCTGTGCTTCCGCATAGCAGACCATGAGCGATGGGCTGGGGAGGGGAGGGGGGATCGTCATGAACCTCGCTAACAGGCGTTCGGTCGGCGCCAATGTGATCATTTTTCAGGGCAGCAAGAAGATGAGCATTTTTGAACCGCGGAAGGCTGAAATTCAACTGAAAGCGGCCTTTAGAAAGTCCGTCACGATGCGGCTGGAGTCAGTCCCGCTGGCGCTTTGCTCGGACGATCGACGACCGCCGTCGCGATTATTTCCGTGGTGCCAACGAGCTGGGGTCTGTCGGCTTCGTGGTACTAAGGGCGCTCGGCCGTCCATAGTCGGCGCGGGTAGGCGCAGCGGAGGAGGCAGGGATGTGCCCCCTGGACGTGGTGCGGCGTCACTGTAGCGAAGCTGGCCGGACGCGCGCTGGTTACGCGAGAAGAGCGCGGCGCGACAGGCCCGGCACAACGGGAGCGTCGGGCTGCGCATCCCCAAACTGCGCACCGGCAGCTATTTTCCTTGCTTGCGGGACCTGCACCATCTGGCGGAGAAGGCGCTGGCCGCGGCGATCCATATGGAGCATCTAAACGCGGGCAGTCGATGATCTGGTCAAAGCGCTCGGCATGAGCGGGCGCCGGTGGCGCCAGGAGATTGTGAAGGTCTTCCTTGATCGCCCGATCGAAGGCGGCTGACCCTATCTCTGGATCGATGTCACTTACCTCAAGGGACGTTTCCGGACTGAACGGACATCTTCCATCGCGAGCATCCGTCCCGCCTTTCCCCGGACTTGGGAACGTCGCCCATGCAAGATCCACGCTGGTGGGGCGCTGGAACACAGGAGTTTTCCCAATCGCGCGGCCTGATGTCTGCAGTTCACGTTCCCGCCCGGATCGCGGCCACGACCTGCCCTTTCCCTCCGCGTTATTCTCCGTTCCATCTTTCTATATCGTGTCCCCGCGGTGAGGGACGCACCAGCGCAGAACAATTGGCTTTCTATGATCCCTGGTTCAAGGCCAATGTTGCCGAAGCAACATGCCTCCCCATCTCGCTCGAACATTGGCAATCTCACGCGGGTCCAGCAGCACGGGATGTTCGTGGTTGATCGGCGGCTGACTTCACTGGCTACACAATCCCCCGGGCGTCAAAGCCGAACTGTCGAGCTCCCCGGCGTGCCGCGTAGTCGAGCAATGTACCATGCTGGTCGGAGACGGCGGTGAGCTTCAGTCATGTCGCCAGCTCAGCAGCGTTTCATGACCGCCAGCCTTGACCGACGCCTTCCTGCCAGATGCCCACGCAGCCAGGGACGGTGTCCCCCATTTTTACATCCTGTCGAGGTAACGCCGATCCGCATGCTACCTTTCCTCGGATTGGTTGGCCCAGTTCACGCGCGAGGGGGAGAAGGGAACAAATCATGAATTATCTCTAAAATCCCCTCAGAAGCCCGTGGAGCGCAATGAAGGGGTTGGATAGGGAAAGTATCGACAACCACCAAAAGTCCTTCTGAGAGAGCTTCTGAGCGCCTCGAATTTTTCCGCCCCTCACCGCATTTTTGCCCAATTGCCAGCCGACAAGATTGACTCACAAGGTCGTTCCAATCTCATCGGCCTGACACGAATCGCCATTGGCCCAATTTTGGGGTCTACTGCACATATTGGCAGGGACGATGGAATGCCGGCGCGAACATGGCGTCCCGCGCGGCAGGACATCCGCGTGACGGTCACCAGCCAGACGCGGGGGTAAGCTGCGCATGCGGACCCGATGCAATATCAACCAGGAAGGGGAGGGTGCCTCCGACGCAAGCGAACGGCATGCGCCATAGCTGTCGCACGGGAGCATTTTCGAAACATGGGGTTGTCGCCTGCCGGCGTGGACCATGCGGAAGACAAGAGATAAGGAGAGCATGATCCCATTCAATCTGATCGGACCATGCTCTGGCCGCACCCATGGGATCAAGATCGCCATTCAAGCAACCAGCGTCATTGAATCATGCCAAAGCAACCGATTCGGTTCTTGTTACTGATGAAAGCTTTGGTAAATCAAGTAACCGTCTTTTCCAATGGAAAGAAACAGGGCAATTTCGGTGCTCCCCGGCATCTCACGGGCAACTGGCCGCTTATCCGGGCAACAGAGGCCGGAAGGCGTAGTAAAACTCGTCTTGGTGATGATCCTTGCGATCGTCTTGCTGTTGCCCACCATCGCCCGCGCCCAGGGTGCACAGGCCGGCGTCAATGATTTGGGCAGCGCGCCCGTTATCGACCGCGACCGAACCGACCGGGTCGCGCCGCGTCTGGAGCAGGGGCCCGCCACTCCCGCGGCATCCGCGCCATCGCCTCAAGTGGCGCCTGCGTCGCCTTCTGCTGCCAGCGTCCAGCTCGCCCGTGTGCGTTATGAAGGCTCCTCGCTCCGCCAGTCCGTCCTGGATGAAGCAGTCGCGCCGTTTATCGGTCACCCCCTGACTAACGCCACCTTGCAGGGGGTCGCCAACGCAGTGACCGCCGCCTACGGTCGAAGCGATATTGCTTTTTATGCTGTCTCGATCCCCGCCCAGGCGCCCGTGGGCGGCGAGATCAAAGTCAGGGTCGTTGAAGGGCGAATAAAAAATTATACGTTGAGCGGCATCTCGCCTAGCGCCCCGGTGAAGTTGATCGGGGCCCATATGCAGCGTCTGATGCGCGAGGATCCACTGCGTAAATCCACGCTGGAACGCACTTTGTCACTGCTGCGCGATATCCCGGGGCAGACGGTCAATGTAGCTGTTCGCCAGATGCCAACGGCCGGTGATCTGATCCTCGATGTGATCGTCAAGCGTAAGCAACTCGATATTGGACTTACGATAGACAATAGCGGGGTAAGCAATGTCGTGGAGGGCGTCCAGGCGCAACTTTCGGTAGCGGCGCATGGACTTGTTCGCGAAGGCGATAGTACAAGGGTTTCCGCTTATCTTCCCTTCTATCCGGATCGATATACATATTATTCGCTGAGCCACAGCACGCCATTGGGAAGCAATGGTCTGACTTTGTCCGCGAACTTCGCGCAGGTTAATACCAAGTCTCGGGGAACGCACATAAAAGGTGAGGCGACGCTCGCGGGGGTTTCCCTTACATATCCGATCATCCGATCGTACAAGAAAAATCTGTCCGCAAGCCTGTCGCTCGATGGAATCAACAGCACCAATTATTATCTCGATACCGAGTTTGGTGATTATCGGTCCCGAGCGGTCCGAGCGGGGCTGTCATGGTCCGATGTGGGGCCCAAGAATGGCTATGCTGCATCTGCCGTGGTGAGCCAGGGGATCAACGCCATTGGCGCCAAAGCCTTTACCGGATTTTCGGAGATTAAATTTTCCAAGGTGAATATACAGGCAATAGCGGTTAAAACGCTATTGAATAACTTGACAGCAAAAGTGACTGTTAAAGGGCAATATTCCAAGGATAAGCTTCCGGTAACCGAGAGATTTTCCTTGGGGGGAAGGGGTGCCGGCATGGCTTATCGGATCGGTACCATAACATCCGATCAGGCACTTGCATCCAACCTGGAATTGAGCTGGTCGCTTCCGGCGAAGTCTCCGGTTTTGAAGGCGACATCCTTGTTCGCTTATGTGGATGGTGCAGTAGCCCACGCTGTTGCGCGACCATATTATGGGATTGCTGCGCAGGATTATTCACTTGCATCGGCCGGCGGCGGCGTGCGCGTGGGCGTAGGGAAGGGCTGGCGCGCGAGCGCCGAAATTGCACTCCCGGTCAAGCGCCCTAACGACGCCTATAGCAGGAAGGCGCGCTTCTTCTTCGGGCTTGGTCGAGCGTTTTAGCGATTTTGCGTATACGCAAAATTGGCCATTCACCAGATCCAAAGGTCCGGAACGGCGGGCGGTCTCTTCCAACGAAAGAAGTTTGGCTATGAAGAATGTCTGGGAAGTGTGGCCGGCGATATTGTCACCTGCGGCCTGTGACGCTGTTATCGAGAAGGCGGAGCAATATCCTGTGCAGTCCGCGACCGTTGGCTTTGACGAAGCGCAACGTGATGACCATGCTTACCGCAGCTCTACGATCCGCTGGCTGGATCCCGACATTGAGGCCGAACTCGTCAAGACATTGATGCGCTATGTTCATGCGTCGAACAGGACCAATTTCGGCGTGGACATCGTGGCGCCGTTCGACCTGCAATACACGGAATATCACGGCACGGCGCACGGCAAATATGATTGGCATCATGACGTCTGGCTGGAATCCCCTCGGCCCTATGCACGTAAGCTGTCCTTCGTCGTCCAGCTCTCCGAACCGGAGGATTATGAGGGTGGGGCTTTTGAGTTTTTCGGCCTTCAGCAGCCCGGCGCTACCTTCGCTCCGCGCGGCAGCATGTTGATCTTTCCATCATTCCTGCAGCATCGTGTTCTCCCGGTGACGAAGGGTATTCGGCGTAGCCTTGTAAGCTGGGTCGAGGGGCCGCGATGGAGATGAGTGATCACGCGGTCCAAAACGATTTTGGATGGCGGTTGCCTGGCGGATCGTTGCCCGATCTGTAAGGGACAATTCGCGCCCGATCGCCGCGATCCCGCGCTTCTGATCGGCTGACGGGATTCTCCTATCTTTCCCCAATTTGCAGGCAGTGCAGCCAATGTCACCATCGGCTCTTCCGTCGATCCCCTTGCTGAGCGGGGGCAGCTTATTGTGCCTGTTCATTCTGCTGGGCGCCGCAGTCTATTTCGACGTCTGTTTCCGGCGGATACCCAATGGTTTGTCCCTGCTGGCCGCCATTGCCGCGGTGCCCTATTGGATTGGGGTGTCGGGGGACGCTATGCCAGCCTCGATCGGACAACAATTTCTCGTTCTGCTGGTCGCCACAGGGCCGTTGCTGCTGCTCTTTGCTGTGGGCGCCGTGGGGGGCGGAGACATCAAACTGCTCGGCGCGCTGCTATTGTGGATCCGTGCCGGAGACGTTGTTGGAATGATCGCAGTCATCATTCTTGCAGGAGGGGCGGTTGCCGCAGGGGCAGTGGCGCATGCGCTGTGGAGGCGAAGGCAATGGCGCGAAGCGACGGTGCCCTTCGGCGTTGCGATTGCCGCGGGCGCCATGCCGGTTCTGGCCGATGACCTCGTCTTCACGTTAAAGGCCGCGGGGGTTCTGGGCTGAAACAGCGACTTGGCGGTGGTTCGCCGCGGGAGCGCCCCCTTGGACCGGTCCCCGCGATCATTCTGCAGGTCGGGTTCCAAGAGTCCGGTGCACACCGGACCCAAATGCTTCCTCGCACCTGGCGACGTTCGGCTGAACATTGACCCGGTCATATACTCATATGGGCGCCACGGTCTGGCCTGCGCGCGGATGAGATGAAGGGGTGGGGGACCTCGTTTCAGCGACCTCAATGGGGCGGCCCGGAGCAACCATGCATTCTGGTGTGGACGGTGCCGCTTGCCGAGCTGAAGATGCGCTAAAGGGGCTCCTCAGATCGCCTCCAAACCGCTCGTCAGGCAACGGCAATGAGACGGTGGTGGGCGCGGGGACAGGAAATGCCTGGCCGCCGACGGTGCGGGTGGGGCCATGTCCAGCGTTCAGGATGGCTCCAGTACCGAAGCCTTATGCCGCTGTCTTGGCAGATGCGCGTGTCGCTCGGCAGTCGATGGGGAAGGGGCGGCATGAGTGGCATTCATCCAGACGAGCCATGGCGTTGGGCAATGACCATATATCGGGTTGGTCATGAAGGCGCAGATTCGTCAGCAGACGATGCAGCCTATACCCGGACAGATCTTCGTTCCTGTCGCACACCCCCAATGCGCAGAGCTCAGGATCCTCAGCACGGCGGCGTGGCGTCGGCGGCGGTATTTGGACAGAAACAACCGATCCGGTTGTTTGGAGAATTGAGATCGCGACTTGAGCGGAAAGCTGCATTTGCGTAGCATTGAGCGAGAAGGCGATTGGATTTGCTGAGGAATGGGTGAATTTCGGAATATCGGTTAGTCTGTTGCGGATATTCAAGGCATGATATTGTCCGTCCAGATACGAGATAATGGCGTCCTGTAAGGGTTATGACCGCTTCGGTTTCTTCTGCTCGCTGACCGTGCGCCGGTTCGGGCTATTCGTCCCTCGTCGCGAGAGTCTCGCAATAACAGGGAGTACCCCAATGGCATTTCATGGATCGCTCCGTTCAGGACGGCGCTATCTCCTGTGCGCCACGGCCATTCCGCTTCTTCTCCTGGGGGCATGTGCCGATGGCGTCGGTTTCGACATAGGCGCGGGCGGCGGACAAAATCCCTCCGGCCCCTCCGGCCCGGGTGGTCCAACCGGCCCCACTGACCCGAGTGGTCCTGGCGGTCCGACTGGTCCCGGTGGTCCGTCCGGCCCCACTGATCCGAGCGGCCCTGGGGGCCCGACTGGTCCTGGTGGTCCGACCGGCCCTGGGGGCCCGACCGGCCCTGGTGGCCCGACCGGCCCTGGGGGCCCGACCGGCCCTGGTGGCCCGACCGGCCCTGGTGGCCCGACCGGTCCTGGCGGCCCGACCGGCCCTGGTGGCCCGACCGGCCCTGGTGGCCCGACCGGCCCTGGTGGCCCGACCGGTCCTGGCGGCCCGACCGGTCCTGGTGGCCCGACCGGTCCTGGTGGCCCGACCGGTCCTGGTGGTCCGACTGGTCCTGGCGGCCCGACTGGCCCTGGTGGCCCGACTGGCCCCGGTGGTCCGACTGGCCCTGGTGGTCCGACTGGCCCCGGTGGCCCGACTGGCCCTGGTGGTCCAACCGGCCCGGGAGGACCTACTGGTCCATCCGCGCTTAACGGGCCGATCGTTGGTGGCAATGTCGGAAATGTCACGGTTGGTGGTCCCAGCGGCTCCAGCACGCTGGTCGGCGTGAATGTGTTGCCGGGTTCGTCTTCATCGACAGGCGTTCTGGCGACCGTCGATGTCCTGACCGACGAAGGCACCGTTGCGCAGGTCACACTGCCTACCACCACTGAGCAGGTCCAGCAGGGTCTCGCGCCGGTTGGCTCCTTGACGGGCGCACTGCTGGGGGATCAGGTGGGAGGTGCTGTAACACAGCTCACCAATGGTCTTTCACCTACCGTGGCGGCCGTCACATCGACCGTCGACCAGGTGACTGGGCCGCTCCTCGATACCGTGAACGGTGTCCTGGCGCCGGTGACCGGGCAATTGATTGGCGACAACGGCGCTCTCGCACCGGTGACGGGGCTCGTCGAGAACCTGGTCGGCGGACTGACTGGCACATTGCCGGGGAGCCCAACCGATCCGGCGGGCACGCTCAATGGTCCCTTGATTGGTGCCAATGCCGGCGGCAATTCGCTGACCGGGGCAAGCACCGCCGATACGCTGGCAGGAGTCAACCTGCTGAACCCGACGGGCGAAAATGCGGCCACGGGTCAGCTCGTCACGGTCGGCGTGCTCTCGCAGGGAACCATCGTCGATGTTGCGCTGCCAACCACCGCGGCAGGCGTTGAGGCGGGCCTTGCGCCCGTCGCCAACCTGACCGGAACATTGCTCGGCTCCCAGGTCGGAGCAACGGTCGGTCAGGTCACAACCGGTCTCGCGCCGGTCGCCGCTGCTGTCACATCGACTGTGGACGGCGTGGTCTCGCCGGTCCTTGACGCCGTCAACACCCTGGCTCCTGTCCTGAACGGCGCTACCGGCGGATCGCCGCTTGCACCCGTGACGGGTATCGTGGGCTCCGTCCTTGGCGGCGAGGGTGCTGGAACGGGATCGGTGCTTGCACCTGTGACGGGTGTCGTCAGTTCAGTCCTCGGAGGAGTTACGTCCGGCGGCGCGACTGGCGGTGTGCTTGCGCCCGTGACTGGCGTTGTTGACTCTGTCCTGGGGGGCGGAACGGGCGCCGGTTCGGTGCTTGCTCCGGTCACTGGAGTTGTAAACTCGGTCCTGGGCGGTGACGCCACTGGCGGGGCGGGCTCGGTCCTGGCACCTGTAACGGGGGTCGTGAACTCCGTCCTTGGTGGAGATGCCACCGGCGGTGCGGGCTCGGTCCTCGCCCCGGTCACCGGAGTTGTGAACTCGGTGCTGGGCGGTGGCGCGACAGGTGGAGCGGGCACCATTCTCGCCCCGGTCACTGGTCTCGTCAATTCAGTCGTCGGTGGCGCCACTGATGGTTCGGCCGGAGGCGTTCTGGCTCCGGTGACCGGCGTTGTCGGCTCTGTGCTGGGAGGAGGCACGGGCTCAGGCTCGGTTCTCGCTCCCGTAACGGGCGTCGTGAGTTCGGTGCTTGCACCGGTCACGGGCGGCAGCGGCACGGCTGCGCCGGTCACGGGCCTTCTCGGAGGTCTCCTCAAGGGAGGAAACTGACATTGAGCGCCGTCCGGCCCTGCCCCAATTTTGGGCCGGACGATGCTCATGAGCCATCGCTGCTTCACGCAGACACAGCGGTGATGGCCGGGGGGCGAGGGGACAGGCGGGTCGCACTGTCCCCTCGGCCTTGAATTGGAAAGGCGATGATGATGTCGCAGTCTTGCATGAGGTGCGTAGTATGAAAGCGGTCGAAAAGGAGAGCAGGCATTATCTCCTCACGGTTCGTCTGAATAATTATTCAGCACTCTGTGCAGCCTATGGCGACGAGTTGGCCAACAACGCTCTCAAGCATGTTCGAAGAAGTCTTGAGCGCCATCTCGGCAAGGTTCTGATCGCAGCGGTTGAGAGTGAGGCGCTGACAGTTCTGGCGGAAAACAGGCTCCTTGAGAGCTATTCCCCCGACGAATTGGTTGAAATACTCTGTTCCATCACAAGCGCCGAGCCCTTTCGCTGCGCCGATGTGGACGTCCTGCTTGACATATGCGCGGCCTACAGACCTGTCGATGCCTCGACGACCCCTGAGGACTTCGAGCGCCTCCTGGCCGAGGCTACTGCCGAACTGGAATTTGCCCATCCGCGTTCCATTGCTACCTGGCGTAGTATGTCGGCCAAGGAAGAGGCGCGTTACCGTGCGGACATGGCTCGCTCTGTCGCTTTGCTGAAAGCCATCAGGCGCCGGACAGCATTTTTAGTATGGCGGCCGATCGCCGATCCCAACGACCGTGGCCGCATTCTCTATTATGACGGCAGATTGCGGCAGGCCAACGGAAGCGGTCAGCAGGTGGAATGCGACACTGCGGTCACAGCATTTGAACGTCTTGGCCTCTCTCATATCATCGATCTCCAGCTTGTTTCCGACGTGCTGGACGAGCTACAGGCCGACCCTCTGGCGCGGTTGTCTATTCCGGTGTCCGCGAAGAGTCTGAGCGCCAGTCTCTTTGGCCGGGAAGCGGGATGGAATGAAATCTTCACGCGGTTGCATCGCGATGCAGCGCTCGGTCCACGACTGATCCTGGAGGTCGCCGACACGAGTGACTTGCCTTCCGATATCGAGCTGGAGCCTTTTCTCGATCGGATTCGAGCCTTGGGCGTTCGCCTGGCCGTCGGCCGTTTCGGCGGTCTTGCATCGTCGATCGAGCAGCTTATCGGCATTGCGCCGGACATCATCAAGATCGACAGCGGCTTCCTCCATACCGCCCATCAGTCTGACAGAAGCCGTGCGCGTGTTGGCCCGTTGCTTGACCTCGCTCGGACTGTGGCGCGCATTGTCGTGCTTGATGGCGTTGCCTCGTCCTGGCACCTGTTGTTGGCGCTCGATGAAGCTGCTGAATGGGTGGCCGGATCCTATGTCGGCGGAACCAGTATTGGCCGCGACTGGGTCAAGGCCGATTATGGGGATGCAGTCGCAGGCCTGAGCAGCTTCAATCATGCCTTCGGCGATTATGGCAGCGGGCCGCGAAACGGGCATCACACGACACACTAGTTTTTTAGGGGCATTTTTGCGTTTACGCAAAAATGCCCCTCCGACCGGCAGGATCGCCCGCGATGTGCAAGGCGATCAGCATAAAGAATAGAAGAAAAGGGGATCAGACCCAATGTTCAAGGCAGAGACGACATTCAGGCGGTTCATGCAGAAGGGCCTGATGGCCGCCGCGTTGCTGGGTGCGGCGGGCATGACGGCAGCCCATGCCGCGCCCTATGGTCCTTATGCAAGCACGCCAGGGGAGGCCTCGCTGGGCTCTTCGCTTGATTCAGCAACTACCGCTCCGGTAGGCGATCGCGCGGCGATGCTGCAATCTCTCGACGCTCTTCCCACCGCTGCAGAGCGTGCAGATGCGCTGGGGCAGTTGTCGGCGCGTAGCTATTCCCTCTTACCCCGCCTTTCGATCCAGTCCATGGACTCGGCTGATCGCGAAATCCGCAGCTATCTTGTCGAGCGGCGCAATATCGCTTCGAGCGCGAGCGCGGATGTGCCGGTCCGCGGCGATCGCACCATCAACATGATGCTGGTGGGGGGGCTGAAGCAGGCGACCTACAAGGGCCGGGTCGACCGGCCGGAAGCGAAGAGTGATTCACGTTCGGTCCGCTTCGCCATCGATGTGAGCCCGATTGAGAATCTCATCGTCGGTGCGACCCTGGGGATCGACGGAATCGATGCGAAGCTGGACTCAGGACAGAAGCCCCGGATCACGGCGTTCAATACGAACATCGGACCCTATGCGAGCTTCAATAACGGCAAATTCTACATCGACGCGACGGCGGGCTATAATTTCTCCGAGTTCAAGCTGCGGCGCCAGGTCGGCTGGACGGGCTTTTCCGACAGGATGCGCGCCAATGTCGATGGCGATGGCTGGCATGCGACAACGGAAGTGGGCGCCATGCTCCGCGCCGCCAATATCAAGCTGCAGCCCTTTGTCGGCCTGCAATATCGCTATGCCGACATTGGCGGCTTCATGGAAGGTGGCGGGGCCGCATCGCTCGAAGTTGCCAGCTATCGCACCAAGTCCCTGCGGGCGAGCGTCGGTGCGCGCGCGTCGGCCACGATCGACACGGGCCGCTGGGCGATCCGGCCGTCAGTAGAGGCTCAGTATCAGCGGGAACTTCGCAGCCAGCCCGACAGCCGCATCGAAGCCCGCTTCGTGGCCCGCGACCTCGACATCTTCACGCTCAATCCGACACGGCTGGCGCGCAATGCGGCGTTGCTGAGCGCAGGAGCGTCGGCGACCTATAACAGCCGCACGACCTTCCGGCTGGGCTATACGGGAGAATTGAGCTCGGATCGCAATGTTCATGCGGCAGTTCTTTCGGTAAGCCGACGCTTCTGATGGGGTGAGCGGGGCAAAAACAACCGAAGCGAACGCAATTGCGCGCGATGTATGCGCAATGTGGCGCTATGAGGCGGGGAAAGGCGATAGCGGGAGCGTTCCATGGCTGGATTCATGAAGGACATATTGGAAACGCTCTCCTATGATCCGGCCCCCATGCGCCAGGTGGCAGCACGGGAGGACGCGCTGAGCCGTCTTGACCAGCGGCTTGCCAATGTCGCAGGGGCTGGATCCGATGGGCGTACTACCATCCGTATCCAGCCGGGCGAATGTGTCGTCTGGGATGGAAATCCGCGGGACCAGCCGGGTCTGACGGCGGAAAGCTGCCAGTCGCTGATCGAGTCCATAGCGCAGGAAGGGGGAAACCGGATCCCCGTGCTCGTCCGCATGAACGGGGCGGACGTGGATCGGCCTTATGAGCTGATCGTAGGCAGCCGGCGCCGCTTCGCGATTGACTGGCTCAACCATAATGGCCGCCCCGAACTGCGCCTGACGGCGCTGGTTGTTGATCTGTCCGACGAGGAGGCGTTCCGGCTCGCCGATATCGAGAATCGAGAGCGGGCAGACATCACCGAGCTCGACCGCGCGCGCAGCTATCAGGCTGCGGTGGATCGCTTCTACGGGGGCGTTCAGTCCCGCATGGCCAATGCGCTTAACCTTTCGAACAGTCAGTTGAGCCGTCTGCTCGCGCTTGCCCTGTTGCCCGAGGAAATCGTGGATGCGTTCGGTACGCGCGCGGAACTTCGGGTCAGGCATTCGGAAGTCCTGACACCGCTCCTCAAAAGGGTGGAGCAGCGCATGCGCATGCTGGCGGAGGCCCGGCGGATCTCCGCGGAGCAGCAGGAAAGGTCGGTCCAGGGGGATCGGCTGCTTGCACCGGCAACGGTTCTGGCGCGCCTGCGGGAATCGGTCGCCAGCCCTGGGCAGGATGAGCCGCGCGACATCGAGATCATTGCTGGAGGCGAACGGGTTGGACGCGCCAAGCCGGCAAGGGGCGGGGGCGTCCAGATCGATCTCAATGTGACCGAGGAGACGGATCTGGACGAACTGCTTTCCCGCCTTCGGGCCACGATCGTTGCCGCACGGGCTGGTGGAGGAGGAGAGGGAGAGCAGGTGGCCTCTGAAGAGGCGGCAGCCTAGAGCATTTTCCAGGCAGATGGCATCATCTGCTGGCTCGCAAAATGCGGGAAACAGCAGGCAAATGGAGCATGGTCCGAGTCAGTCTGATCGGACGATGCTCTACCTCCGCTCGATGGCGGCCCTATCATTTCGTCTGCCCGCTGAGATGATCCAGGATGACCTGCTCGACATCGGGACTGATGAGCAGAAAATCGCGCCGGCCATCCTTGTCGTCGGGTATGCGGCAGAGGACCTCATTCTTGACCATTCGGTTGATCAACCGAAGGGCAGTCGTCGTTGGCATGCCCGATGCGATGCAGGCGCTTGAAACAGAGACGGTGCGTCCTTCGAACTTCGCGAGCAGAAGGTCGAGCAGCATGTGCCAGGCCGGGTCGCCGAAAATCTCGCCGCCGATCAGTTCCCGCCTTTTGAGTTCCGCGCGCAATTGCGCGCGGATATAGTCTGCGTCAATGGGCACCGCACGGCCGTGGGCCTGGACGGGATCGTCCATTTGTTGCGCGAGGCGTTGCAGTTCGGAACTCAGTGAGGAGATCTTGTTGAGGAGCGTGGAGCGGCTGGCAGGGGTGTCGTGAAGGCCGCTGACGCGCAGGATGGATCGCCTGAGGTCGTCCCTGCTGACCGGTTTCTGCAGGAAATCCGCGATAGAGGCGCGCATCGCGCCGACGGCGACATCGACTGTCGCATGGCCGGTGACCATGATGAAGCGCAGGCTCCGATCCTCTTCCTCGGCCCGGGAAGTCAGTTCCTGAACCAGGGCAAGGCCGTCGCAGTCAGGCATGCTGTAGTCGACGATGACAAGTGAGATGTGTTCGTCGTGCATATGGACGAGGGCCTCTTCGGCCGAGCAGGCGCTGACCGATGGATAACCAAGCATATCGAGCATGAAGGCGCACTCGGAGGCCCACTCACGATCGTCATCGACGATCATCACGGTGCCGATATGCGGAAGCTGCGCCTTGGCGCTATCAGGCAGGCCCAGATCCTCCAGCCGCGCACGTGGCACAGGCCTTTCTTTAGCCTCCCATCCATTCATCCGGATGTTCATTTCTGTAAGCCCCATACAGAAAGGTTATCAAGTCGCCAAACCTTGATGAACCTGAACAATCAGAATTGCAATAGCTGCGATTGCTTCAGAATCGGGGCGCAATACTGCTTTTTTGCGTATACGCAAAAAAATGACCGAGATCACGAATAGTAGAATGGCCAACGAAAGCATGAGCACTGCTCCAACAGGGCCAAGCCATGCAGCGCCGGCTGCCATAAGCTTGATTTGGCCGCCAGAAAGGAGGCGCAGCTTGCAGGTCCTGCGCATATAGGCGATCGCGCCGGCAAGAAGGAGCAGAATGGCGATGCCTGCGGCAAGCGAGACGATCGCACCACCCAAGCCCCGAGAGGTCAAGGTGAAGGCGATGCCCGCCGCGCCGAGCAGGAGGTAGAGCCAGTTCGGAACATTACGCTGTTCCCACGCCAGGACGATGATGGGAAGCAGGATGAGAATGAGTGTGGAGATCGCGATAAGCTGCACGCCCGTCATTCAGTAGCTCCCGTTAGTAACGGTAGTCGTCGCACTGATGGGACTTGGTGGCATGGGTAGGAAGCTATAGTCGTAGAGGGCGCTTTCGCTGATGTTATAGGTAACTTTCACTTTGAAAGTTTCGACAGAATCTCCGGTCGTAGCCTCAACTTTTGCGCCTTCGCCTGCAGCCAGCAAAGGACCATAGGCATTGATCACCGCATCGGCGCGATTTTTCGCCAATTCTTCCCGTTGGGAGATGGAAATGCCAGCAACGGCGGCACGGGCGCCTTCTGCTGCAGCCTGTCTCACGCCCATTACGGCCGCAAAATAGAAGGAGTAGAGGACAATGATGAAAATGAGTGCGAACAACGCTGGAGCTATGAGAATGAACTCCAGCGCTGCCATGCCCTTCTCGCAACGAAGAAGTCGTCCCGGAAGATGAGATTTTCTGCTCACGAGAAGGCTCCTACTTATCCGGCTGCCGGACCTGCCTGAATCTTGTCGAAGAGACCGCTCATCGTGTCTTGCAGGCCGGTCCGGAGGGTTGGCGTCAGCGCCAATATGGCGGCGACGAGAATGGCGCCCATAACGGCATATTCGATGGCCGCGAGGCCGCGCTCATCCTTTTTGAACCGTGCGATGAACTGACGCGCTGACTGCATCATGATGGTTATCCTTCCAATAAGCCCCCTCATTGGATGGTCGATCGGATGGGGCGTTAATCCCGATCGCCAATAGCGAAATTTAGACGAGGACCGGAACCCCGCAGCGGGCACCTGTCACCCAAACTCGCGCATTCCCTAGCTCGAGGCCGAGTGCGGCGAGCAGATTGTCCAGGACGGGGCCTACAAGCCCGTCGAGCAGGCCGGTTAAAAGCGGCCTCAATAGGTTTCCGGCGAGCTGGAGAAGTGGCGTCAATATATTGAGCGAAATGCCAGCGACGCTCGGTTGGATGTCGAGGTTGGTGACGAGCGTGCTAATTGTTTGGCCGAGTAGAACCTTATTGCTTTTTGCATAGGGAGTGCCGGTGATTTCTGCGCTTTGCGCTGAGCCAGGCGTTCCAATTTGTGGATTGCCGCTGCCGCGAGGGCCAAAGGTCACCGTAGTGTCGCCGCCGGTAACTGGAAGAGCAACGGCTTTGGCCGTTATGCTGGTGAGGGGAATCCCCAGCAGCTTGGCATTGAGGATCGTTACGGGCGTGACGGCAGCGGGATCGATATAGGGCATGGTGTTGTTCACGGCATCTGCTCGCACCTCGCCGACATAGGCTGAGATCAGCGCCGGAGAAACGGTGACGTCAACCTGGGCGTCGCGGGCCTGTTCGCCTGTTTGCGCGCAGCGTATCTCCTTGATGGTCGCATTGCTATCTCCGATGCTGATGAGCACCGGGATGTCGTTTGCAAGGTCGATGCTGACGCCCAACAACCTGAGAATACCGAGGAGGCCGGAAGAAATGCCGGTATCGACAAGACGAACCTTCAACTGAAGGCGCGAGACGGAGGAGCTGACACTGGTTTCACCGGCAGGCCCAAAGGAGAAGCGGGGTCTGTTCGTCGGGGTGCTTCCTATGATGGTCAGTTTGACGGTGCTGTCGGGAAAGGCCGCGCCCGTTAAACTGGATAAGTCGAGGGAAGAAGCGCCCTTAACCTGCGCTGCATAGGTCAGGAGTTGATAGGCGTTCAGACCTGCGCGCAGCCCGGGTTGGGCGTTAGCCTCGCCAACAGGCATGTTCTTCCAGACACCAAGGCCAAACAGGCCATGCAGATCGATAACCCTATCGGCTGACACTGATCCTGCCAGGCTCGCGAGAGCCTGGGATGTTACGCCGTCGGAAGACGCTTGCGCCGCAGACAGGAGAAGATCCTTCATGCTGGCCTTTTCCTCCAGCACTCTCCCATAGGTGATGTCGGCCTTGGTTCTGCCAACCCCATTCACAAGGCCCAGATTGACCGCCAGGCGATCGAAGAAATTGCCAGCATCGACATTATGCTGCATCATCGCGATGACTTGCTCATCTGTGAGGGCAAGCGTTATGCCAAGAAGTTGGCCGAGCAGTTTGTTGACGCTCTGCAGGAGGCCCCCCACGAGCTTGGTGCCGTCTGTTCCAAGGATATTTCCCGTCGTGGCAATACCGGCTTCATCGAGACGGGCGGCCGTGGCAGTTGCGGCGAGCTTAGGAATGGGATTGAAGCTGCCAAGCACGTTGGTCAGGAAGCGCGTACTGTCTTTCGTGGCTGTGACGCGGACAGCATTGGCCTGGGGATCCGTTGAAATGGAACCGGGACAATTGGCCGTGGGCCCGATGAATCGCGCTTTGGGATCTGCGATATTCTGGTCAGCACAATAGCGCCCGAGTTTGACATCATTCGGGTTGATAAGTCCGGGAAAGCCATTTTTGCCGAGATAGTTGTTGGCGCGATTATAGGCATCGTTCGGGTTGACTGCCGCGGCGAGCGCAGCGGCCTCCGTGGCGGTGCGGAGCTGTTGGTTCTGAACATAATAGAGCCCGACATCGAGTGCGAAACCGGCAGCCCCAATCAAGGGAACTGCAAGCGCTGCCACCATCGGGGTGACAGCAGCTCGCTCGTCGCGCCAGAATGCGAGGAGCCGCCGCCCCATCATCGGGCGTTCGATCCACCACTGGAATCCGGCTTCTCGAGCATCTTGCCGATCGACCCAAGATATCGCCTGTAGATGGCCTCCGCTGCTGAAGCCTCGAGGCGGATATCCTCCTCGGACCGCGGCTGCGCGCGCAATTGCCATTCGACGACCGACCGCGCCTCGCTCTCGATGGGCAAGGGGGCTGGCGGGGCAGGGGTTGCGGCCGGAGCAGCGGCGAGAATGAAAAGTGCCAGCATGGATCAGCTTCCTTTGCCTTGTGCTCGCGGGAGAGACAGGTGAATGCGTTCGACCTCGGCCAGGAGCGTCTTGCGCAGATTGGCACGGACGTCGGTATCGCGGATGCCCTGGAGGGCCCGGTTGGCCTCCGCGCGCTGACCGGCGGCGAGAAGGGCGAGAATGAGATTGTTGCGGATGACTTCGTCGCCAGGGGCCAGATCGGCAGCACCCTTCAGGGCATCGACCGCCTCGCTGTATCGTCCGACGCGTAGAAACGCATAGCCAAGGGCATTGCGAATGAAGGGATCTGCCGGGCGGGCTGTGCGTGCGGTCTGATAGTAAGCGGTTGCGCCGGTCCAATCATTCCCGGCGGCCGCGACATGGCCACGGACGGCGCTAACTGTACCATTCCGGTCGTCCGGAAGGGCCTGCGCCAAGGTGCCGGCTTCCTCGACTCTGCCGAGGTCAAGAAGGCTGTTCACGCGAAGGATGCGTGCTTCAAGGTCGTGGGGATAGCGCCGTTCGAAGTCATCGAGATAGGCGAGGGCTGCCCGGGGTCGACCATCGATCCGTGCCTGTTGGATGAGCTGAAGGTAGAGCGGGCGGGTCGAAGGCACATCGTCTGGCGCCCGCGCTGCCTGGAGCGGCGCGCTTAGGGCGAGCGCAAGGATAGGAAGAATAGCGCCTTTCATTGGTTCATGCCCCGCAACGTATCGAAGATTGTCACGACTGGTGGCCCGGCGAGGACGATGAAAAGCCCCGGCATGAAAAAGACGATCATGAGGACCACCATCTTGACGGTGATCTTGCCCATTGCCTCGCGTGCCCGCGCGACGCGCTGCTGGGTAAATTCCCGAATGAACTCCCGAAGGGCGGGGGCCAGTTCGATGCCCTGGAACAGGGCCTGGCGGAAGAGCGCGGCAAGCTCACGCGCTCCCTTGACCGCGACGCGTGAGGCCCAGCGGTCGAGCGCTGCCTCATAGGTCATCCCGCGATCGATATCGGCAACAAGGTTCGCGATGAGAACGGCATGGTTGGGAACCGCTACGATTTCATCGCGCGCGATCGAACGGAAGCATTGATCAAGCGACACGCCGCTTTCGAGCATCATCAGCATGAGGTCGAGGAGGAAGGGGAACTCGGCGGTGATTTTGTGGGCGCGGGCGACGGCAAAGATCTGCAGCACCTGCTTGGAGGCGATGAAGGCTAACCCGGCACCGATCAGTGGCAGGATGGGCCGCGCGAACAGGCTTCCCCAAAGGACATGGCTCAGGAGCAGAAGGCAAAAGGCCGTGCCAAGCGTCGCGCCGAGGCGAATCCATACGAAATGTTCGACCGCGCGGGGGCCCTGGAAGCCTGCCAGCCGCAGCTTGTCCTCGATCTCCGTTCGATCGCGGCCCTTTGCGGAGATGAAAGCCGGCAGCCGGATGGCCCGCCGCGGCTCGCGGGTCTCACCGACACGGGCGGACAGGCGCGCTTCCAGACGCTGTTCCGCCAGAAGTGCTTTACCGCCGTGGAATGCCGCCACGAGGCCGGCGAGCGCCAGGGCCATGCAGAGGAGGGCGAGCGCGCTCAAAAGGAGAGCCTCATCATGCGACGCATGACCATGACGCCCGAGCCTTGAAGAACTACAGCGGCAAGTGCGAGCGTATGTCCTCGCGGATCATGAATGAAGAAAGCCGGATAGGTTGGATTGAGGGAGAATAATACGGCGACAGCAACAAAGGGTATGGCGATCAGCACACGTCCGCTGACCCGGGCTTCGGAGGTCGCTGCCAATAGATCGCGTTTGATGCGGATGCGTTCGCGCAGGATGTTCGACAGGTTCTGCAGGATCGTCGTGATCGAACCGCCAAAGCGGCTGTTGGTCCGGATCGCGGCGGCAAGCATGGAAATCTCGGCGATATGCAACCGGTCGGCCTGTTGCTGCATCGCTTCGGCAACCGGAGCGCCCAGTTCAAGCTTGCGCGCAACGGGGCCCAGGAAGGAACGGACAATCTCCGGCGCTTCGTGAAGCGCGCGCTCGATCGCCTGGCTAAGGGAGCTTCCGACCGTCTGCATCTGGCGAACGGCATCGATATAATGCGGGAGCGCCTCGATCAGCGCGGATGTCCGCTGATAGGCTCTGTGCCGGATCCAGAAGAGCAGGACGGCGGGAGGGGCCAGGAGGAGCAGGAGCGCGACGACAGGACCGGCGAGCAGAAGCGCGAACAGGGCCACGAGGAGGAGGACGCCAGCGGCGATGCCGAGCGCGCGCATCGTGAATTCGACCTGCGCCTGGGCGAGCAACGGCGCCAGCATCTCGGGCACCGTGACGGGCGCCAAAAGTGGCGAAGCCGTCGGCGCCCGCGCGGCAATGCCGTTGAGGCGCCGGTCCAGTCTCGCCTGGTTCCGGCGCTGCTCGGTCAGGACGAGATAGCCTATGCCCGCCAGGACCAGGAGCCCCAGGATCAGGAAGGCGACGCCGCTCAGCACAGGCTTTCCCCAACGGAACCAGGAACATAGTCCTTGAGGCGATGGGCGAAGAAGGGACGGGGCGAGAGCGTGCGGAACTCCCCCTTGCCCGACATGGGAGGCTGCTCGTCGAAGCAGAACAGTTCGTTGAGCGAATAGGCTTCGCCTTCCAGGCCGGTTACCTCCACGATCGAGACGATGCGCCGGCTCCCATTGGCGAGGCGCTGGATCTGGACGATGATGTGAACGCTGTTGGCGATGAAACGGCGGATCGCGCGAACGTCGTTCTGGAGGCCCGCAAAGCCCAGAAGCATCTCCAGCCGGGCGAAGGCATCGCGCGGCGTATTGCCGTGCAGGGTCGCCATCGAGCCGTCATGACCCGTCGACATAGCCTGCAGCATCTCGACCGCTTCGACGCCCCGGACCTCTCCCAGGATGATGCGATCAGGACGCATGCGCAGCGCGTTGCGGACCAGTTCGCGCGCGCTCACCTCGCGGCTGCCGTCATGATTGGGCGCCCGCGTTTCCAGGCGGACGACATGCTCCTGCCGCAGCTGCAGCTCGGCTGCGTCCTCGATCGTGATCAGCCGCTCATGATCGTCGATGAAGGTCGAGAGCATGTTGAGAAGCGTCGACTTGCCCGCGCCGGTGCCGCCGCAGATGAGAATGTTCAGCCGGGACCGCACCGCTGCTGCAAGATAGGCCGCCATGTCGGCGCTCATGGCCTGCCGTTCGACGAAATCCTCGATCGTGCGCGCCTGCAGGCGGAACTTGCGGATCGACAGGAGCGGGCCGTCAAGCGCAATGGGGGGGATGACGATGTTGACACGCGAGCCATCGGGCAGCCGGGCATCGACATAGGGCGATGCCTCATCGACGCGTCGGCCAATAGGCCCGACGATTCGCTGGATGATGTTCATGACATGGGCGTCATCGCGAAAGCGGGTTTCCACCTTTTCAAGAAGGCCTGCGCGTTCGGCGTAAATGGCGTTGGGTCCGTTGACGATAATGTCATCGATGGTCGGATCGCGCAGCAGTGGCGCAAGCGGGCCAAGGCCCACGACCTCGTCTTCGACATCCTCGATCAGCAGCAGGCGCTCGGCTGAATTGAGCGCGAGCTGCCCGCGCCGGCTTCTGCTGGTGATGACGAGTTCGATTTCTTCGCGCAGGGCGCGGCGTTCGAGCGATTCGGCCGTATTGCCGCGCGCTTCGAGCTGCTCGATGACCTGTTGGCAGGTCTGGGCCTTGGCGGCCTGGTAGCTGTCGCTCATGCGCTGGGCGGCCGAGGGCGCGATGGTCGTGGGACGCGCGGTTCCCGGGGTTCCCGCGACGGGAGCGGTTTCTTCGGTGAGAAGGCTCATGGCCGGCGCTCCAGCTTCCGCAGGACGCCGCGGCGCAACTGCTGGATGGCGCCGAGCGCACCCTTTGCCTGATGAGGCCGAGCGCCACAGGCCCGGCGAAGGGCCTGCTGATAGGCGCCCCCGTCCGGGGCGATCCCGAGCGGCTGTCCCGCGTTGAGGGCATTGCGGCTTTGCGCGCGATCGACCGGCAGGGGCATCATGGATCCCGTGCCCAGCGCATCGGCCATGCGGCGCCCGTCGAGCAGCACTGTTGGCTGATGATCCCAGACAAGCAGCCGCATCCGCTCGAGCGTGGCGTGATCGGGGCTGATGCGGTCGAGGAGACGACGCGCGGCCTCGAGTTCGCGGATCGACTGGGCGCAGACGATGTCGACCTGGTCGGCAAGAAGCGCCAGTTCGCGCAGCAGGCCGCCGTGACGAAGGCTCCCCGCGCAAAAGACGACTTCGCTCGAGCAGGCCCGCAGCAGCCGGACGAGCGCCGCGATATCGGTAGGGGCGATGCCCGCGGGTTCCGCTCCGGTGCCGCCATCGAAGGTAAGCAGTCCAAGACCGCTGGCCGCGTGGCGGGCGAGCGCGCTGGAAAGCAAGCTTGCATCGAGACGCTCGATGTCCGCGATGGCAGAAGCCAGGCCATAGGTCACGTCGAGGTCGAGATAGGCCGCAGCGGCGCTGGTCGGGAGCGAGCAGTCGATCAGCAGGCTGGGCTGGCGGTCCGCGCTCCGGATGAGCGCCATGTCGCTCGCCACCATGGCGGTTGCTTCCTGATCGACCCCCAGGACCAGCGTGAGCCGTCCCCCGGTGCTTTGCTGGGCGATCGTCGCGTTGAGCAGGCGGGACAGAACATTGGCGATCTCCGCCCCTTCAGCGTCGCGCGCGATCACATCCTTGGCGCCCGCCCTGACGGCGTGCAGTATCTGTTCGCTGTCCTGTTCGTCGGTCGCAAGCACGATCGAGCGGCCCGCCGCCTGATCCGCAACGGCGCTGATCGATGCGGCGAGGGACCGGTCGGACGGGAGCGCCGAGCGGTCCATCACGATGACGCCGGGGCGGGTGAGAGGCTCGGCGTCGAGCGACTGGACCATCCTGACATCAACGCGTTGCCCCATGGCATCGCCAATGCGCTGGGCCAGCATCCGATCGATGGAGAGCAGCAGGATTTCGGCCATGTCAGCGCCTCACCACGCCGAAGGGGGCGGCATGTTGTTCAACGCCATCTGCTCCAGTGACCATGTCGGCGAGGCCCGGATCGACCGACGCCGTGGCGCTTCCCGGCAGCGGCGGCGCATCCTTGGCATCGACAGGCCCAACCAGGCGCGGCGTGGCGACGATGATGAGTTCCTGCCGTTCCTTCTGGGTCTGCTGGCGCTTGAAGAAGGCGCCGAGTATCGGCAGGTCGCCGAGCAGCGGTGTTTTCTCCTTGGAGACGTTGCTGCTGCTGTAGCTCAGGCCTGCAATGACGAAGCTCTGGCCGCTGCCCAGTTCCACCGTGGTCTCGGCCGATCGCCGTCGGATGCCGGGAACGACATAGCCCTGAAGCTGGACCCCGTTATTATAGTCGAGCTCGCTCACCTCTGGTGCGATCTTCAGGACGATGCGATCCTTGGAAAGCACAAAGGGGGCCACCGATAGACGAACGCCAAATTCCTTGTACTGGATGGAAATGGTGCTGCCGGCTCCGCCCGACGATTGCGGAACGGGAACCGGGAATTCGCCGCCCGCAAGGAAGCTTGCCTGTTCGCCCGAGCGCACGAGCAGCGTGGGCTGCGCCAGAAGCTGGGAAAGGCCATTGGAGGAGAGCGCGCTCAATACGGCGCCAATGCCCCGATTGGGCGCGGAAAGGAAAAGATTGAACGCGTTCTGGATGGGCGCTGTGGATTCGAGCGACAGATTGGGCGACATGGAGTAGCTGCTCAACGTGCTGGGCGAGACGATCGCGCCCTGCAGATCGCCGCTCAGCTTGGAGAAGTTGAAACCAAGGGCCTTGAGGGTCGACGCGGAAATGGCCGCAAACTGGACGTCGACCGCGACCACCTGCTCGCCGCGGGTCGAGAAACTGGCAGGAAGAGCCTTGAGATCTCCGCCAGTCGAACCGGCAGCTGCGACCACGCTTACAGGCGTTTGGGCGATCAGGCGGCCGTTGATTCCATAGACATTGACCGTCACCTCGCCAGGACCAATGCCCGTGATGCGGAGCGACTTTGCGGACGGGGCGGCGACCGACACGACGCCTTCCTTCTCGATCGCGATGCGGCCGATCGGCGATGGATAGGAGAAGGTCCGCTGTTGCCGGACAGAGATCGTTTCCCCGTCTTGCGCCCAAGCGGAATTGCTGGCCAGCAGGGGAGCGGTAAGGGCCATCAGCCCGGCGATACGCCAGTTGTTCATCGCGCAGTGCTCCCGGAATAGATGACCTCGCGGCGGTCTCCCACGAGCAGTTCGATGGCGTGCGACGGCTGCCGCGCAGCGCGTTTGGGCTGCGCGGCAGCGCGCGGTGGCGGTGCTGTCGCGTCGCGCTCGCCCGGTGCGGCGAGCGAGGGCCTGGAGGTCATCGCGGCCACGGCGACCTTCTGATCATCGATGGGATTGCGAAGCGAAAGATAGAGGCCTCCCGTGCTCTTGGCGAGCGACAGGGTCGAGACCTGTTCGGGCGTGAGGGCAAGGGTGACGGTGCGGGCGGGAGGCTGCGGCGTGCTCTGCTGGCCGTCGGGGCCGGTCTTCTGGTTTGTCCCGACCACAAGCTCGCCGACAGCGAGGACCTGAACCATCTGGAGGAGCGTTTCGGCGCGGCTTCGGCCCATCCCGCGTGCGCCGCTGATGGCGTCGGCGCCCGGATAGATCACCTGGACATCGACGCGGTCTCCTGGCCTTACCAGCCCGGCCACCGCGATTTCGGCGGTGGTGTCGATGCTGACCGCGCGCATGCCGATGGGCACCCGGATAGCCAGCTTCGTCTCAGCGCCCACTGCGTCGCGCGCCACAAGCATGTTGGCTGCGATGTCACGCGTGGCGACCTTGCCGATCACTTCGGGGGCTGTCGCGGCATAGGGATAGCGCTGCGGATCGCCTGGCCTGTTGCGGACCATGTCCGCGGTGATTGTCTCTCCGGTCCTGATGGGCCGCACGGCCGAGAGAAATACAGGCGACGGCGCCGTTGCCGCAGCTTGGCGGGACGGACTGGCAGCCTGTGCCGGAGACGGCGGTGTGCGCGTCAGCTCCCTGATGCCGAGGACCAGAAAACAGGCCGCAACCATCAGCCCGACGAAAACCGTCACTCTAGCCCGCATTCCCAGGCGCATTCGGCCCCCCTTTGCGCATACGCAAAAATCCGCCCGACGGGCATGAATATTACGAATCAATAGAACGGTCGCCGTTCAGCACGGTTAAGTAACCGTTCAGCGCAGAATCAGGGAATGGAGATGGAACCATTTTGATTGTAACGCCGGAATTGCGCAAAAATGACGGTCATTCCATGGGATTTGCGTATATAGAAAGCATGATTGCGTCCGGATGCTATATGACCGTTTCCCAATCCTTGACGTTCGGGACATGAAAATGGGTATTGGGGAGCATTCATGCCGTTCCTGTTGCAAGCTGGGGCTTTTCAAGGTCACGGCTTGGACATCCCTCTAAACCTGAGCATTGAAGGCCATTTTTCTGAAAAGCGGGCTTGATATCCTCCTGATGATCGATGACGGGGCGGCGGCTGTCGAACTCGCGGAATTCCTGCGCCTTCTGGGCCATAGCGCAACGGCGTGGGAAGCGTGGACCGAAGACCGTTGCTTTGATCTGGTCATGGTGGATACCGCTGACCAGGGAGATTGGGAGACGCATCTTGCGATCGCCGCTGCAAGAGGCGTGTCATGGGCCATCCTTCTGGTGGATGACGGAACCGATATCCCTGCCGTGAGGAACGTTGGCGGCCTTCGCGTCATCGGAACGCTGATGAAGCCGTTGACGCCGGTTCGCGTCGCTGCCTTTCTCCGGAATTACGGGAATGGGAGCGATGGTTCTGTGGGCCAGCGGGCCGGGGACGGCCCGGTTCGAATGCCCGGACGGTTCATATTCCGGACGAAGCATGCGCTGAGGGGGGATGCTGTTGTCGGCTATGAAGCAGTGGCATGGCAGGAGGGCGCAGGCGCCTCGCCGGATCATGACAGCTTTGCAGGGACCATCTGGGCGGCAGAGGCGGCCCTTGGCCTTGCCGGTCGCCTTGCCAGGGCGCGAGCGAAGGTGCCGGTTGCCTTTTCCTGCTCGGCGGCCATTTTCGCCGACGCGCAATTTGTTCGCGAAATGCAGCTGCTCACGAGATATGCGCGGGTGGATCCCGGTGGCCTTCTTGTGGACGTCGCGCTCGCCACAAGCACGCTTCGTGCCTTGGACCTGAGCGAGGCGGCGGAGCGCTGCGCGGCAGCTGGATTCCATGTCGCGCTGGGCAGGCGCGGTGAAGCCGCTGAGAGTTGGGAGCCGTGGACCATGCTTTCGCTGAGCGAGATCAGGCTGGATGGCTGCGGCGCCGCCCTGCCGCCTGGGGAGGAACGCGCGCTACAGCGTGAAATCGTGGCGTTGTGCCAGCAGCGGGGCATCAGGACGACAATCGGACGGATCGATTCGGAGGCGGACCTGCGGGATGCTCGCGACACGGGCGCCGATCAGGGATTGGGAGCCTATTGGGGCGCGCCGCTGCGCGATGTGATCTTGTGAGGGATGAGCTGCGAACATGGGGCGCACCGCGCGGCGTCTATCTGCCCGTCCTGACCTTTTCCGTTGTTGGCATTGCGGGCACGGCGCAGTTCCTCCCTGCCCTGACGCCGCTCGGGGCGGCATGCGCGGGAGCCTTGATGGCGCTTCGCCGCCGGCTTTGGCCGCTGATCGGTATTGCGTGCCTTGGTTTACTCATGATCATGGGCCTGGTCGCTCGCGCGCCAGGCCATCACTGGTTCCTTGTGGCCATGCTCCTGATGGGGGCACTCCTGCCCTACAGGAGGATGCCTGCGGCCGTGTTCCTGCCGCGGCCCGTGTGGGCGATCTGCCTTGGGGGCGCCATGGCATCCATTTGCCTGTCGGTCAGCGTGGGGCCGGACCATGCCGCAGCCCTGATCGCTCTGGGCAACGTCCTTGCTGGGGCCTTGGGCGCTGCATTGGTGAGACAGCTTGCATTGTCCAATGGCGGCTTCCCCGTAGCCAGGGACATGAGCGTTCTTGACGTCTCGCGAGATCTCCTTCTGGGGCGGGTGACCAGCGGCATGCTTCATGACCTGGCGCAACCGCTCAACGTCATCTCCATGGCTAACGGCAATCTGGGCTATATCATGGAAAGTCTGGAGATGCCGCCTGCGCAGCGAGCGCAACTTGACGAAAGATTGAACCGGATCGCCGCGCAAACGGAGCATGCGGCCTCCATTCTCAATCTGTTCCGCTGGTTTGGCCGCGACCGGGAAGGGGCGATGCTGAACGTCAAGAGCGCGCTGCAACAGGCGGTGGCCGCCACGCGCTCGAATGTTCGCCATGGCGGTGTCGGAGTGCGCCTGGGCGGCGATGCGCTCGATTATCCCCTTGCCGGGCGGCATGGCCTGCTGGAGATGATGACGGTCGCGGCGCTGTTGAGTTCATTTGGAACATTCGTGCTGGCCGATGGAAGCAAGATCAAGGGTCTCGTCCATGTCCATGCCGAACTTAGCCCGTCATTCATCGTGATTGCTATCTGGTGCGAGGATGAGACCGCAAGGCCTTGCCCTGCCGGTCCGATCGACCAGACAACCTTATGGCTGCTCGAGCAGATTGCGCGCGCGGGCGACGGCGATTTCCGCCGCGCGCCGGAAAAGCATGGCCTCGCTCAGTTCACGATCCGGCTGGCGCGCGACGACATCTGATCGGCATGGCCCGTTGCGGGTAGCTCGATCGCGAGCAGCGCGCCTTCGTGCAAGGAGGGGCGAAGGCTCACATTGCCGCCCGCGCGAAGAATGATCTCGCGCGTGATGAAGAGCCCGAGCCCTGTCCCTTCATCCGCTTTGGTGGAGAAGAAGGCGTTGAAGGCGGCCTCGGCATGGCGGGGGCTTACGCCCGCGCCATTGTCCGCTATGATACAGGAAACAAGGCCGTCGCAAGTCGCTACGGAACATGTGATGCGTCCTGTTCCGGTCCATCCTTCGCGCCGCCTGCTGACGATGCTGTCAGCGGCGTTTTGGAGAGCGTTGACGAAAACCTGCTCCAGCTCGACCGGCGACATGATGGTGCAGTGCCTTCCATCTTCTATCGAGAAATCGAGTTCGATCGCGCGCTCTTCCAGCAGGGGAGCCAGAAACGCGCAGGATCGGCGCAATGTTTCTGCCACGTCCAGTTCGGCTTCCGAGTTTGCGCTGGTGCGGCCATAACTGAGGATCTGCTCGATGATCGCCGTGGCGCGGATCACCTGCTCGGCGATGCGCTCCGCCCGCTCCGCGATCTGGCCTGTGCTTCTGTCGGACCTGTCCGCTCTGGCGAGCATGAGGCGCTGGCTCTCTGCCGCCACCGAGATTGTAAACAGCGGTTGGCGCAGTTCGTGGGCGATGGCCATGATGCGCGCGCCAAGGTCGGCATGGCGCGCCCGCTGCGCCAGCGCCATGGAATAGTGGCGCTGATCGCCGCGGTGGAGGAGGATGCCGGATTCCCATCGCCATTTTCCCGTCCGGCAGCTCATGGCGAGTAGCATTGGCTCAAAATCCGGGCCTGTCCTGGCGCGGAATGTGAGGATCGTGTCGCCGCGGCCCACGCTTTCGATCACTCGGCTCGCGTCGGCGGGATGAATCTGCAGGCTGCCTGGGTGTGAGGCAGCGTCTTCGCAAAAAACGAGCCTTCCCGCGTGCGCATCGAAGCAAATGCCCGAAATTGATCGGAAGGCGGGCGTCCCGGAGGCGTCCACCAAGGCGCCGCGATTTTCCTCATAAGCCACCGATCCGCTATCCTGTGCGACCGCGTTCCCTGCGGCATTCTCTCCGGGCAGGAGCGAGGCGGGCGTAACCTCTGCTCTTGCCTCCAGCGCGCGCGCGAGCTGGCGGCTGTACAGCTGGAGCAAGAGGGCCAGGATCAAAAATGCCGGGAGGGTCAGACGCTCGCCGATGAAGGCGAAGGTGAGGGCAAGCTTGTCATCGACCGATCTCGCCAGGGCGCCGACCATTATGTCGAGGATGACAATGGTGAGGATGTTGATGATGGCGGCAAGAGCAGCGATCGGCGCGAGATAGGCCGTCTCCCCGTCAGGCGAAATGCGCTTGTCTTGCAAGGCCGCAGCGACAGCCAGATCCGCCACGGCCGCTCCCAGTGCGAAACCAGCCGCCCAACGCAGCGCCTCTTCGAGTGGCGCCCAGCCTGCGACGAGGATGACTGGAAAAATCAGGCAGCACGCCAGGAGGGTCGCATCGGCGGATTGGCGAACCCATTTACGCAATCCGTGGGCCACCAGAAAAACGCAGGCCGCGGCCAGGGCCTGGAGGCCGCCTGCCCATTGCATGTGCGCGAGCGCAAAGGCCGCGAAGATCAGCAGCATCCGCGGCAGCGCCCAGTGGCGTTTGAGGAGCCAGGCCAGGAAAAACACCAGCGTAGCGGCGGGCGCCCGGCCGAATATGGGTGTCAGGCTCAGCGTTGCAATGAGAATGACTGCCAGACATATGGACGCGCGGCGTCCAGGAAGAGCCGCGAGGTTGCCACCAGTTAAATGCTGAAACCGCTCAAGCATTCGAAGCGTCCGGGGCAGCCAGCATTCGCTGCAAAATCTCGATGAACGCGCGTGGTTGCACCGGCTTTGAGAGCAGATGATATTCTTTGTGCGCGAGGGTGACCTCCGGCCGCATGGAATCTCCGGTCATGAACACGAAACCGTAGGCACGGGTGGATAGGTGCGGATGTCGGGCAATAAGCTCGAGGATTTCCAATCCCGATTCTCTTGCAAGCCTGACATCGCAAGCAATCGCCCTGAGTAAGGGCGCGCTTTCGAGCGCCGCCATGGCGGCCGGCAAGGATCCGGCCCCAATGGCAGGGATATCAAGAAGCGAAAGCATGGTGACAAGCTCATCGACGATCTCCGGCACGTCATCGATGATGAGCACCAATGCTTCGTGCGGCAGGGTCTCATTCATATTCCGATCCTTTGCGAAGGCCGAACCCTCCGTGCCATCGTCTAGGGCAAAGTGACGCGCGTTTACAATCACATCTCCCCGTCATTGCGGGTTGCCGTAGCGTCTCGACGCAATGGAAGAGGGCGGTCGCGCGCGCAGATTGCCGCGCCCGGGAAGGGAAAGCCTGGCAGACGAACCATGCTCTAAAAGTTATGGGATTCTCGATATGCTGAGCGAGAAGTCGGATCCGGAGCTGCGGCTGGCACGATGTGCATAAGATCGGCAAGGAACGGGCATAGTGCTGGCAATAATGGGCGAGCTGGGGTGAATCGGGTGTGCTGACCGGCCATCAGCTGCGGCTCGTTTATGCAAGGTTAAGGTTGACCATGGCTATCCTGGGTTAATTTCCTCTTGGGACCGTTTTCGCCTTGTCCTCTCGAGCCGGTTGGCGATAGGGGGCGGGAGGCTATCTCGAGCAAAGAATTTCTGTTGAAGATCAAGGCTGTCGGAATTGTATCGGGACCAGGACGACCTCTTAACCATGTGCCGGACACGTGCGGGTTGGACGCGACGAGGCCGGTTTGAAGGATGAAGAAGCAATTGGAAGGCGGGCTATTCGAGCGGACGGTGCGCTGGTTCTTTTGCCTTCAAGACGAACGACAGATGGGCGTGACCGACCGCGGAGCGCTGATTTTCTCATGAATTTTAGCGAGTGAGGCGGATGGGAAGTGCTAATCGCCCTATTGGGCTATCTTCCGGTGGCAGCAGTGCAGAAATTGCTGCGCCACGATTGGTCAACATCGTCTGCGACAGAAAGGCTCTGCCTGCCGCCTGCGCCAACTGCTGGCAAAGAGATAGCGCTTCGTGCGATCTCGTTCCGGTCGATGCGATAACCGAGCTTCCCTTCGACCCAGATGAGTATGACGACAAATTCGCCGAATATCTGGTGGTACGCGATCCCCTGACGAATAGACGCATGGGATCTTTGCGGTTGCTGCGGACGGATCGGCCTCACATATTGGGTTCTGTATTTCCAGACCTGTGTGACACGCCTGCGCCCAGCGGACTTTCCATTCGGGAGGTAACGCAGCTGTGTATCTCGCCAGGCCTGCGCCTGCGCGAGCGGCGGATGGTCAGCCGTCAATTGGCGAGCGCGCTTGTGGAATATGGGCTGTTAACGGGTATCACGGCCTATACGACGGTGATGGAATTGGTTTGGTCCCGGCAGCTCATGTCCATGGGCTGGGATTGTGAGCCGCTGGGATTGGGGCGCCCGGTGGGGGACACATTGCTGGGTGCGTTCCAGGTTCATATCGACGCCAGCACGGTCGGCGGCTTGAGAGCGGCGGGCTGTTATGTCCCGGGTAAATTGGAGATCGTCGAAAGGGACAATCAGGCGAGCCTGTTTGACTCGCTGGCGGCCTGAATCAAGGCTGGCAGCGTGGCTCATTGGATCGGATCCGATGAGCGGCACCAAAAGGAAAAGAACAGGATTTTGGGCTAAAGCGCCACAGGCTCGGGCGCCCAGCAAGGGCCGTCGAATTTCCTGGTTCTTGCGGTGGCTGTGGGCCTCTCAGAACGCTGGCTCTGGGAGGCCCTTGGGATCGGAACGAAAATCCTTGCGCCTAGACTTTCGCCGCACGCCCTGATTTACGGCGGGAAGACGTAGCAGGGGGCTTGGGAGCATCCTTTTCCACCGGCGAGGGCAGCTTGGTTGCGGTCCGCTTCCCCTTTGGCTCGGCCCGAAGGCCCAGGCCGATCTTGTGGGCGAGTTCCCGTCGCTGATTCGTGTAGCTCGGCGCAGCCATGGGATAGTCGGCGGGCAGTCCCCATTTGGCGCGATATTCCTCCGGGGTCATCTGATATCGGGCCCTGAGGTAACGCTTGAGCGTCTTCAGCTTCTTGCCGTCTTCGAGGCAAACAATATAGTCCTCCTTGATGGAGGAACGGATAGGAACGGCAGGATCACGCTTCGCGGTTTTCTCTTCTTCCGGAGATTCCAGCTTGGACAAGGCCGAATGAACACTTTTGATCATTTCGCACAGGTCTCCAACGGCCATGGGGTTGTTGGAAACATTTGCCGACACGATATTAGCAGTCAGTGATACGAGAGAGCCTTTTTCGTCATCGATACTTACCATTTTGCGCCCCAACTTCTTCGCAGTCGAAATATAGAATCAACGAATGCAAGATAACGATGCTGACCCCATCTTGCAAACCATTTATTAACATATAATTAAGCACAGAGATATATATCTAACGACATGCTCGCCGCCGCGATCCGCACAGATATTTGAAGACTTTTTAATGGGTTGCAAGAGGGGCGTAAACTAAAGGGTGTTTGCGCCGTCTCGATAGCCGCACGATGCATCGCGGGGCTGCCCGTTAATTCCTTCGAATCGAATTCTTGCATCTTGCAGCTTTCGCTCCATCCCCATCGCTGTCCGCAACGCCTATGCTGCGGGTGGACAAGCGGAAGCGACAATGGCAAGTCCTGGTAAAGAATCGATTGATCGATGGCCGGTGTGTCGGAGGTCAGAAAGCTCTTCAAATGCGAGACAGGCGCGATTCTGGCGGCGTCGGGGCGGAACCTGGATACATGTTGATTTGCGGTTCGGGGCAGCCGAAATCAGAGTTGGCATGCATTGATCCGCCGTGATGCTGCAGGAGTTCTCGGCGGGACGGCCAAGGCGGACATGGCTTGGCGGAGATCGCGGCTGACATGCTTTGCAGGATCGAAGGGCCGGTTTCGGATAGGCATAACCTCGTTGGCGTGGATTGCTTGTGAGACGGAATATCGCTGCATCTTTTGCCAGGCCCTTTTGCTGGGTCGGCGTAGCCGGGGCAGGGGCGGGCATCTGGCTTTTTGACGTACCGGCGCCTTCGACCTTGTCCATCATGCTTTTGCAGCTTCTCGCATTTTCGTTTCTGACCCTTGTCACATGGGTCGCCTATGGGGACGCGGGACTATTGCGCGTTGGCGAGAGGCTCGTCCTGTTTCGTGCGGTTCTGGAGTTGGGCCAATCGGTTTCGATCGTTCCTGGGACCTGCGATCTGTTGGATTGGTGCCGCGATTGCAGTGCAATCGTTGCGGTGTTGAGTGTGATAGGGCTGGCGCGCAAAGCCTGGTTAGGATTGGTAGCGATTGATGAGGAAGGGTCGGCGGCTCGAAAGGCGATTTCCGCGTCCGGCTGCGAGATTATCGACATGAAGGCTTGGAAGATGCGGGCGCGGGTCGTCGGCCCGGCCTCGAATGTGCGTAATCACCGCCGCTGAAAGATGTGCAAACTGCCGGGCCAGACTATGGCGTCGGCGGAGGCTGCCTGACCCGGATGATGCCTGCTCAGGCGCCATCGCCCTGACTGGAAATCGCGGCGTCTGCTTGTCGCAAGCGAACGAGCTGTCATCTTACGAGCCGGAAACGCCGACTGGATGTCGACCTGTTGGCCACACCGGGCAGATTGCCTGCAGACTGTCAGAGGATGGGCCGAGTTGAGCCTCATGTGGACGCGCCAATGAGCGATCATCGGGTCTTGCCACGGACTGGATGACAGACGGCGGCAGCGTGTAGATAAGACCCTCATGAAGAATGATTTCGATTTCCGCAGGATGCTGGGAGCTCCGCCCAGACGGCGGCATGCCAAAGTCAGGCCCTTTCGTCGCCGCCGGAGCAAGCAGGGCGCCAGGAGCCGCGGGGTACTTTCTTTGGTCGCACCAGCGATTATCGCGGGCCTTGCCATAGGCCTGGTTGTCACTCAACTCGAAGGCAGGCTGCCTGACTGGTCTTTGACCGGTCATGACCCGACGTCAGAGGTGGGGTGCGTCAGCCCACAGGTTCTGGACGGCGACACATTACGGTGCGGCGCGAGGCGCATTCGCCTATCCTCGATCGATGCGCCGGAGCTGCCGGGCCATTGCCGGCCCGGCCGCGCTTGCACGCCCGGGGACCCCTATGCAAGCACAGGCAATCTCCGATCGCTGGTGGTGGGACAGGCGGTTTCCTGCCGCCAGATTGACACCGACCATTATGGGCGGACGGTCGCACGATGCGCCGTGCAGGGGCGGGATTTGTCCTGTGCGCAGGTGCAGGGCGGCTTCGCTGTCGAGCGCTATGGCGCCCTTCTTTGCGGGCCGTGACATTGAGCGGGGAAGGCATGGTTGAGCCCGCCTCAGGCACGGCCTTGTTGCCATCTTATTGCAGTGATCGGCAAGCGGCTTGCCATGAGAAGGGCGGTTCATGCGGTGCCGCATCGATGCTTCGTGCAGCAGTACGCCCTGAAAAGTTCGTTCAGCGCGCTTGGAAATAACAATCGGCAAGGATCGGACGAGCATTCGCGACGGGAGATTAGGGGGGTTGCATTAGATGCAAATAGCTCGCATTAGCGGCGCATCTGTTTCCAATCCATGTCCGAAGGGGGTTATTGCATGTCCTTGTCGCGTCTCCGCGCATCGCTGGCGTCCGCCGCTCCAACCTATCTTGCGCTGAGCTGTTTTGGCCTTGCAGCATCGCCAGCCATGGCCCAGGATTCCGGCGCCCAGGAAGCGCCCGCCGCCCGGCTTGGCGGCGTCACCGTCACTGAGACGGCGCTCGACGAGCAAGGCATCAAGGTCGATCGCGTTTCGTCACCCAAATTTACCCAGCCTTTGCAGGATACACCGCAGACCATTCAGGTGATCAGCAAGGAGCTGTTCAACCAGCAGGGCGCGACGACGCTGACGGAAGCCCTGCGCAACAGCCCTGGCGTGGGCACTTTCTATGCCGGCGAAAATGGAAACACGACGACCGGGGACGCGATCCGCATGCGTGGCTTCGACACCTCGAACAGCATCTTTGTTGACGGTGTGCGTGACCTGGGCTCGATCTCCCGCGATATCTTCAACACCGAGCAGGTCGAGGTGACGAAAGGTCCTGCCGGGACCGACAATGGCCGTACCGCGCCAACCGGCGCCATCAACATGGTCAGCAAGCGGGCTTCCCAGGAGGCGTTGCTGGCGGGCGCCGTTTCCGTTGGCGTTGACGGCCAGACGCGAGCGACCGCCGATATCAACCAGCCGCTCGAGGCGTTGCCCAACGCAGCCTTTCGCCTGAACGCGGTCTGGCAGGACAGCGATGTTGCTGGCCGTGATCATGTGAACAACAAGCGACTGGGGCTGGCGTCGTCGCTGGGGCTGGGGCTTGGAACAGAGACCCGCGCCTTCCTCAATTTCCTTTATGTCGATCAGGACAATATCCCGGACGGCAATGTCCCCACGATCGGCGTCAAAGGCTGGCAGCCGCAGGCGGGGCTGGAGCCGCTGGTCGGACATCCGGTTGATTCGACGAATTTTTACGGCACGCGGCGCGACCATGACAATGTCACGGCGAAAATGGCGTCACTGATCCTCGAACATGATTTTTCCGATAGCGTGAAACTGACGAACATCGCCCGCTGGGGCGAAACGGAGCAGGATTATCTGCTCACGGCCTTCATGTCGACGGGAGCCAATATCACGGCTGGCGATCCTGCGGACCTGTCCACCTATGTGATGACCCGCGGCAATCCCACGATCAGGGACGCAAGGAACCGCATCCTGACCGACCAGCTCAATCTGCGTGCGGATTTTGCGACCGGTTCTGTGGAGCACAGCCTGAGCGTCGGCGTGGAGATCACGGGTGAAAAGCAGGTGATCTACGGCAACAGCACGACGGGCGCGCTGCCTGTCGCCAATCTCTACAATCCCAACTGGAACGACACGAGCGCATTTGGCTATGCGCGCAATGGCGCTCTTTCGCGGGGCAAGACCAACACGCAGGCATTTTATGCGTTCGACACCGCGAAATTCTTTGATGGCCAGCTGTTGGTGACGGGCGGGGTGCGCGTCGATCACTACAAGACCAGCTACACCAGCACGGCGCTGTGCAACAACGGCACGGGCCGCGGAGCCGTCCCCTGCGGCGGTCAGCCGATCGATTCCATCGTCACGACGGCCGATCTGAGCGCGAGCGACACGCTCTTCAACTGGAAGCTGGGCGCGGTCTTCAAGCCGGCAGAACCGCTTAGCCTCTACGTGAACTATGCTCTCTCGCAGCAGCCGCCGGGCGGCGACAATTTCACGCTCGCGACGGGCGATAGCGCCAACAATCCCAATCTCGATCCGCAAAAGGCCAAGACCATCGAGGCCGGCGTCAAATGGTCCGCGCTGAACGGCATGTTGGCTGTCAACGCCGCGGTGTTCCAGACCAAGGTCCTCAACGAGATCAACGGGTCCGATCCTTCCGACGTGCAGAGCGGGTCGAAGCGGGTGAGGGGTGTGGAACTCTCGGTGGTCGGCAATATCACCGAGGACTGGACGATATCGGCCGGTTATAGCCATCAGAAGACCAAGGTTACGAACGGCTCAGCAATCGCGGTCGACGGCAGCTATAATCTGACCTACGCGCCCGACGACAGCTTCACGTCCTGGACCACCTATCGCATGCCCTTCGGGCTGGAGGTCGGCGGCGGCGTCCGTTATGTCAGCGGCCTGCATCGCGGCACCGATGGCGCGGTGGGCACTCCGGAGCGGACCGAAGGATATACGGTTGTGGACGCGATCTTGTCCTATGCGCTGACGGACAACGTCAAGCTGCGCGTGAACGCCTATAACCTGTTCGACAAGGAGTATGTCGTGGCAATCAACAAGAGCGGGTACCGCTACACGCCTGGTCAGGCGCAGACCTTCCTGTTCAGCGCCGACTTCCGTTTCTGATTCCTGTAGGGCAAAAGACAATGGCGGGGGATATCCCCCGCCATTTCTTGATGTATCGGACGCTTCCATGTTGCTGCACATTCCCGATGTTCTGACAGGTGAGGAAGTGGCGGAATTTCGTCGCAGGCTGGATGCGAGCGATTGGACAGACGGTCTCGAGACGGTTGGCCCGCAGGGGGCCAGGGTCAAGCATAACCAGCAGCTGCCTGACGCATCGCCGCTGAGGGCTGAACTTGGCCAGGCGGTACTTGCCGCGTTCAGGCGGACCCCGCTTTTCTTCGCCGCGGCCTTGCCGCGCAAGATCCTGCCGCCGCGCTTCAACCGCTATGCCGGTGGCGGGGAATATGGTTTTCACATCGACGGCGCCGTGATGAGCCTCGGCGAGGAAGAGCAATTGCGCTCGGATATCTCCTGCACCCTGTTTCTGAGCGATCCCGATGACTATGATGGCGGCCGGCTGATCATCAGCGACACTTATGGCGAGCATAGCGTGGCGCTTCCCGCGGGCGATGCGATCATCTATCCTTCGAGCAGTCTTCATCGCGTTGAGCCTGTAACCCGCGGTGAACGGCTCGCCTCCTTCCTCTGGATACAGAGTCTCATACGCGATGATCGGCAGCGGCGCATGCTGTTCGAACTCGACACATCAATCCAGAAGCTGACCCTCGATGGCGCCGACGAGGATGCAGTGCTGCAGCTTACCAGTGTCTATCACAATCTGCTGCGCCTCTGGTCCGAAACCTGAACCTGCGGTCCGGCGGCGCGTTCCGATTAACGGACAGGAAGAATGGCTGACGCGCCGTGCGCCGCCAACTCAGCCCCGCGTCACCAGCCATCCCAGGCCCAGGAAGGCAAGGCCAAGGAGCACAGGTCCACTCCAGCGCGAAACCCGCTGCACCAGTCTTTCACACCTCTCGGCGAGGTCCGGCGAATGGTCCGGGGCATAATCGTCCGCCCGGAGCAACGCATGGGCGGGATGGCGCCTGCTTTGGGGCCTGTGCGAGCCTGAGCATTCTTCATCCGCAGGAAGATGTGGGGGCATTGGCCATCCATGTTCGCGGTAGTCGGGCATCAAGATCCCTGTTCTCCTGGCAAAAGGCTTGGGCCGTATGTGTGGATGGGAGCGGCATCATGTTGAGCCAGGGCAGGCGGAGACCGGTCCCCCTGCTTGAGGCGTGCAGGTCGGCGACACGCATGAACGACCATTCATCATGGTGAGAGCTGCCCCGGAACTGTCCCAATCCTCACCAGCATCAGGTGACGCGTCAATGGTCATTGATTGCCTCAGCCATCGTCCTGTTTTCCGGGATCCGTAAAATCTTTGACGCAAAAGCGACATGCGCCAGTAACGAGCAGTGAATGTCTTCTACAGGACTTGCCTTGGTATTGATCGAGTCGCTTTTTTCCACAGTCGAGGATCTTTGAGAGCCATCGCCATCCTGCAGGAGATGACTGATCAATTCCCGCAACCTGATCTCATGTCTGCGAACCAGGCAGCAAATGTCGCTCAAAGCCCGTTCCCGTTCATCTGCCGCCATCTCCATGTCGGCCTGCGCCAGTTCCAGCTGCCAATGTGTGGGTTCCACAGAAGTCCTCATTTGTCTGTCACTGTCCTGATGAGACAGCCGGCCGATCCACGGCGGAGCTCTCAGGAGTGCTGCGTGGCAGGCCTGCGGATACTCGACGCGGTCCATGAGCGGGCCTTTCGTCGCATATCCTGCCATCGGATGCATGGCAATGCAAAACACTATCAAATAGTAGACAAGGAATGGTCGAGGTGTAACGTAGATCAGAGACATGCGAATCCTTATCAATGTTGATGGGTGCTGGAGGGATCTGAGGTGGGAGCACTGGATATTTCGCCGATCTGCCCTGATGACAGCGGCCCGCTTCCGTCAGCGTTCCTCCTGGTCGCATCGATAGCCAATCTGCAGGAAATTGAGTTGAGTTTCGGGCTTGCGGCGCGGAAGGAAGCTTTCGAGCGTCTCCGGTTGGAGATGCACCGGATTGCACGCCGACCCTTCGTCACGGAACTCGAGTCGGCAGGCGTCATCGAGGCTGTCATCGAATGGGAGGCAGGGGAGGGGCGCCCCGACCATCTGATCCATCGCCTTGCCTGCAATATGCTGTCGCATCCGATCGTCTCGGAGAGCGGATGCTTCTATGTCGTGCCGGAAATCGGCGGCGCGGCGCTGGACCGGGAACATGGCGACATCGATTCCGCCAAGGCCGGTGCCTATCGGCAGCTGGACAGCAGTTCTGTCAAGATCCAACAGCCCTGGCACCTGTTTCGCTATCGCGAAGATATGAGCCGGGCAGCGGAGCTGCTTCAGAAAATCGACCGTGGCGAAGCGATGCTTGTCTGGCAGGCGATCGTTTCCCCTGCAGACAGGGCGCCCTTGCTGTATTTCGAGGGATTGCTGCGCGTCTCGGGCGAGGATGGGGCGCTGTTCTCCTGCGAGGCCAATATCAGGGCTGCCGAACGCGTGGGTCTCGCCCCTGAGCTTGATCGCCGGCTGGTATCTCGCGCTCTTGACCAGCTCGAGACGGACGACGACGTCCGCATGGGGGTGAACATTTCCGCGAGGAGCGCCTCACTCCACCGTTATGGCAGGGATGCCGGCTGGCGTGAGCTTAGATCACGTCTGGAGCGCGAGCCCGAGCTGGCCCGCCGCCTGGTGATCGAGATCACCGAGACGGCCGACTTCGCCTCCCTTGATGAGGCCGCTGAATTTGTATCGTTCATGCAACATCTGGGCTGCCAGGTGGCCATTGATGACTTTGGCGCCGGTCGGGGATCGATCATCCAATATGGAGCGCTATGCGCTGATATCATCAAGATCGATGGCAGCTTCGTCCAGCAGGCGGGCCAAAACGAGAAGGGCCATGCGACCTTCCGGCATCTTGTCGGACTGGCGCGGGCGCTGGCGCCGCAGGTCGTGGTGGAGGGCGTTGAAACGGCGGATCAGGCAGAATTGGCGCGCGGAATCGGGATCGACTGGTTCCAGGGCTATCATTTCGGACGCCCCTCGCCGACGCGCGCGCTCGGCGTTTCGGCCGATGCGCGAGCCATCATGGCGCTGAGAAATTTCCAGGATCGGTTTCGCGCCTTCTCGAAGGCCGGCGGTGCCCTGGCATGATGCGCCGGGTCATCCTGGAGAAGCGGCGGATATGGCGGGCCTTAGGCTGCGCTGAGCGATTGCCCGCGCGCCCCGCAAGATCGGAAGGATGAAGACCGCAAACCCAATGGCCAGCCAGGCCACGCGCCCGCCACATGGGACGTGTTCGTGGTCCTTGCTCATGACGAAAGGATGAGCCTCGATGGCCCGGGCTATGGCAGGCCCCCTTGGCGATCTTGCGACGGGATGAGCCTGGACTGCTTGGAAAAGCATCAGGAACGCTTTGTTTGAAAAACAGAAAATGACAGAAGAAAAACGGAGGGTGGCATGACCGAACGGCAATTGGGGCCAATAAGAAACATAGGTAGATCATGCAGAACACCAACACGCAATGCGGCGACCTTGGAGATGATGGAGACTCATTAAACGCTGTAATGCTGGCGGAGCGATGGTCACAGGCCGCCGCCGCAATGGCCAGGCTGGCGGCCGCGCGGGATCTGGGGGATATCGTGGCAATCCTGCGGCAATCGGCCCGCGCCGCGGCGAATGCCGATGGCATTGCGATCGTGCTGCGTGAGGGCGATGCATGTCATTATCTTGCGGAAGATGCGATGGAGCCGCTGTGGCAAGGTCAGCGCTTTCCGCAAGATACGTGCGTTTCGGGCTGGGCGATGCAGAACAGGACATCCGCCGCCATCGCCGATATCACCCTTGATCCGCGCGTGCCGCAGGATGCCTACCGGACGACCTTCGTCAAGAGCATGGCGATGGTTCCCATCGGGGATGGCGAGCCTGTCGCGGCCCTGGGCGCTTATTGGGCTTCAATCGGCCATCCCGATGCCCATGAAATGGCCGTTCTGGAGGCGCTGGCGCAGGCAGCCTCGACAGCGCTGGCGCATGGGCGCCTGGTCGCTGAAATGGCAGAGCTCAATCGCGATCTTGAAGCACGCATCGAGGAGCGGACCAAGGAACTGGAAGCTGCGCATCAAAGCCTCATGCAGACTCAGAAGCTCGAGCTGATGGGGCAATTGACCGGGAATGTCGCCCACGATTTCAATAACCTGCTTTCACCGATCATGACGAGCCTGGATCTTATCCTCCAGACAGGGTCTCCCGGACAGGCTGCCCTCGCGCCGGCCCAGGTGGCGATGGAAGCTGTCGAACGCGCCCGTGCGCTTGTCCAGAGGCTGCTGGCATTCGCGCGGCGGCGCCCGCTCGCGCATGCCGTCATGGACATCAGGTCGCTCCTCAAGGGAATGCAGTCGCTGCTCGAGAGCACCGTTGGCGGACGGATCCAGCTCCATATTGCTGCACCGCCCGGCCTGCCCCATGTCGCGGGTGACCGGCAGCAACTGGAAATCGCGATCCTCAACCTTGTGGTCAACGCGCGCGACGCCATGCCCGATGGTGGCGTTCTCGCCATCTCCGCAAGCTATCCATCGGCCCCGGAAGGCCATTTCGCCAAGGATGACGGCTTTGTCCGGCTGGTCGTAGCCGATCAGGGCGAGGGCATGGACGAGGCGACCAGGACGATGGCGCTCGAGCCCTTCTTCACGACCAAGGGCGACGGCTCGGGCACGGGGTTGGGCCTGTCGATGGTGCATGGGGTCGTGCAGGAGCTTGGGGGCGTCATCGGCATCGCCAGCGAACCCGGGGCAGGCACCCAGGTGAGCCTCTGGTTGCCGATTACCCATGATGTGGAGGCCCAGCGGCCGGCTCCCAGAATCGCGAACGTGGCGATGGAGGTCGAAGGCATTGCGGTCGTGGTGGACGATCATAATCTGGTGCGAAGGGGCACCGCTGCAATGTTGCGGGAAGAGGGGTATAAGGTCGTCGAGGTTGAAAGCGCAGAAGCGTGCCTTGTCAGGCTGAAGGAGGGGCTGCGGCCGGCGCTTCTCATAACCGACCATGTCATGCCTGGCATGACGGGGCTTGATCTGGTCCACCGCGTGGCGGATCTTTATCCGCAGGTGCCCATTCTCCTCGTCTCTGGCTATGACGGGCTTGATGCGACGCCGGCCGATATCGTGCGCATGACCAAACCGTTCCGTCAGCACGAACTGCAGGCAGCGATCGCGCGCGCGCGACGGCAGGCCCAGATGCGGAGCGGGAGCGCTCCATCCGGTGTCAGCAGGGCCGGATGATGCATGGTTTTCAAGCGAGGCGCTTTGGCAAAAACATCGGATCCCGCTGGCCAAGACCCGCCGCCACGGCTCGCGCACAACGCCGCCGCGCTTGATCGATCCTCCTTAGTCTTCCATTGACGGGGAGGGGCGGGTTTCGGTGAGTCGGTTTTGCGAGGTTCAAGGATGGTCAAGCCCACCTTCAAGCAGTCCGAGGTGAACGAACAGTTCGATAGCCCGCTTGGTTCCTGCGCCGAACTGGCGACAGCCATGCTGGATCCGCAGGGATATGTCGTGAGCTGGAGCTCCGGTGCGGAGCGGTCGAGAGGATATGCCGCCAGCGAGATCATAGGAAAACATTTAAGCGTCCTGTTTACACCCCAAGAGCGTGAAGCCGGGGTTCCCCAGCATGCTCTTGAAGCTGCGCGCAGTGGCCGCTTCGAAACGCAGGGCTGGCAACTTTGCAAAGCGGGCCCCGGTTTTCTTGCGCACATCGTGATGGATCCGGTCTGGAACAGGCATGGCGATCTCACCGGTTTCGTGCTGATCACGGCCGATGTGACAGCCGGGCAACGGCGTGAACAGGCGCTTGTCGAGAGCGAGCTTCAGTTCCGGCTGCTGGTCGAAGGGCTCCGCGAATTTGCCATCTACATGATCGGTCCGGACGGAACCGTCACCAACTGGAATGCGGGCGCGAAAGCCATCAAGGGTTACGACGCCCCGGAGATACTAGGCCGGCATTTTTCATGCTTCTACACGCAGGAGGACCGTTCGCGCGGAGTGCCCGCCGCAGCTTTGGAGGAGGCTCTGGAAAGGGGGAAATTCGAGGCCGAGGGATGGCGTGTGCGCAAGGATGGTTCTCGCTTCTGGGCGCACGTCGTCATCAGCCCGGTCTTCGACGATCTTGGCGAGCATAGGGGGTTTGCCAAGGTCACGCGTGACGCGAGCGAAAAGCGCAAGCAGGAGGAGGAGCTGCGGCAGGCCCAGGAGGCGCTGTTGCAGTCACAGAAGTTGCAGGCGCTTGGGGAGCTTGCGGGGGGCATCGCGCACGACTTCAACAATCTCATGACAGTGGTGCGGGGCACCGCCGATCTCCTCCTGAGGCGGCCCGATCTGCCCGAGGAGAAGCGCAGCCGTTATCTCCAAACTGTGCTGGAGACGTCCGAGCGCGCGACCAGTCTGACGTCTCAACTTCTGGCCTTTGCCCGTCGTCAGCCGCTCGAGCCTGAGGTCATCGACCTGAGCGTTCGTCTCGATGCCCTTGCCGAGATGATCCAGCGCACGCTTGGCAATCAATATAGGCTGGAGCTTGACCTTGCTCCCGCGCTATGGCCAGTCGAGATCGACCCGACAGGCCTGGAGACAGCGGTGCTCAACGCCGTCCTGAATGCCCGGGACGCGATGCCCGATGGAGGCGAAATCAGAATTGCGACGAATAACCTCAGTGCCGTGGAACCCGGGATGGTGAGCCTCTCGATTGCCGATACGGGGCCTGGCATCCCGCCCGAGCAGGCCGAGCGCGTCTTTGAGCCTTTTTTCACGACGAAACCGGTGGGCAAGGGAACGGGCCTTGGCCTCTCGCAGATCCATGGCTTTGCCGAGCAGTCGGGCGGCTCTGTGACGTTCCGGTCAGCGCCCGGTGAGGGCGCGATGCTGGAAATTCGTCTGCCTGGCACAGGCAAGATGCCGCCGGCCGCGAAACAGGAGCAGGATCATATTGTGCTGGCGAAGGGACTGCATGTCCTGCTTGTCGAGGATAGCGACCATGTCCGCCGTTTTGCGCGGCAACTGCTCGAGGATCTGGGATGCGAGGTGCTCGAGGCGAGCAGCGCGGAAGATGCGCTCGAATTGCTCAAGGGGCACGCGGTTGACCTGGTGTTTTCAGACATATTGATGCCGGGCCGGACGGGTCTTGAGCTGGCGCAGGACATCAAGGCCGTTTACGGGCTCCCCGTGCTCCTTGCCAGCGGCTACAGCAGCGAGCAGTTCGTTCCGAAAGATCAGCGCGAATTTCCCATCCTGCGCAAGCCCTACAAGCTCGAGACGCTCGCCGCCAGCATCAACGAGCTGGTGGGCGGGCCGCGACGCCAGGCCGGGCGGGCTTGAACCGGACAACGCGGAAGGAAAGGAGACAGGGCGGCGGCAGGCACGCGGTGTAGATGCCGGCGCCGGATCACTCTCAATAATGCCATGCCCAACACTCCATGACCCCTCGCTCCCAAAGTCAGGGGTGAGCTCAACATGGGTCATTTCTCAGTGGAAATTGTGTCCTGCCTAGATCACCTCTCAGCGGCAATCAACAGGCTCCCAACCTTGTTGCTGTGCTAGCGTCCGTGTGTTATTATGCACTAATCATGTAACACATGGAGCGAAGCCCATGACAGAAGCGACATTCACCTTTCGGGTTGATGAAGCATTAAAAAGCGAGTTTGCCCAAGCCGCCAAGGCCAAGGATCGCACCGGCGCGCAGCTTCTCCGCGACTTCATGCGCCAGTATGTCGAACGCCAGCAGGAAGTGGCGGCACATGACGCATGGTTCCGGCAAGAGGTTCAAATCGGATTGGACGCGGCAAATGCCGGTCATCTGATCCCCGGTAATGAAGTCGAAGCCGAAGCAGCGGCATGGCGTGCAGCAACCCGGCGCAGGATGGCAGGCGAGGCGTGAGCCTGGTTTGGACTGTCCCGGCAAGCCTCGACCGGAAACACATTCGCGAATACATAGCACAGGACAACCCCATCGCTGCAATCGCGCTGGATGACCAGTTTGCCGATAAGGCGCGCCGCCTTGTAGATTACCCCGGCTTAGGAAGGCCGGGGAGGATGCCGGGAACTCGCGAACTGATCGCCCATCATAACTACATACTGGTTTATGATGTGGCCGGAGAAGCCGTGCGAATCTTGCGTGTCCTTCATGCACGGCGACAATGGCCGCCCAGCGTTGCAACCGGGGATTAAGTCAAGGAGCCTGCCAGATGACCGGGCAGACGTTCACCCGCTATGACAGCGCCGACTGTCTGGAGACAGAAAGATGTTGCGGCCTATCTTGAAGCCGTAATGAACGAAGAGCCGTAATCGGCCGCCGACTATGACGGTCGGACGGGCGAGGCGGTCCGGTGGGCGCGTGTCGAGATCGGCCAGATGCTTACAAGCAGAAGGATGTGTTCTGCGGCTACGACGCTGCCCTTTTCAAGCAATCGCAATTAACCGCGTCCCGAGTCCGACACTTGGCCGGGTCAGGCTCGTGGGAAGGCTCGAGCGAATCGTTAATGATTTTCCCTTAGCGGAGGAGGCGGAGCGGACGGGTCGGGGTGGAAAAAAGCGCTAAAAATGGATCGGAATTCTGGACAATTGGTCAGCTGGCTGCTTGGCTCGCCACTCGATCCTCCCCCTCCGCTTGCCGCCGAGCTGAAGAACGGCCTGTTCACCTCCGTGCCCATATTCATGGGCGGGGTATTCAACACGCTGTTGGTCGCGGCCATCGCAGCCTGGCGCCATCCCACCCCGGTTTTCACGGGCTGGGTCCTTTTCGAAGCCGTTCTGGGCGTGATGCGCCTGACCTGTCTGGTGCGGGGCCGGAAGGCGATTCAGGCGGAACGGAAGCCGCCGCGTCATGCTGCGGCGCTGCTTTCCTGCGCCTGGTCCGCATCCGTGGGCGTTGGCACCTTCCTTTGCCTCCTCAATGGCGACTGGATACTTGCAACGATTGCGTGCCTGTCCGCGGCGGCGATGATCTGCGGGATATGCCTGAGGAACTTCGGCACGCCCAGGCTGGCTGTCTTGATGGTCTGCGCGACGGTAGCCCCCTGCGCGATCGCGGGGTTGCTCGTGTCCGAACCGGTCCTGACGGTCATCAGCCTTCAGCTTCCGGTCTTTACATGGACCATCTTTATCGCGTCGTTCGGCCTTCACAAGATGCTCGTGTCCCGGATGGTCGCCTTGAGCGAACTCGAGCGCAGCCAGTCGCTCAATCGCACCATTCTGCAATCGAGTCCCGATCCTACCTTTCTCCTTGATGAGGCGCATCGACTGATCTTTTCCAACCCGCCGGGCCGGGAGTTGTTTGGAGAGGATGTGGCCTATGGCGAGCCATGGTTGTTCATGCTTCCCGCAGGCGACCGGGCGCGGGCTGAGGCGGTGCTTGAGCGGGCCCGGTCCGATCCTGCCAATCTGGTTGTCGAGTTGACCCGTCCTTCCGGTTCGAGCGCCTGGTTTGATATTGTCATCAACCGGACCGCAGCCGCATTGAAAGGCTTTGTCGTCGTCGCGCGCGATATCAGCGACCAGAAGGTGTCGGAGGAACGGGCGATCTGGATGGCCCGGCATGACGCGCTGACGGGACTGCCAAACCGCACCATATTGCAGGACCGGCTGGACAAAATTCTCGATCGTGGCGAGGCATCGGCCGGCGCAGCGTTGCTGATCGTCGATGTCGATAATTTCAAGACCATCAACGACAGCTTCGGACATGATTGCGGCGACGCGTTGCTGTGCACGGTAGCGCAGAGATTGCGCGCGACCCTCCGCGCAGACGATCTGGTGGCAAGAACGGGCGGCGACGAATTCACGCTTGTCATCGCCGCCGCCTGCGAAGCGGACGTGATCGAGACTGCCCGGCGGATTTACGGGCAGCTGGAGGCGCCGATGCGCCATCGAGGACTGCTGGTCGAATGCGGTGTAAGCATCGGGGCGAGCCTTGTCCCGCGCGATGGACGGAAACGTTCCGACATATTGAAGGCTGCGGACGTCGCCCTGTACGCGGCCAAGACGGACGGCCGCAGCCAGATCAAGATCTTTTCGCCTGCGATGCTGATTGAAGCGGAAAAGCCCAGGGCGATGATCGCATCTGCCCGGGACGCGCTGCAGCGCGACGCGGTCCTTCCCTATTATCAACCCAAGGTGTCGCTGTACGACGGCAGGACCGTGGGCTTTGAAGCCTTGCTCCGCTGGCGGGACAAGGCAGGAACGATACGAAGCGCCGAGGCGCTTGTGGCCGCATTTGAGGATCCGACCCTGGGCGCCATGTTGAGCGATCGCATGCTGGCGCGAATTCTGGACGATATCGAACGGTGGGCGGGGGCAGGCGTGCCCTTTGGCCATGTGGCGTTCAACGTGAGCGGCATCGACCTGCGCCGATCGGCCTTTGCAGAGACGATACGCGCTCATTTGGTGTCTAGAAGCCTCCCGCCGCAATGTCTGCAGATTGAGGTCACCGAGCAGGTCTTTCTGGGCCGTGGTTCGGACCAGGTGCAAGAGGCGCTGCAGCGACTGAGCGACTGCGGGATACGGATTGCGCTCGATGACTTCGGGACTGGCTATGGCTCGCTGTCCTGCCTCAATCGCTTTCCTGTCGACGCCCTCAAGGTCGATCGCTCGTTCGTCCGGCAGGTCGGTCGCGGGAGGGATGCGGAGGTCATTGCCTCGGCGATCATCGGCATGGGCCGCTCGCTCGGCCTCGAAATCGTTGCCGAAGGCATCGAAACCGCTGCCCAGGAAGCCTATCTGATGAATGCAGGATGCGACCTGGGACAAGGGTTTCTCTATTCGCCGGCCATCCCCGCTGACGGCGTGCCCGCCATCCTTGCGCATCAGGGCCAGGGTCTGCGGCAGGCGCTGCGAGCATAGGTGGGCGGGGCACTTTACGGCCTGTCGTGACCGGATCCAAAAGCAGGTACGAAGGCGGTGCGCGGCAGGGGAATGCTGCTCTGCGGACGGACTGCTCCGCTCCTATCGCTTGAGCCATCCTGCCCATTTCGCAAACAGGGGTCCCATCTTCAATAGTTTGTTACGGTTCGCATTTACCTCATTCATCGATATCATTCGCGAGGGACATGGAGGATGATTTTGAAGCTTGCCGCGTTCACGCTTGGGTTGACGGTTGCGACAGGCGCCGCTGCCGCTCCGCTCCATCTCGTTTGCCTGGGCAATGGCTCGGCCAACAGGATCACCAGCAGTTCCGGTTCCGCTTGGGCCAGCAACGGCGCATCGGCCTGGGGGCAGGTGATCGGCACCCGCGACGTTCCTTTTGACGATCAGGTCAATATCGAGCTGGCGGACGACGGGACAGGTCAGATAAGGATGCCTCGCGCCATGTTGCCGAAAATCCGCGGGGGAAAAGACGGCTGGTTCGAGGTCAGGGATGTCGTCAAGGGCCAGGATGAAATAACCGGCACCGTGCAGGTCAATGTTTTCAACTCCCCCAAGCTGCGGATCGACCGCATTCGCGGCCATCTCAGCCTCAGCGGAAAATCCGGCGATTATGCAGGGGTCTGCCGGCCTTATGATCCCGCCACCGTCCAGCGGGCATTCTGATCGTCATGCGGGCCGGCTTTATTCTCGCGAGCCTGATTGCCTTTCCTGCATCGTTGGTCGCGGCCCATCCGGGTGGATTGAACGCGCAGGGTTGCCATAATGACCGCAAAACCGGCGGCTATCACTGCCATCGCGGAGAATCCGTAGCGACCCGCCGCCAGGCTCTGGCCGGTGGTGGAGGGGCATTTCCCAACTGTGCCTCAGCGCGCGCTGCTGGCGCGGCCCCTGTCAGGGTTGGCGAACCGGGTTATGGACGCCACCTGGACCGCGACGGTGACGGCATAGGATGTGAATGATGCATCGGCCCATGCGATATGACCTTGTTGGCATTTTGCTGGAAAATGGAACCTTTCCCATTTTGCGCATGCCCGATGGTGGCGAGTGGCGGCTGGAAATCCGGAGGCGATACAGGCATCTGCTGGGTATGCGGGTGAAAGTGACGGGCACGAGAAACGGATTCGACATTCTGGCGGTCGACCGTATCGAACGGGCATGACACGCGATCAGGAGCTCTGGGGGATGGCGGCCACGCTGCTTCGTCACCATGGCGACAAGGCCCCATTGCGGGTCGCTGAGCGTATCGGGGCCCTGGCGATGCAGGGGGAGATGGGCGGCGTGGAACTTTGGCGCGAAGTCGCCCGCCGGATGCTCGCCTTGACAGCCCAGGCCGGCAAGGCTTGAGGCTCGTTCGTCGCGCTGGCCCGGCTTGTGCATGATGCATGTCCTGCTGCGTTCATGCGCAGGCCGAAACAGGCGTGGCAATTGGTCGTCATCATCTCAGTCTCTGCCGATGGCGCAGGAATAAAGACCGGGAAGAGAGAATGTCCGTTCCCTTGCTATCATATGATAATTTTCTACGCGGCAGTCATGAATAACAGCGATCTAAAAGCGATAACTCGTGCGCTTGTAGGCGTGATCGAGCATAATGATGGACAGCGAAGGGCTTTCATCGCCGGATTTGTCTGCGCAGATCTTCCTCTCCATTCATCGGAGCGGGCCCGAAGCAATTTTCGTCTCGGACGGCGGACAAGGGAAGCGCTCAAATGAAGCAAATATATTCCTGATCGGACATCCGTCCGCGGTGCCGCGTAGAGCATGCGTTGAATCAGGCGCAGGACGCACGCTCTAATTCTTGGTTGTCGCATCGCTTCTGCGCAAAAGCGGGTTCCCACTTCTGCGCGCGATGCGCTGGGGCAAAAGCTAATCCGACGCGATCGGATCGCAACCCATCCCTGCTCCAGGCACCAGGGGCAGGCAAAGCCGGCAGATTTGATCAGCAAGATGCCGGCCTTGAACTTGAGCCGCGATGCGAACGCATATTTGGGCTGACTTCATGCTTCCGCCTTGTGCGGTTCATGAGGACAAGCCGTGGTTCTTGTGACCAGGAATAGCGGGATGGTTCCCATTTTCAGCGGGCAGCAGGGTGCCAGCCAGGTCTCAGCGTCTCTTCCACCTCCTCCAGAATCGAGAACAATTCAAGCGCTCCCACGTCATCGTGCCGGGACAAGGCGAGGGCGATCAGCTGCTCCACATAGGGCGGAGCGTGCGCTCCATATTGTCTGACCAGCTCTTGTGCATTCAACATGAGACGCCTTGGCTGATAAATGGTGAAGAACCATAAGCAGTCGGAGCAATCATATCCTGTTGTAAAGGATTGAAAGATGATCCTATCCTCTATTTCATAGCATTCATATACGAATCGGAAAAGAGGCGCGGATGGCTGACGTCGATTGGGAAGTCACAGAAAGCGGATCGATTGTGGCGGAGGCTGTGAGCCGCTCATTTGTCGCCCCCGCATCATCGCTGGTCGCCATAAGGATCGAGATTTCAGATACTGAAGGAGGCTCTGGCCGCGCGCATCAGTTTTTCGTGACATCTGATCTGGCCAGGTTGGTCGGCCGCCGATTGATGAAGGCCGCCGATGCCGTGGATCAGTATCGCAGCTGGGAACGCCGATGGCGCCCATCGCGCCTGAAGCTGGGTTGGACCTCCCGTCATCGTGTAAGCATGAGGGGCCCGCGGCGAAATTATATGGTTGCAGCTGAATGAGAGATGGGCTGCGGCGCTGAGGCTTTTTGAACAGTCGATTTGACCGTCGTTGGACCTTGCGGCCGTCATTGGTGAATCGATCACTGTCCCCCTTTGTTGCGGCTGTCCCAAGCACAACGGCCCATTTGGGCAATTGACGGCTCGTCCGCCGAGAGCGCAAAAAAATGGCCTGGCCAAAAGCCATTCTGATCTTCTGCTGCTTTCCTTCTCATTGGAAATGAGCCTGACGCCCCGCAAATTTGCGGAACGTGATTGCCTTCTCTCATCGCTCGCGGCCGGCTTGCCCCGAGGGAGCGAGTGCATTGCTGATCCTGTGGCTCGTGGGCCAGCGGGGAGATCTGCCGGGCCGATGCCCGCGCCCCGGCAATCGGTCTATGCGCCATGGCCTATGCTGACTCCTGATGGTGACGGCCTACCCTCCAGTGGGGAGCGGTGGCGGTCGCTCCTGACGGTGAGTGACCATGGAGGCGCGTTCGATGCGGTGAGTTCCGGCTTTGCCGAACCTTGCGTGCCTGCAGTCTGTTCAAACATTCGCTGGGCAATCGCGCTTCATCGCAAAATTGGAATCCTGAGCTCGTACCCCCGTAGGAGATTTCCGCCGCGTCTGCGGTGGCAATGGCAAGTCAAACATGGCACAGACGCTCCGATTCCTGGTCCCTTTCCAAAAGGATGCGATCAATCGTGACCCTCATTCGCCCACTTGCCGTCATCATTCTTGCCGCAGGGCAGGGCACGCGCATGAAGTCGGCCCGGCACAAGGTGCTGCACCCTGTCGCCGGCCGTCCCATGCTGCTGCATCTGCTTGCCAGCGTCGGGGAGCTCCAGCCTGAGCGGCGGATCGTCGTGGTCGGCGCGGGACGCGAGCAGGTCCAAAGAGCGATAGCCGAGACGGACGCGAGAATCGTGGTTCAGGAAGAGCAGTTTGGGACCGGTCACGCGGTAGCGCAGGCGCGGGATGCGCTTGGCGGCTTTGCGGGCGACATTCTCATTCTCTATGGTGATGTTCCGCTGGTTCGGCCGGAGACGCTGGCGGCCATGCTCGAGCGCCTCAACCGGGAGGACCAGCCGCGAGCGGTTGTGCTCGGTTTCCGGCCAGCGGATGCTGCGGCCTATGGACGGATCATAGCCGATGGTGATGGCGTCATTGAAAAAATGGTGGAATATAAGGACGCCGATGCTGCCGAACGCGCGGTGACGCTTTGCAATTCGGGGTTGATGGCCGTTCGGTCGGCCGACCTGTTTGGGCTGCTCGACAGGATCGGTAATGATAATGCTGCGGGCGAATATTATCTCCCCGACATCGTCATGCTGCCTGGCGCGCCAAGTGCCGTGATCGAGGCGGAGGCCTGGGAAGTCGCTGGCGTTAACAGCCGGGTGGAACTGGCCGGGGTCGAGGCTTTGTGGCAGGACCGCCGCCGTGCTGAAGCCATGCGGGACGGGGCTACGCTGATCGCGCCCGAAACAATATTCTTCAGCTACGACACAGTGCTCGGCCGGGATGTCGTGGTGGAACCGAACGTGGTTTTCGGACCTGGGGTCACGATTGCGGAGGACGTGACCATCCATGCTTTCTCGCACATCGAAGGCGCCACCATCGGCAAGGGCGCACAGGTCGGCCCCTATGCCCGGCTAAGACCCGGCGCGGCGATCGGCAGCAAGGCCAAGGTCGGCAATTTCGTCGAGATCAAGCAGGCTGGGCTCGGCGAAGGCGCCAAGGTAAACCACCTGTCCTATATCGGGGACACGCAGATAGGCGAGGGCGCCAATGTCGGTGCAGGCACCATAACCTGCAATTATGATGGCTTCCGCAAACACCGGACCGAAATTGGCGCGGGCGCCTTCATCGGGTCTAACAGCGCCCTGGTGGCGCCGGTGCGTATCGGAAATGGAGCCATCGTCGCGGCGGGGAGCGTCGTGACGCAGGATGTGGCCGCCGATGCCCTTTGCCTCGTCCGTCCACTTCAGGAAGAAAAGCCGGGCTGGGCTGAACAATTCCGGGAAAAGTCGCAGGCGCGAAAAGCGGCCGGATAATGGCACAGCCCTTCAGCTGGCGCTTGATGGGGGCGCTGTTGCTGCTCTTCGCCATGATGGGAGGGGTGATCCTTCGGCTGGTCGGCAACGCCCGGGCGATGCCGGTCGTCCGTCATCTGGAGATCGCCCTGCCCTTTCCGAAGGACGCGCATCGTCAGCCGATAACGCTCGCGCTCATGACCGATACGCATGTGGGGCCTGAAAACAGTCCCGAGCGCATGGCGCGCATCGTGGATCAGGTGAATGCGCTCAAGCCCGATCTCGTCGTGCTTGGTGGTGATTATATAGCGGACGCGAAGGGCGGCGGCGCCTATGGGCCCGCTGCAAGCATCGCGCCATTTGCCCGTTTGCGGGCAAGGCTGGGGGTGGTGGCGGTATTGGGCAATCACGACAGCCCGAGCCATTCGCGCATTGACCGGCGTCAATGGCATGACCTGTTCGCCGCGATCGGCATCCGTCTGCTTGACAATCAGGCCGTGCGCCGCGGTCCGCTCGCACTAGGAGGGCTGCGCGATATTTATACCGGCAGACCGGATATCCCCGGCACGCTCGAGCAGATGCAGGCCCTGGGCGGGGTTCGCGTCGTTTTGTCGCACGGGCCAGATGTTTTTCCCCAGCTGCCGGATCAGCCCATGCTTGCCCTGGTTGGACACACGCATTGCGGGCAGGTCGCCTTCCCATTCCTCGGCATCGTCAACGTGCCGTCCCGGTACGGTACGCGCTATGCCTGCGGCATCTATCGTGAGGGCGCCCGGACCATGGTGGTGTCGGGCGGGGTTGGCACCAGCCGTTTGCCCATCAGGATGCTGGCGCCGCCGGACCTTTGGCTGATCACCATTCATCCGCAGTGAGCGCTGGCCGGGGCCATCCCGCACCATGCCCGACAGGCTGATCGATCCCCTCAGACGCCACATCGGAGGACAGGCCGCTGGGGGGGGTACGGATCCCTTCTGCGCCGGCTATCGCTGGACCGTCAAATCCAGCACGGGACTGAGCATCGAACCGATCTACATAATTTCATAACCGTCACGAGATTAGGCAGGGGCGTCTTCAAAAAAACGGGGGTAATGATGGTTCGTTCGGTTGTTGGGCTTTTGCTTGCCAGCGCATGCTTGGCCGGCTGCGGTAATGTGGGAAGCCCATTCGGCGAAAAACTGAGCTGTTCATCGGCAGCAGGGCAGGACACTACCATCTCGATCATCAAGGACGAGGTCGAGAAGACCATCTTTGCTGGTAGCCAGGAAGCCTATGGTGCGGTTATCTCGAAGTCGAAAATCCGCGCGGCGCTCGACCAGATCAAATTCCTGATCGAGGATGTACGGACCTCGAAGGAAGATCCGAACAGCACGAAGAAATTCTGCACGGGGAAGCTGAAGATCGTCTTCCCCGACGCGATGATCACGGACGCCGACAAAACCCGCGAATTGCAGGGGGTCAACAAGGTGTCCGAGCTTGCGGACAACAGCGGCGCCGAGCGCGAGGCCAATGCATTCACGATGGACATCGATTTCAATGTCCAGCCGACGGACGATGGCGAGAAAGTCTATTCCGAACTGGAGAATGCCGATGCGGCGCCGACGTTCGTGAGCGCAATCCTGGGCGGCCACCTTGGCTACAAGATGGTGCAGCAATCGCACCAGCAAGAGCAACAGCAGACGCAACTGGCCGAGCAGCAGGAACAGGCGGCGCTTACCGAGCAGAAGCAGGCCACTTTGGGCGAGGCGAAGGCAGAGTTCGACCTCTCGACCCAGACGATCAACGCCATCTGGGGCTCCATCCCGTCCGACCAGCGTGACCAGATCCTCTCTCTCCAGCGCGCGTGGATCAAGAAGAAAACGGCCGATTGCAAGGTTGAGGCAGCGCAGGCATCACTCGATCCAGCTGAGCGGGAGTCCACTCGTCTCCGCTGCGAGGCGCGGATGAACAACGAACGTTCGGGCCAGCTTCGGCGTTTCACCTACGGTAACGACACTGGCTATTAAGAAAGGGGCTCCGCGCCCTTGATTTCTCGAGCCAGGCCAACGAACCGGGTAATCCGCAGACAATAGGGCGCCTCGAGGCCAGGCGCCGCCGCCCAGGCAGTGCCTGGCCAACGGTCGTCGGATCTAATCCATTGAGTGGAAAGGCGTCCGCCCAAATGGTCGAGGACTGGCGTCCATCGCCGGAGGGGTTCCAGGTGTTGCGCCCCTCAGGGTCGTTCGAAGCTGGAGCGTAGACACGCCGCGCCTTCAACGCTGGGTTACATGCAGAGCACCCTGCGGCAGCTCTGCGGAGGATCCACGAAGGCACCGTGATTGCGACGCCAGGGCGGAAAATTGCGCCGGGAATCTGCTCGCATTCCCTGCCCGCCTTCTTTCCGAGACGCGGGTGAAGCTGCCGGATATTTTGATGTGCGGGACCGGCCGCTCGCTCGGGAGCGACGCGGTTGGGCCGGGCTGGCGCTCGGCTGCTGACCCGGTCGCATCCCTGGGGTGCTTCGCGTCGGCGACTTCATAACGCTGGTTGGGCTGCGTATAAGTTGGCGCGCGCCCGCCTTTTTCCCGGCCTCGTCGACCTTGGCTCTGCGTTATTGGGGCTACTTGCGCCATCGCCTCGCACCGCTGGGCAGCCCCGTCATGCTGCAGCAGCACGTTGATCGTTGGTCCGTCGGCGGCAAATGCCGCCAAGCCTGAAACGACCAGCTCCATTTCGATCATTGTTCGCTCGCGTAAGCGGGAGCGGCTGGGAGCACACCATCCAGGCTCTGCTGGCGGCTCCCGTGCGATGGCTGTCATGCCTATACACATGCCTTGTGAAATGCTAAGGATTAAACATGATGTTTTAGACATCATTCTTGGCATGACTTATTGCGGCGCTGCTTCGGCGCGGCGCTGGCAAATCGGGAAGGGGCGGGATTTTGCAGGACATCGTCATTCTATCTGGAGCACGCACCGCGATCGGCGATTTTGGCGGAAGCCTCAAAGGCGTCGCTCCTGCGGAACTGGGACGTATTGTCATAGATGCGGCGATCAGGCGTGCGGCCATTCAGCCTCATGATGTTCAGCACGTCGTGCTTGGTCAGGTCATTCAAAGTGAACCTGCCGACATGTATGTCTCGCGGGTGGCCGCCATGGCAGCGGGCATCCCGGACCGGACGCCGGCTCTCACACTCAATCGCCTGTGCGGATCGAGCGTACAGGCCGTTATTTCAGCCGCGCAGATGATCGCTCTTTCGGAGTGCGAGATTGTCGTTGCCGGTGGCGTGGAGAGCATGAGCCAGTCGCCTCATGTCGTCAAAGGCCTGCGCTGGGGGCGGCGCATGGGCGATGAAGCGATGGTCGACGCGATGACGGCGGCACTGACCGATCCTTTCGGCGCGGGGCATATGGGGGTTACTGCCGAGAATATCGCGGAGAGATATGATATCACACGCGAGATGCAGGACGCGTTGGCGATTGAGAGCCATCGGCGCGCGGCGCGGGCGCAGAGCGAAGGCCGGTTCGAGAGCCAGATCGTGCCGGTTGAGATCAAGGGACGCGGAACCGTCAAATCGTTCAGCCGCGACGAGCATGTTCGTGCCGAGGTAAGCGCTGCCGATCTTGCCGCCCTGGCCCCTGTTTTCCGCAAGGACCGGGGGACCGTGACGGCGGGAAATGCCAGCGGTCTGAATGACGGCGGCGCGGCGCTCGTGTTGGCATCCGGGGCGGAAGCCCGGCGTCGCGGCCTCACGCCCATGGCGCGCATCGTCGGCTGGGGACATGCCGGTGTCGCGCCAGAGGTCATGGGACTTGGGCCGGTTGAGGCCGTGCCGATCGCGCTGCGCCGCGCTGGATTGACGCTCGCTGACATCGATGTGATCGAAGCCAATGAAGCCTTCGCGGCCCAGGCCTGCGCCGTGGCCAAGCTGCTCGATTTTCCGCCCGACAAGGTCAATCCCAACGGCAGTGGTATCGGCCTTGGACACCCGATCGGCGCGACCGGAGCGATCATCACCATCAAGGCGATGTATGAGTTGGAGCGAGTAGCGGGCCGCTATGGGCTGATCACGATGTGCATCGGCGGTGGCCAGGGGATAGCCCTGGTTATCGAGCGCGTCGGGAACTGAGTTCTTCAGCCGTGACAACGCTGGCGACCGGGTCGGTCGCATATCCCCGTACGGCTGGCAATGGCCTGCGCCTGCGCTACGTGAACGTCGGTCCTTTGCCGTGGACCAGCCGCTGCGAGCGATGGCGTGCCTGACCATTCCGATCAGGAATTCGATTGGGATCGGCTGGGCGTCTACAGCGACGATGTCGTGCGCGTCCTCGACCTTTTCGCTGATTCCCATGACAGCGGCGCGCAAGGTGACTATGCGCCTTATTCAGCACCCGACAGTGACGAATGTGGACAGTTCCCTCCGCCGATCAACATTGCGCTGGCGGCGCCGATCGGAGCCGACGGGCCGCTGGTCTTCGACCTTGGGGATATGCGGACCTTGTTGTTCAATTCCGTCATTATCCAGAGCGGGATGCGGATCAGCGATCCGGTTCGGCTGATCTTCGACTATACGCAGATGATGATGGCATTTCTCCTCTTCCATGAGGCACCTGGCGCGATCGAGATGATCGGCCTTGGTGGCGGATCCCTTGCAAAATACTGCTACCATTATCTGCCCGACAGCCGGATTGTTGCCGTCGAGATCGATCCTGACGTGATTGGTCTGAGGGCCCGCTTCGGGATTCCTGACGACGATCACCGGTTTAGCATATATTGTGCCGATGGCGCCGATCATGTCCAGATTGACCGGTCGCGGCCCGACGTCATTCTCGTCGATGGTTTCGATGGGGACGGCCAGTCGCCACAGCTTTGTTCCGAGCGCTTCTACAACGACTGCTACAATCGGTTGAAACCGGGCGGCCTGCTCGTGGTCAATCTTTGCGGGGACCGGGAGGCTGATTATATTGGTCCGATAGCCCGCATTCGGCGAAGCTTTGGAGAGAATGTCCTTGCGGTGCCAACCGAATGCGGTGCAAACAAGGTCGTCTTCGCCCGAAAGGTCGCGGGATTTGTGTCATCGCCCGATGAGCTTGGGATAACCGCGTCCCGCCTGGCGCCGCGTCATTCCGTCCCGTTCGAAGCGCTGGCGGAGCGCATCGTCGGCGAGATGAGCGCGATCCGTCCTGGATAATGGAAGGGGCTGACGGCTGCGGCATTTTTCCAGGTCTAGACTGACCCACGACGTCGCGTGTAGTCTGCCGTGTCCGCGCTTCGCTGTACCGGCGACGCCTGGGAAAAGGGCTGGAGCTTCCATCGTAGCTCCGCCGACATCCCGGCAGCAACAAAGGTCGAATGCGCCATGGCGCAATGACTGCCCCGCGCTTCATCTGACCGTCCGCGGCGAATGCCCAGTGCGGTGATCGATTCTGGTAAATAGTCTAGGTCGCCCGTGGCTTGCGAGGTAAATGAACAAATCATATAAGCGCCGGAATAATGGGGTATCGCCAGAGCTACGGTGTGATTGGCCAACCAGCGCGCAAACATGTGCCGGAATCCGTCCTGGAACAAGCGTAACGATGCATAGAAGCACTGGACCTTTCGCCGATGCCGTCCTGTTCAGCCTGAAAGATGGGCTGATATGGGCGCACCTGCCCACCCACCCAGCGCCAATCGTCCTGGGAAATAGCGAGACAGTGATCTACATGATGCGCGACTTCCTGGCTCAGTGCGAGCTTGCAGAACGGCTGGGCGATCCGAACTGCCGATAGCGAAGCCGGGTGTGCCCGACGTTTGCGGTCAGCTTTGTGCCGCTTTCAAGGTTTTTGGCGTCCCGTTCGTCGATCCCGGGCTGGTGGCTGGGTCAGGAGCAGGATCCATCAGCCGGTTTGCAGGACGTCCGATCTTTTCCTGGCGTGAAGGAGCACGGTAGATATGACCCATTGGCCCGATAATCGGATCACCAAATTGTTCGGCATCGACGTTCCGATCATTCTGGCGCCAATGGCCGGGCCGGTAATGGCCGACATGGTGATCGCCGTTTCGCAGCAAGGTGGGCTGGGTTCGCTTCCATGCGCGCTGCTGGACAGCGGGCAGGTGGATGTTGAGCTGGCCAGGATTCGCGCCGCGACTTCCAAGCCGGTCAATCTCAACTTTTTTTGCCATGCTCCCGCAGCCCTTGATCCGGCGCGCGAGGCGGCATGGCGGGATCGGCTGAGGCCTTATTATCTGGCGCTCGGCCTCGATCCCGACATTGAGGTCAAACCATCGCATCGTGCAGCCTTTGACGAAAAGGGTTGCGAGATGGTGGAGAAATGGCGCCCGCAGGTGGTCAGCTTCCATTTCGGTCTGCCAGCGGCGTCGATGCTCGAACGCGTGCGCGCGACGGGCGCAAAGATCATTTCATCGGCGACAACCGTTCGGGAGGCGGAATGGCTTGAGGCGCAGGGATGCGACGCGATCATCGCCCAAGGCTCGGAGGCGGGCGGGCATCGCGGCATGTTCCTGACGGATGATGTCTCCAGCCAGATCGGCACCATGGCCCTCGTACCGCAGATAGCGGACGCGGTGTCCGTGCCGGTCATTGCAGCGGGCGGTATCGCTGACGCGCGTGGAATTGTGGCCGCCGCGGCGCTGGGAGCGTCGGCGGTTCAGATCGGGACGGCTTTTCTCCGCACTCCCGAAGCGAAACTGTCGCCTGTGCATCTCGAGCGGCTATGCAGCGCACAGGCTGACGAGACCGCGATCACTAACCTGTTCACTGGCCGCCCGGCTCGAGGGATCATCAATCGCCTGATGCGTGAACAAAGCCCGATGGTCAACGACGTGCCCGCCTTTCCCCTGGCGGGTGGCGCGCTCGCACCCCTGCGTGCAGCCTCGGAGCCTTCTGGATCCCCCGATTTCATGGCGCTTTGGGCTGGCGAAGCCTTTCGCATGGCCCGGCCGCTTCCCGCTGCTCAATTGACGCAGGCGCTATGGACCGAAACGCTCGATCACCTTGGCCGAATGCGTCGTCGCTCAGTCCACGCATGCTACGACCCTTGTCAGAAAGTTGAGGGCTGACAATCGAACGGAACGAGGGGGTTGGCGCGCGAGTAAAACAGCGTCTCTCGGCGACAATCGCGAAAACGACCATGTTTTTCGGCTCCAAGATAATCGTTGACTAGGAAACTAGATTGTGATTGTTTCCTAGTCAACAAATGGAGCGATTCATGCCTTCGGTCTCCCAATTAGCTGATCATACCGGGTTCTGGATGCGCATGGTGTCGAATGCCGTTTCGCAAGGGTTCGCCCGGAAGGTCGAGACCGAAGGCGTCACAGTGGCCGAATGGTCCTTCATGCGGGCGCTTTACGAGAGAGATCCTACGTCCCCATCGGTTCTGGCCGACAGGATGGTCATGACGAAGGGGGCGATCAGCAAGCTTGCAGATAGGCTGCTGGTAAAAGGACTGATCGAGCGGACGGAAAGCCCACACGATAAGCGCGCTCACAGCCTCTCCCTGACAAGAGAGGGACGAGCCAAGATTCCTGTTCTGGCATCGTTTGCCGATGAAAACGACGCCGAATTCTTCGGCGTCCTGACAGAGGATGAGCACGAAACGCTCGGCCAAATATTGCGAACTCTCGCCGAACGGCGCGGTCTCACGGCAACCCCGGTGGACTGACCTCCGGCCGTATTCAACATGACCCGGAAAGGAATCCGCCATGGACGCGGAACGAACGTCTATTGCCGCAACCTGTCTGCAGGCTGCTCACGACGGAAGCCTGAGCTTTCCAGAGATCGTCGGCAAACTGCTTGCAGCCGGCTTCGAGGGGTACGCCATCGACTATCGCCGCAACAGGCAGACATTCTATCTGCCTGACGGAGATAGTCTGGAGCTCGACATTTCGCCCTCCGACAACCCGGTCGCCGCTGCTTTCGATGCCAGCGAGGTGGAGCGCCTGGTGCGATGGGCGCAGGCAAACCCTGCCGACTACAATTATGTCGCCTTCTGCGAAAAGGTGAAGGCGGCCGGCTGTGCGGGATACCTCGTCTCTTTCCTGGGTCGGCGCGTCGTCTATTTCGGGCGCACCGCAGAGACCCATGTCGAACACTTTCGGAAGTGACGAGGGCTGTCACGAATCCGGCAGGAGGGGCGAAGGCGCCGCGGGTCAGGGCAAGGGCAGGCTCAAGCGAGACTTGATCTAGACCGCGTTGCGAAGAGCGTTCACGATCTGCGAATACCTATCACAGAAAAATGCTTCTACGAATATCGTTCACCGTCGCGGTATGAGGCAGGTCCGGTGAATGATGACAGAGCAGAGGTCGCCGACCTGTGTCAGAACGTGAAGCGCCGGCAGATATTGGGTTTGGGGAGATCAGTATCGATGGTGTGCTCGCAAGAGACCTTGAGCCATGGAAGTCGCGCGTGCGGCCCGGATGTGTAAATGGCGAGCGATCCCACCAAGCCCCTGCTGAGGCTGACACCAGACCAGCCGAGACAACGCCCCGCGGGCCAGGCAAAATTTCCCCTGGCCACCTGAGCCTTTCCCCCCGGGATCGCCAGCAAGCTACATTCGGGCCGAAATTCGCCTCCTTGCCCAGGCATTGCCAGCACGATCCGGCTCCCTGCAGCCCGATCGATGAAGCCGTGCCATTCGGCCTGGCGGCCACGATCGCTATGCCTGGAATCGTGGGTCTCTATACACAGGTTGCGCAGTAGGCATTCGGTGAAGGCCGCGGATCAGGCGGCTTCGCGTTGATCTTCGGCGGCGCGCCAATTCCATGGCAGCAATTCGTGGAGACGGTTCTGGGGGATGTCGGCGATGCGGCTGAGCACATCGGCGAGCCAGGCCTGCGGATCGATGTCGTTGAGCTTCGCCGTGGCAATGAGGCTCAGCATGAAGGCGGTGCGCTGACCTCCGCGATCTGAACCAGCGAAGAGCCAGGATTTTCTTCCCAATGCTATGCCTCTGAGCGCCCGTTCCGCCGCGTTGTTCGAGAGGCAGATACGGCCGTCGTCGAGGAAGGCTGCGAAGGCGGGCCATGCCTTGAGCATGTAATCCATGGCCTCGGCCACATCGCTGTTCTTCGATAGCTTCGACCGGCTGTCGCGCATCCATTCTTCCAGATCGGTAACCAGCGGTGCGCTGAGTTCCTGCCGAAGGGCGAGACGCTCCTGTGCCGGTCTGCCGTTGATGGCGCGCTCGATGTCGAAGATCGCGTCGATACGGCGGACCGCCTCGACTGCCAGTGGCGAGATGACGGCCTTTTTGCGGCGCTTCTTGAGCTGCGCGGCGATATCGGCCAGCTCGAAGAAATAGCGGCGCGCGTGGCTCCAGCATAAAGCACGCGTCAGCGGCGCCGGCAGGCGGTCGGCATGGAACAACGTGTTGTAGCCAGCATATGCATCAGCCTGAAGGATGCCTCTCCAACTGCGCAGATGGCCCACAGGATGTTCGCCCCGGCGGTCACGGGAATAATGAAAGATCGCCGCTGGCGGCGCTGGTCCGCCAAAAGGCCGGTCATCACGGACATAGGTCCAGATCCGGCCCGTATCGGTCTTGGTCTTGGCCAGCACTGGCACCGTCGTATCGTCGCCATGCAACCGCTCCGCGGCCAAAACGTGGGCCTCGATCAGTAGGTAGAGCGGCATCAGCGCGGCGGTGCAGGTGCCGACCTGATCGGCCAGAGTGGAAAGGCTCAGGTCCACGCCTTCCCGGGCATAGCGATCACGCTGGCGGTTAAGCGGTTGATGCGCGCCGAACTTCTCGAACAGCAGCATCGCCAGGAAGCTGGGTCCAAAGAGCCCGCGGGGCGTCACATGGAACGGCGCTGGCGGTTGGGTGATCTTCTCGCAATCGCGGCAGGAGAACTTCTCCCGAACGGTCTGGACCACCTTCCACTGGCGCGGCACGACCTCAAGCGTCTCGGTGATATCCTCGCCCAGCTTGCACAGCCGATCCGAGCCGCAGCAGGGGCAGGCCTCGGGCGCGGCGATGACGACGCGTTCGCGTGGCAGATGTTCGGGCAAGGGCTTGCGGGCGGGCCGCTTGCGCTCGAAAGGCACGACGTTGGTCTTCGCTGCTGCCAGCGCAGCCAAGAGCTCATCTTCGCTGGCAGCGGTCTCGCACTCCTCGAAGGCCAGTTCCATCTGATCGAGCAGATGGCGCGTGCGTTCCGATCGCTGGCCGAAAAGGGTGCGGCGCATCTTCTCGTTCTGCAGTTCGAGAAGGGCGTTACGGGCTTCCAGGTCGGCGTTGATCGCCTTGATGCGGGCGACTTCAGCGGCAACAGCTTCCGCAGCGGCGAGCCGCTCGCGAAGGCTATTGATCTGTGCTTGCGCCTCGTCCCCCATGCCGGCGCGTATAGCAGAAAAGCGCCGGAATCCCTAGCTTTTTAGGCAATCTTGACCTTCTATCCGGCCAATGTCGGGCGCCATGTGGCTTGCGGATTACGCCAGTCGATCGCCTCCAGCATGCAGGCCATCTGCGAGGGGGAAATGGCGATCACGCCGTCCACGGCCGAGGGCCAGATGTACTTCCCGCGCTCCAAGCGCTTGGCATAAAGCGACATGCCAACGCCGTCATGCCAGATGATCTTGCAAAGATCGCCGCGCCGTCCTCTGAAAATGTAGAGATCGCCGGCAAAGGGATCGCGGCCGAAACTCTGCTGCACTTGCAGGGCCAGGCTGCGCATGCCGCGCCGCATGTCCGTGTGCCCCGTTGCGATCCATATCCGAACGCCAGAGGGAACTGGGATCACGGCTTGACCGACCGCAGCACCGCCGACACCAGTCCAGGCGAGGCACCAGCGGGAATGCGCACAATCGCCCGCTCGAACTCGACGGTTATCGCCGATCCCATGGCCGGCGCCGGATCAGGGTGCACCTGCACCTGCACCTCGGCAAAGCCCCGCGCTGCCTGCTCTATCTGTCGCCGCCACCTGTAAATCTGGTTCGGCCGCAGATCAGCACGGCGGGCGATCTCCGCCACGTTCGCCCCAGGCGCCGCAATCGCCGCGACCAACTGCCGCTTCTGTTCGTCGGTCCATACCCGCCGCCGCTCCGGCCCCGAAATTACTGTGATCTGGCTCATCGCACCGTCCTTAGTATCGGTGCAAACACCGACGCTTGCACCGATGCCATCTCGAAATATCAGCCGATCACCGCAAGGCGGCCCTCACCGGAGCGATACGTTGCGCAGCGCCGATCATCGAAAGATATGCCAGCGCTCCCCGTGCCGGGGTGCGGGAATGGGTGCCTTGGGTAGCGATCCGTAAGGGCTGGCCATCGCTGAACCTGAAAACTTGCAAGCACCGATGAAGGAATGGCGCCTCCCCAATGGGTTGCCGCTGAGGCAAGCAGCGATCCATGTTTCAGCCAGTACGGCGGTTGCCTCGACGCGTGCTGCTCAAGTCTGAAGGGGTTATCGCACTTTACCGCGTTGAATCAGGTTCACGATGCCGAGTAGGACAATGGCGCCGACCACGGCAATGACAAGGCCCGTGATCGAGAACTCTTTGACCGTCCCGGAGATGCCGATAACGCCGGCGATCAGGTTGCCGATGACAGATCCGACACAACCGACGACGATGTTCCAGAAAATGCCCATCGAGGCGTCGCGGTTCATGATCATGCTGGCAAGCCAGCCGGCAATGCCGCCCACGATCAGTGCAATGACCCAACCCATGATGTTCCTCCTGCTGACGTCCCCGATGGGGGAGAGACAAGGCTCGATTTATTCGGCTTCTCGAATTTCTGCGGCGGGGCCGTTTTTCAGGATCGATTCAATGGCATTCCTGGCGGAAGCTTTCGAAGAATATCCTTCGGTCCAGAATATGGATTCATTATTATATTTGAAATATGCAACGAACTCGCCAGACTTGTTCTTCTTTATTTCAAAATAGTGAGCCAAAATTGCCTCCATCCTATGGTTTGTCCGTCTCACGGCCCATTCAGATCAGGACGATACTGATTATGCGCCCCCTATCTTTCGCTGCCCGCATGCGGCATGGCGGATGACGCCGTCTGGTCTGGGGATGGCCTATTTTTGACCAAAGAGTTTTCCTGCCATTCCCGCCAGGTCGCCAAGCGGATTGCCGTCGCCATCAGCATCGAGCATGGTTGCGAAATTTCCAAGCGAACCCTCACCGCCAATGGCGCTGACGATTTGACCAAGAACCGCGCTGTTCACGCCCGTGCTTGCCGAGGCAAGTTCCACCGTGTCCCCCTGCATGGGATGCGCCTTGGCCAGGGCCAGAATGGCTGTTTCCGCCATTTTGGGATCGATCCCAAGCGAGTTGGCGAGGTTCGCAATATCGCCGGGTGAACCGGCAATGGTCTTCATTATACTGTCTATCAGGCTCATCTGGACACTCCTTTGCATTGTTTCGCATGGGCTCTGTCATCCCAGGCCGAGAGGCAGATCGTGTGTGCCCTTGTGCTCAATGATCTGCGCTGTCGCCACCGATGTTCGCCAGGGATTCTTCGGGTGCAAGAAGCAGGCGCCAGATCAGGGCGCCGATGATCCCGCCGGCCAGTGGCGCAAGCCAGAACAGCCAGAGCTGACCGAGCGCGTCTGTCTGGGCAAAGAGCGCTACGCCTGTGGAGCGGGCGGGATTGACTGAAGTGTTTGTGACCGGAATCGAGACCAGGTGGATGAGAGTGAGCGCCAGGCCGATGGCCAGGGGCGCGAAACCTCCGGGAACGGCCCGCGACGTGGATCCGAGGATGACGATCAGAAACCCCGCCGTCAGAATGATTTCGGTGAGCACAGCTGCCTGCAGCGAGTATCCGCCGGGAGACAGGTCGCCAAAGCCGTTCGACGCGAACGCGCCAGCCTCGAAGTTCGCCTTGCCCGACGCGATGGCATAGATCGCCGCACCTGCGGCCACTGCGCCAATGACCTGAGAGATCCAATATGGGATCAGATCCTTCCACGCGAAGCGGCCGGCGGCCGCAAGGCCAAGGGATACCGCCGGGTTGAAATGCCCACCTGAGATCCCGCCGACCGCATAGGCCATGGTGAGAACCGTAAGGCCAAATGCCAGCGCGACCCCTGCAAAGCCGATGCCAAGGTCGGGATAGGCCGCTGCCAGCACCGCAGAACCGCAGCCGCCGAATACCAGCCAGAATGTGCCGAAAAACTCTGCACTCAGCTTCCGTATCATGACACCTCCTCCGATTGTATTTTAAACCCAGGTTAATCGCTTGGCCGGCTGGTGCAATGCCTTTTGTTTCAGTCACGAAATGTGCGCCGTTTCAGCACGGAAGACGGAATGTTGATTGCCCAGGGATCCCTGGGCGACAGGGAGTATGCAATAAAGAAAGTTATAGATAACCGCATTAATATTCATTTTCTTATCGGACATTGATGAGGCCATGTTGTTGTCTGATCCAGACGCAAGGCCGATCTGATGTACAAATATGATGACTATGACCAGGCCATGGTTGATGCCCGTGTCGAGGAGTTTCGCGACCAGACCCGCCGCCGGATCGAGGGCCATCTGAGCGAGGACCAGTTCAAACCGCTCCGGCTCAAGAACGGCCTGTACCTCCAGCTCCACGCTTACATGCTGCGGGTCGCGGTTCCTTACGGGACGCTCAATTCCAGGCAGATGCGCAAGCTGGCGCACATCGCGCGTACTTATGACCGAGGATATGGGCATTTCACAACGCGGCAGAACATCCAGTATAACTGGATAAAGCTCGCAGAGGCGCCCGACATCCTCGCGGAACTGGCGACGGTCGAAATGCACGCGATCCAGACCAGCGGCGAGAGCATTCGCAATCTGTCGGCCGACCATTATGCTGGCGCTGCTCCCGACGAAATCTGCGATCCGCGCCCATGGGCTGAACTGATCCGCCAGGCGACCACCTTTCATCCGGAATTCAGCTATTTGCCGCGCAAGTTCAAGATCGCGGTGATCGCAGCAAAGGAGGATCGCGCGGCCTTGCGCTGGCACGACTGCGCCCTGCGCATCGTCGAGAATGAGAAGGGCGAGCGAGGCTTCGAGGTCTATGCCGGCGGCGGCATGGGCCGCACACCCTTTATTGCCTTTCTCATTCGCCCCTTTTGCCCGGCTGGCCAGATCTTCTCCTATATCCAGTCGATCCTGCGCGTGTGGAATCGCCATGCGCGGCGCGACAACATCCACAAGCAGCGCATGAAAATTCTCGTGCATGAACTCGGCGAGGATGAGTTTCGCCGCCAGGTTGAGGCCGAGTTCGAGCATTTCCTGACGCTGGGCCGGGATTTCCCGCAGGCCGAATATGACCGTATCGCCGCACATTTCGAACCGCCGCCGTTCGAGACGGGTCTCGCCGAAGCGATCGATCGCTCCGATCCGGATTTCGCTTTGTGGGTCGATCGGCAGGTGGAGGCCCATAAGGCGCCCGGTTATGCGATCGTCAATATCAGCCTGAAGCCTGTCGGCGGGATCGCCGGCGACATCTCGGCGGAGCAGATGGAGGTGGTGGCCGATCTTGCCGAGCGCTACAGCTTCGATGATCTGCGCTCTACCCATGTCCAGAATCTCGTGCTGCCCCATGTGCGCAGGCAGGATCTTCACGCCGTCTGGAAAGCGCTCGACGCGGCAGGATTGGCGGGCATCAATCTCGACCTCGTCACGGACATCATCGCTTGTCCTGGCCTTGATTATTGCACTTTGGCCAATGCGCGATCGATCCCCGTCGCGCAGCAGATTGCGGATCGCTTTGCCGAGCTGGACCGGCAGCTGGATCTGGGCGAACTCAAGATCAAGATCTCGGGCTGCATCAACGCCTGCGGCCATCACCATGCGGCGCATATCGGCATATTGGGCGTCGATCGCAAAGGGACCGAACATTATCAGCTGCTCCTGGGCGGGTCGGGGGCGCAAGATGCCTCCCAGGCCAGGATTACGGGTCCGGGTTTCGACGAAACCGGCATTGTCGATGCGGTCGAGCGTACCATCGAGCGCTACCGTCAGATCCGCGAGCCGGGCGAACGCTTTCTTGATTGCTACCGCCGGGTAGGAATGGACCCGTTCAAGGAGGCGATCTATGGGTGATCTCTTGCGTTTTCGCGACGATCCGGCTCCAGATAAGCCCGGCGTCACCCTGGATGCGTTTCTCGATCAGAAGGATGCGACCTCGGTTCTTCTCGAGGCAGGCGACGACGTCCGGATGCTGTTGCCGGTGCTGGATCGCGTGCGTCTTGTGGAGATCGATTTCCCACGCTTCCGCGATGGCCGCGGATTCTCGAGCGCAAGCATCCTGCGGGAGGCGGGCTATACCGGCGAGATCAGGGCGGTCGGCGACGTATTGGTCGATCTGCTGTTTTTCATGCGTCGCTGCGGGTTCGACGGTTTCGAGCCTGACAATCCCTTCGATCCGGTTGCTGTCGAGGCGGCGCTGAGTCGCTATCCCGGGGCTTATCAGTCCGCGACCGACGATCTGACGCCGATTTGGGCATTGCGGCAGTCTGCAACCGCTTAGCCGGCGGTCCCCATGAAACGGCGGCGATCGCTATTTGGCCGTTTTCGGCACGCGGATCCAGGAGGCATCAGCGCGCTCGCATCTAAGAGAGGTGGCGGGCGGAAAAAGATCACCGAGCGACCACTGCTACGGCTGATCGATATTCAGGCGCCATTCGTTTTGGGCCGGCCATGGCGCTGGATGCGAATGTTCCGACCAAAGACCCATATCTTGAACCTGCTGCACAGGCACTCCGATGGACAGCCGCTCCCGACGCCGCCTCTAACGGCACCGCAGGCGTTGAGGCGGGTCATTGGCCCGATCACGCATCCTGTCGGCACAGTAGCTTGACCCGGTCAATCATTTTAGACGCTCCGGAAATGTCAAATACCGAATGAACTTGTTGGCCGCGATAGGTAGAGACTGTTGCAAGGAGCTCCTTGCCGCCGTTCAGGAGGGCTCCAAACTCATTGACGGCGGACATGCCCAGGGTGAAGGCGGAATGCTTGCCATAATACCACCTAAGCGTTTCCGCCGGTTCTCCATCGATCTGGAACATTATTTCCCCCTTTCCGCGTCCTTGAAGGCTGCTGGGAGCACTGAGAAATTTATCGGTTATAAGCCTGAAGCGGACTGGCGCGCTACCGCGGTTCGAATCCGAGCAAGCGAAAGATAGGATCGCGTTCCCGTCCTTCGAATAGACGGTCCCTTCCGATTTGCGTTTGTCAGTCATGACGGCCGCATTCTCTGAGACCTTCCACGCGCCTATCGCTTCAGATGACGTTACTGCGGCCATGAGAAGAAGAGACGCAAACATCATTTAGCCTGCCCTATTGAAAACATGTTGTCCGCCGCGCCAGGGATTTGACAGGTGAGTGCGATAGCGGCTGCTGGAAAAGAAGAGGAGGTCGTCGCGACCGCGCATGATATCGCCAATACCCGATTTCTTCAATTCAACACCCTTCTTGGAACCATTGTTGTCCTTGAAACGCGGGGCCGCAACGCCAACCGGCGAGACAGTATCAAGCGGAAGCCCCTGTACTATCACTTTGGTCGCTTCTTGAAATAGACGCGCTCCGCATGCGGTTCGGCGATTACGTCGAACCCTGCATCGACCCACGCCCGCTGATGCGGAGCCAGACGGCCGGAGGCGCCGTCGACCTGCCACCAGCCCGGCTTTGCCGCAGCGTTGGGCAGCAGCGCGTTGATGATGCCTTCGATCTGCGCGAAGGTCAGTTCGACGCCTTCCGCGTCGTACCGGATATTCCAGCGTTTGAGGAAAGCGCCCAAGCTGTCATATTTGCCCATTGCGCTATTTCAGGACTTCATGTCCCATTCGTCAAGGTTCTGAAAAGGATTCGATCCCGGATGTTCGATGCCAGGCCGCAGGCTGATGGCCCTTCACGGGCATAGATATGCGCGTGAAGGGGGCTGCGACGGGTAGTAGGAACGTGAATCTGCAGGGCAGACTCGCAAGCCAACCAATGTGCCGCTCGATATATCGCTGGTCGCCGAAGCGAAGCGGCTGGGTACCAATATCTCGCGTGCGCATGAGGCTGGGCTGATAGTCAGGAAGCGGGAGCGCATATGGAAGACGGAAAATGCCTCTGCGTTGGAAAGCTCCAACAGCTACGTCGAACAGGATGGGCTGCAGCTAAGCCAGGAGCCGTCAATTCCGACGGCGAAAGTCGACATGTACCGTCGAAAGAATGGCGGTCCTTTCGTTCTCGCTTGTCTGGCGAATTTGCTCGGTGCTCTCAACGATCGTCTCGTCGCCCCCTTGCTGCTGATGGACCGAGCCCCGAGCCTGCAGCGCGGTTGACCCGATATTGGAGGTCGATGGAGCGCGGCTGGTGATGGTTACGCAGTTCGCCGCGAGCCTCTCGGCCCGTGGTTGAAGCCGGTCCGTGCCTGTAATGGGCCGTGTTTCGTCGCGGCACCCGGTCGCAATCCCGGCGCCAAGTGCCGCTGAAAGCAGCCGGCGCCGGGATTCCCCGTGCCGTCGGGGGGACCGGAGCCAGCACGGGACCCAATCACGAAGGGGGCCTAGGGGGTAGGCGGATCGGGTCGATCTATTCTAGCCGCGAGTTCCGGACATGTCGAAGAATTTGTCGCATGGGTCCAAGCATTCAGTCATCCAATGCTTCGAAAGCGCCGACACGGCCTGCGAACAATCGATCTGATTGTTGCGGATGCCTCACTGTTTCGCGTGGGACGAGGATGTCCTGCCAACGTCCATACGGCCGAATGAGCGATGTTCCTCGCTCTCCCGGACTCATATGCGTTGCTGAATTATGTCTGATTTGTAGCAAAAACGTCATTTCCTTGTGGATTTGGCCGCCTCGGCCAAAATGTTCGTGGCGCCTTTGCTTTGCAGGGTGTTTTCCAGTCTTCGGCCGATTTTACCGGATTGGCCTTGGATCCACCTCATGGCGCGTTAGGAATTGTCCCTGCGGGAAGCCGCGATTGTTCGAACGCGCGATCGAGGTTCAGTGACCATGGTCCAGCAGGGTCTGCCAGTTGCCGTCGAGTGGCTTGTTGCGCGCGGCCAGGATTGAGGGCCGATGCGGACGCTCTGGCCCCAGATCTGCGATGGCGCGTTCGATCACCCTGACGCGATCCTTCCAGGCCGGGTGGGAGCGGCTGCGGATACCCCCGTCATGGGCGGGCCCGAATGCACGCCAGAAGATGACGGCGATAGCAGGATCGAATCCCGCATTGGCGAGGAGCGAGACCGAGAGGATGTCTGCTTCCAATTCGGTCTGGCGGAAATAGCCGACATTGCGGCCCATGCCTGACAACAGGCCATAGTCCACGCCTCTCGCCTCAAGCCGCTCGCGGTGCCGCAGGACATTATGCGCGAGTTCATGGGCGATCGGCGCGACGACCCAATCGGGATAATCTGCAAAGAAGCGGCTGCCGATCTGCACGACTTCGCCATCCGCCTGGGCAAGGAAATCGGGGCCGAGCACCACCTCGAAGCGCGTGCGGCAAGCGGGCTCCGGCACGACGACACGCTCCTGGTCGTGCCCGCCGCGACGCAAGTGAAGCGTGAGCGGGCGATCGACAGGGAGCGCCATGATGCGACGCGTGGCGTCGGCCAGTGCGGAGGTGTTCGCCCTGGCTTGAGGATCGGCAGGCGGGAAACGCGCCGGTCCCACGGCCATCAACGTGTCATCAGCGCGAATGCCTGCGGCGGCCGCCGGCGAACCCTCCACGACCGCCTCTATTCCGATGGGACCATCGAAACGGAAATGACGGATGGCTGCCGCGCGGACATCGCGCGCATATTGTGCAGGCGTATGCAGCATCAATCCCAGGCTGGGCTCCTGCCGGTCGCACAGGCTGGCGTTGGCGACGGCGAGCCGTCGGCCAAGCCGCGCCATTTCCGCATCGACCGCGCGAATGGCTTCGAATGGTGGAGACACGTCCGCCGAGGCAAGTGGACCAGGAACGGCAAGCGCGATTGCCATGATCATGGGGCGGAATGCTTCCCGCTTCCACCATTTTGCGCTTGCAACCCTGTCAACTTTACCCATTGCTGTCATCTCGTCCTTTAAGAACCATCAAGGTGCAGCATCCGCTGATGCTCGAAAGACTGCTTTCCCGATTTGCAAAGACCCCGCCTGCTGCCGTGCGCGCTCCGGAAGGACGCAGGCTTTACGCCATCGGCGACATTCATGGCCATCTTGATCTGCTTGGGGGCCTCCTCACGCAAATAGGCGCCGACGAGGCGGCGCGCAGCGGCCCCAGAGGCGAACTGATCTTCCTGGGCGATCTTATCAATCGTGGACCGCAGTCTGCGCAAGTTATCGATCATCTGATTGCGTTGCAGGCAGAGCGGCCCGAGACGCGATTCCTGCTGGGGAACCATGAGGAGGTCTTTCTCAAAGCCCTGAGTGGCGACCGCGGTGCGCTACGGTTTTTCGATCGGATGGGCGGCGCGCAAACGATCCTGAGCTATGGCATAACGAGGAATGCCTATGAGGCGGCGGACTATGACGAATTGGCCGCAATGCTCGAAAAGGTGGTTCCACCCGCGCATCGCGCTTTCCTCGCGAGTTTTGAGGATATGATTGTCGAGGGCGACTATGTCTTCGTCCATGCCGGCGTTCGCCCGCGGGTGCCGCTTGAAGAGCAGAAACCAGGCGACCTGCGCTGGATTCGTGATGATTTTCTCCGCGAAGCCAGGCCTCTGATACCGGGAATGGTGATCGTTCATGGCCATACGATCTTTGAGGACATTATCGAGCGGCCGGGCCGGATCGGGCTCGACACAGGCGCCTATCGCTCGGGCGTGCTGAGCGCCATGGGGTTTGAGGGTAGCGAGCGATGGATCCTGCAACAAAATTCGTGATTGCTTGCAACGCACCAGCATTCGAAGCGTTTGAATGGCATTCAATGGGGTAACGCACTTGCACAATGCCGAATCCAGTGATACCAAAGCACAAATTTCAACTTCCAAAGGGACAACCGACATGCGTATCCGCATTCTTCTTGCTGGCCTGGTGGCGTCGTCTCTGGTGGCTGCACCGGCCATGGCGAACTCTGCTTCCGCGCTTTCTGTCGCCAAGGCGACGCAGGTCAAGGCCGCGACTCCTGCCAAGAAGGCAAGCAAGCTGCAGGGCGTTCCTGTGATTGCCCTGGTGGGTCTTGCTGCCGTGGCGGTCGGCGCGGTCGTGGTGGTTGCCGATGACGACGACTCGGACAGCAACTGACCTCTAAGCAATTGTAAGAAAAGTGGCGGCCGCGAGCCGCCATTTTTTTGCCTGTCTTTCGGGGTGAATGCCGCCTGATTTGCCGAATCACGCTCGCGGCGCAAACCCGAGCGGGCCGACTCGGGTAAGGAAAGGCCGGGGTCGCGAAAGACTTCGAAACAGCAACCCGTGTCTCAATCTTATTACGACCAGTAAGCAGAGATCGGCCGGGCTCATCTGGTCAGCCGATCTTGATCAGAACCGGCTGGCGCTTTCCTACAGTATGATTCGGAAGACTGACTTGGATCATGCTCTATTCGTCTTTTGCCCGCATTTTGCGAGCCTGTCCGCCGTCAGCACCAATGGCACAGATTTGAGGTTGTGATTTAAGGAGGATCTGGGCTTCGTCGTAGTGACGAAGGAACGAAGATGAAGCCCAGATCCTCCAATGTAAAATCGCCCGCTAAGGCCCCAGCAGAGCGGGTAGTGAAGGACATCCGGCGACAGACCCGTCGCCACTTTTCGGCCGAGGACAAGATCCGCATCGTGCTGGATGGCCTGCGCGGGGAAGACAGCATCGCCGAGCTATGCCGCAAGGAAGGCATCGCCCAGAGCCTGTATTACACCTGGTCGAAGGAGTTCATGGAAGCTGGCAAGCGCCGCCTGGCCGGTGACACCGCCCGTGCCGCGACCACCGGCGAGGTCCAGGACCTGCGCCGCGAAGCCCGGGCATTGAAGGAATGCGTCGCCGATCTGACGCTTGAGAACCGTCTGCTGAAAAAAAGCATGATCGCGGATGGGGGCGACGACGAATGAGGTATCCCGCATCCGAAAAGCTCGAGATCATCCGCATCGTCGAGCAGTCGCACCTGCCCGCCAAGCGCACACTGGACAAGCTCGGTATCGCCCGCCGGACGTTCTATCGCTGGTATGACCGCTACCTCGAAGGCGGACCGGAGGCGTTGGAAGATCGGCCCTCGGCGCCGAGCCGGGTGTGGAACCGCATCCCGGCTGAGATCCACGACCAGATCATCGAGCTGGCGCTGGAACAGTCCGAGCTGAGCCCCCGGGAGCTGGCAGTGCGCTTCACCGACGAGCAGCGCTACTTCGTGTCGGAAGCCACGGTTTACCGGCTGCTCAAGGCCCACGACCTGATTACCAGCCCGGCCTATGTCGTGATCAAGGCGGCCGATCAGTTCCACACCAAGACCACCCGCCCGAACGAGATGTGGCAGACCGACTTCACCTACTTCAAGATCATCGGGTGGGGTTGGATGTATCTGTCGACTGTGCTCGACGACTTCTCGCGCTACATCGTCGCCTGGAAGCTGTGCACCAACATGCGGGCCGAGGACGTCACCGAGACGCTGGACCTCGCCCTCAAGGCCTCGGGCTGCGACAGCGCCACGGTGCTGCACAAGCCCAGGCTGCTCAGCGATAACGGCCCCAGCTACATCGCCGGTGAGCTGGCAGAATATATCGAGGCCCGGAAGATGAGCCATGTGCGCGGCGCCCCGATGCACCCCCAAACCCAGGGCAAGATCGAGCGCTGGCACCAGACCCTCAAGAACCGCATCCTGCTGGAAAACTACTTCCTGCCCGGCGACCTCGATATCCAGATCGAAGCCTTCGTCGAGCACTACAACCACCAGCGTTACCACGAGAGCCTGAACAACGTGACGCCCGCCGACGCCTACTTCGGCAGGGCTTCGGCCATCATCCAACAGCGTGAAAGGATCAAGCGACAGACCATCGAACATCGGCGCTTGCAGCACCGCAAGCTCGCCGCCTAACATCAACCCCCAGACGAGGCCCGCACTCCGCTAATTTACGCCGCGAGTTGCGCCAAATGTTCTGACGACGGACAAGGGACGTATCCCCATCCGTCGAAGAGCATCGGCTTGTTGCTGGTGGCCCGGCGAAATTCTCCATCCCGAAAAATCATGAGAACCTCCCTGTCATTGGATGGAGCCTTCCTACTATGAAGCGGTTCGGTATGGAACCGAAGAATTGACAAGCATTCGCAGCCTATGTTTCAAAGGGGACGGATGAATGCTGCGATTCCTCCATGATTACCTATCATTGTAACAATCGGCTCGCATAAGCCATCACCAGGATGGCCCAACTGAAAGGATGTGTGGAATTCTCGCTTCGGCCTGACAGCCAGAAATGGCGTTGGTCGATTACCATGTTGCGACGACCCATCAGCAGGTCGTTATTTGAGCTGCTGAAGCAACAGGACGCCCATCCGGCTCTGCATGTCATGCTGAGCTGCCGTATTTCTGCGTGTGCGGATAGTTGATCGGTCGTCATTGAGATTCCCTTTCATTTTGTGGCCGAGGCCTTGGGAGAGGGGCCGGGAATAGCAGAAGCGCAAGCCGTTGGGGCTGCTCCAACGGCATAGATTTCTTGCGATGGCGAGGCTGCACCCTGCTGTCCTCATGCCTGTTTACGAACCGGGTCGGGCCCCGAGTTTTCGCAAATAACCGTAAAGGAATCGCAACTTGCATCGGATTGGATGCTGTGCATAAGAAGCACTCGCAAATTGGGGCTGAATATTCATGTGTGGAATCGTTGGTATCATAGGCCATGATGATGTGGCGCCCCGACTGCTGGACGGCCTCAAACGGCTGGAATATCGGGGATATGATTCCGCAGGAATTGCCACCTTGAGCAATGGCAGGATCGAGCGGCGCCGCGCATCGGGGAAGCTCAACAATCTGTCGGGGGAGCTTGAAGCGGCTCCGCTCCAGGGCGCGATCGGTATTGCGCATACGCGCTGGGCCACGCATGGCGGTCCAACGACGAATAACGCGCATCCGCATGCCACCGCCGAGGTCGCGGTCGTTCACAATGGCATTATCGAGAATTTCAAGCCGCTTCGCGATATGCTTGTCGCGCGCGGACGGGTGTTCACGAGCGAGACGGATACGGAAGTCGTCGCGCATCTGATCAGCGAACAGGTCGAGGCCGGCCTCAGTCCCATCGACGCGGTCCGGGAAGTTCTTCCCGAATTGCGGGGCGCTTTCGCGCTGGCGATCCTGTTTCGCAGCCATCCCGATCTCCTGATCGGCGCCCGGCTGGGCTCTCCGCTGGTGGTGGGCATTGGCGAGGGAGAGACTTATCTTGGTTCTGACGCGCTCGCGCTGGCTTCACTGACGCAGCGTGTCGTCTATCTGGAGGAGGGCGACTGGGTCGTCTGTACGCGCGAAGAGGTGCGGATCTTCGACCAGGATAATGAGCCTGTCGAACGGGCGGTAACCCTGTCGGGTGTCGATGGCGAACTGGTGTCCAAGGGGAACCACCGCCATTTCATGATCAAGGAAATTTACGAGCAGCCGATCGTCGTCGCGCAAACCTTGCGATCCTATCTGCGCCGCATTGACGAGACGCTCACATTGCCGATTCCTGACTTTGATTTGTCGGGGATCAAGCGTGTCACGATCGTGGCGTGCGGCACCAGCTTTTACGCAGGAATGATCGCCAAATACTGGTTCGAGCAGTTCGCGCATGTTCCGGTGGATCTCGATGTAGCATCGGAATTCCGCTACCGCGCGCCGGTGATCGAGCCCGACGGCCTGGCGCTTTTTATCAGCCAGTCGGGCGAAACCGCCGATACGCTGGCGGCATTGCGCCATGCCCGGGAAGAAGGGCAGAAGATCGCCGTCGTCGTCAACGTGCCCACGAGCAGTATGGCGCGCGAGGCGGACCTGGTGCTGCCGACCCATGCGGGTCCTGAAATAGGCGTTGCTTCGACCAAGGCCTTCACCTGCCAGCTGGCCGTACTGGCCGCGCTCGCGGCCAATCTGGCCCGCGCCAAGGGCCGCATGACGCAGGAGGATGAGCAAGGGGTCGTCAGGCATCTTGCTGAAGTGCCGGCGGCATTGAATGCTGCCCTCGCCTATGAGGAAACCATCCAGACCGTTGCGGCCGAGATCGCGGCGGCGCGGGACATTCTCTATCTGGGACGCGGGACCGATTATCCGCTCGCGCTCGAAGGCGCGCTCAAACTCAAGGAAATCAGCTACATCCATGCCGAAGGCTATGCGGCTGGCGAGATGAAGCACGGCCCGATCGCGCTCATCGATGAAAAGGTGCCGGTCATTGTGATCGCGCCTTCGGGTCCTCTCTTCGAGAAGACCGTCAGCAATATGCAGGAAGTCCAGGCGCGCGGCGGCAAGGTTGTGCTGATCAGCGACTATGACGGGATTGAGGCTGCAGGCGCCGGCTGCCTGGCGACGATTACCATGCCCAAGGTTCACCCGCTCATCGCACCGCTGGTGTACAGCGTACCGATCCAGCTCCTTGCCTACCATGTGGCGGTCACCAAGGGCACGGACGTGGATCAGCCGCGCAATCTCGCAAAATCGGTCACTGTCGAATGATGGGCGTCATCTGTGCCCTTCGTTCAGCCGCGCCGCTGGCTTGCAGCTGACCATCGATCCATTTCGCAGGGAAAGCACATCGACTGAGGTGCGCAAGCAATGACGAAAGAAATCGCTAATCCTATCCTTGACGCTCTGGAGGCGTTTACGTCGCTGCCGCGCTCGGCTCGGCGATGGCTGGTCTTCTGTCTTGATGGGGTGCTTTGTTTCGGCGCGGCATGGATCGCGCTCGCCCTGCGATTGGGCGAATGGCCTGATGATATAAATGTGCTGCTGACACTGGCTGGCACGGCGTTGCTTTTCTGGGCGACGCTGGCGTGGCGGATGGGCATATACCGCAATCTGATCCGATTTTCCGGTGCCAGAGCGTCCGGCAGACTGTTCTATGCCTGCGCTTTATTGTCGGCGCCGCTCACGATCATTTTCGGATGGGTGCAGGTTTCGGGCGTTCCGCGCACGACATCGCTTCTCCATCCCATGATCTTCTTCCTGCTCATGCTGTTCCTCCGCTTGAGCATGCGTTTTGTCGTCAGCGATCTTCTGCATCTGGCGCGCGGAAATGGAGAAGAAAGGCGAAGGCTGCTCATCTACGGGGCAGGGCGAGGCGGCCAACAGCTCGCCAATAGCTTGCGGCAGGAGCCGCACCTGGTCCTGGTCGGCTATGTTGACGATGATCCCCGGCTAAGCGAGCAGCAGCTTGATGGTTTTACCGTCTGGCATTCGTCATTGCTGGATCGCATATTGGAGGAGCGGCAGGTGGATGAAGTCCTGCTCGCGATTCCAAGCGCCCTGCGAGGCCGCCGCCGTGAGATCGTGACGGCGCTGCAGACGCGCAAGATCCGCGTCAGGATGCTGCCCGGCATCGGTCAGCTGATCGACGGCCATGTGACGGTAAGCGATCTTCGCGACGTGCAGGTCGAGGATCTGCTGGGCCGCGATCCGGTAGCGCCCAACGAGATGCTGATGAGGCGCTCCTTGCTGAGCAAGAATGTGCTGGTGACGGGGGCGGGGGGATCCATCGGCAGCGAACTTTGCCGTCAGATCATCCGCTCGCATCCCCGGCGCCTGATCCTCGTCGAGCAGTCGGAATATTTCCTGTACGCGATCGAGCGCGAACTTCGGCAAATGGCCTCGCAGGAGGGGCATGATGTCGAAATCGTGCCTGAGCTTGCCGACGTCGCCGATCGAGACTCTGTTTTCCGCATCTTTCGCCGCTGGCAGCCCGAGAGCGTCTATCACGCTGCTGCCTACAAGCATGTGCCGCTGGTGGAGAGCAATCCGATCGCGGGTCTGCGGAATAACATCTTCAGTACTCTGCATTGCGCGCTTGCCGCCGAAGCGGTGGGGGTCAAGCGTTTCATCCTGGTAAGCACCGACAAGGCAGTGCGGCCGACCAATGTCATGGGCGCCTCCAAGCGGGTTTGCGAGCTCATTCTCCAGGCGCGGGCGCAAGAGCAGAAGAATACGCTCTTCACGATGGTGCGCTTCGGCAACGTGCTGGGTTCGAGTGGTTCGGTCGTGCCCCTTTTCAAGGCGCAGATTGCTTCGGGCGGTCCGGTGACGATCACGCACCGGGAGGTCACTCGCTATTTCATGACCATACCCGAGGCATCCCAACTCGTCATTCAGGCGGGCGGCATGGCCCTGGGCGGCGAGGTGTTTGTCCTCGACATGGGGCAGCCCGTGCGGATCGTCGATTTAGCCGAAACGATGGTGAGGCTTTCCGGGCTGTCCGTGAGGGATGAGGTGACGCCTGGCGGCGACATCGAGATTGTCGAGGTAGGCCTGCGTCCCGGAGAGAAACTCTATGAGGAACTCCTGATCGGTGACAATCCGGCGCCCACTGCTCATTCACGGATCATGCAAGCGCGCGAAGCCGTTCACCCTTGGGAAAAGCTAGCGGATGAACTGACAAGCCTTGAAGGCTTCTTGAGCCGTGGCGACGTAAATAAATCGGTTCAAATGCTTAGATATCTGGTGCCAGAGTATAACTGGAACAGTTCATTACAACAATCGTCCGCATCGTAATTCATTTTTGGTAATCAGGTAGTATTTATGCGAAAAAACATGCCAACCGATAGCCGAATATTCGTAACCGGAACAGCCGGATTTATTGGATTTCATCTTTCCAAGCTCCTGCTTGAGCAAGGATTTTCTGTTGCTGGTTATGACGGAATTACGGACTATTATGATGTCAATCTGAAACGCGCACGCCACGAATATTTGGGCAAACATCATAATTTCACTGCGACCGAGGGTATGCTCGAGGATCAGGCATTGCTCGATGCGACCATCGATGCGTTTCAACCGAATGTCATTATTCATCTCGCTGCGCAGGCGGGCGTACGCTACAGTCTTGAAAATCCCCGCGCCTATCTCGACAGCAATGTTATTGGTACATTCAATGTCATGGAAGCGGCGCACCGCAATTCCGTGCAGCATCTGCTGATGGCGTCAACCTCATCGGTCTATGGAGCGAATGAGGATATGCCGTTTACGGAAACCGAAAAGGCTGACACGCAGCTTACCATTTATGCGGCGACTAAGAAGGCGAATGAGTCGATGGCGCATGCGTATGCGCATCTGTGGAATTTGCCGACCACGATGTTCCGTTTCTTCACCGTGTACGGACCGTGGGGCCGCCCTGACCTTGCGTTATACAAGTTTGTCGATGCGATGTTGGACGGTCGTCCAATCGATATCTACAATCATGGCGATATGTATCGCGACTTCACATATGTCGATGATCTTGTCCGCGCGATCCGGTTGTTGGTTGATGCAGTACCAGAGCGACCTGCATCGCGTGACGATATTATTGAAGGTGACTCGCTAAGTCCCGTAGCTCCATTTCGTATTGTCAACATTGGGAACAACGACAAGGTCCGTTTGCTCGACTTCGTAGAAGCTATAGAGGAGAGTGTCGGGATTAAAGCTATCCGCAATTACATGCCAATGCAAACCGGGGATGTCCCCGCAACCTGGGCTGACGCATCGCTGCTTGAGCGGCTTACGGGCTACCGGCCCGCGACAGATTTTCGCGATGGCATCGCCAAGTTCGTTGCTTGGTTCCGGGAGTATAAAGGGAAATGAACGTGGAAATGGTTGACGTGGTTGCCCCGAACTCGCTGGATGACCTCAGAATCGCGGTGGTTGGGCTGGGTTATGTCGGCCTTCCGCTAGCGGTGGAGTTTGGTCGTATTCGATCGGTTGTTGGCTTTGATATCAACCAGCAGCGCATCGATGCGCTCCGGCGAGGTGTGGATAGCACGCTTGAGACCGATGGTGACGAACTGGCTGCCGCCAGGCACCTGCGCTTTTCGACGGATCCAGCGGACATCGAGGGTTGCAACCTATTTATCGTAACGGTGCCAACGCCAATTGACGCTCATAGACGGCCTGACCTAACGCCGCTTATCAAGGCGTCGGAAACAGTTGGGAAGGTGCTGAAGCAGGGCGATATCGTTGTCTATGAGTCAACCGTTTATCCGGGGGCAACAGAGGAAGACTGCGTTCCCGTGTTAGAGCGGTGGTCTGGGTTGACCTATAATCGCGACTTTTTCTGCGGCTATAGCCCTGAACGTATCAATCCGGGTGATAAGGAGCATCGTCTGCCATCGATCCGCAAGGTAACCTCGGGCTCAACCCCGGAAGTGGCGGAGTTGGTGGATCGGCTATATGCATCAATCATTACTGCGGGAACCTATAAGGCGGACACCATCCGTGTTGCCGAAGCGGCTAAGGTAATCGAAAACACCCAGCGCGACCTTAACATCGCACTGATCAACGAGCTGGCAATCATCTTTAACAGGATGGGCATTGACACCGAAGCGGTGTTGAACGCTGCAGGCACGAAATGGAACTTTCTGCCGTTCCGACCCGGGCTTGTTGGAGGGCATTGTATCGGGGTGGATCCCTATTATCTCACCCACAAGGCGGAAGCGATCGGCTATCATCCGGAGATTATCCTCGCCGGGCGGCGTCTGAATGACGGTATGGGGGCCTATGTTGCCGAACAGCTCGTCAAAGCTATGCTCAAGCAACGCATCCAGGTGAATGGCTCAAGAGTCTTGGTGATGGGGCTGACCTTCAAGGAAAATTGCCCCGATCTTCGCAACACCCGTGTCGTCGATGTGGTGAGCGAACTGCAGGAATATGGCATTACAGTCGATATCCATGACCCCTGGGCTGACGCAGATGAGGCACGCCACGAATATGGCATTGATCTAGTCGAGAGACCCATGGCGGGCGGTTATGACGGGATCGTTCTCGCGGTCGCGCATCAAACGTTTGCCAATCTTGGCGCAGATGGCATTCGGCAATGGGGGAGGCTCGGTCATATTCTCTATGATTTGAAGAATGTGTTTCCGGCGAGGAAGAGCGATCTGAGATTATAAGGCAGAAAACATAGAAAAGAGTAAATGTTCTTCGTCGAGATTTTTCGTAAACTGACGTGGAATTGTACTGACAAAATAGGAAAACTGCAAATCGCATCGAGTATATCGGGACTTACAGCTGCAATGCCTACTACGCTAAGTATTTGTATTCCATCCTATAGGCGACGAGATCTTATCCGTGATTTTGCACGGGAGGTCCTATCTTTCCCAGGCAACTTTGAAATCGTTATCCACCTTGATGGTGATGTGGATGGATCGGCGGAAGCGTTAACCGCGATCACGGATACTCGCCTAAAGGTATCGTCTGCTCCGAATGCTGGTCGGGCAAGTGCGATTGCCCGTGCGCTGTCAATAGCACGTGGCAGATATGTGATGATATACGATGATGATGACACGCTAACCGAGGCTGGCCTTCGCGAAATTTTAGCGGATTGCTCTCGGCCGCTGCCGGACGGAATCTGTGGCTTCATTTATCATATGAGCGATCAGGGGGGGCAACGGCTCGGCAGCGCATTTGGTGTGACTAGATCCAACTTCATTAAGCTCCGCGCTGATGAAAACGTCAAAGCTGATAAAAAGGAGGTCGTGCTACGCGAGATCGTGAATCGGTGCAATACATTCGATATTGGGTCCCACCGCAGGGTGCCAACCTCACTCCTTTGGGCCAGGATTGCGCTTGATCATGATGTCTTGTGCCGTGAAGTGGCTGTGGGACAGAAGAATTACGATGCGGAAGGGATGACCGCCCGCCTGAAGCAGTTGAAGCGGAGAGACCCACTCCCGATGTTCGAAACGCACCGTCTGCGTTTTCGAGCTTGGACTCGAGGGCGCTATAAGTCAGGGTGGTTTGCCGTCAGGTCTGCCTTCGGTGCGCTTCAGTATGGGGCGCTAGCGTTCAGTCGCCGGTGGGCGCGGAAGTGAAGACTGCGGCGTTAAGATTGATGGAGAGCGCGGTTATTCGCGCGGGCCCTGGATTGCTCAATCTGCTGGCATTAGGGTTGCTGGCTGACAGGTTGAATACCGTATCCTACGGCACATACTCTACAGCGTTTGCTACCGTGACAACGCTAGGGAGCATTCTCTTCGGCCCGATAATTTACGGTGTTCTCCCAGAGTATAGCCGTAATGCTAAAGGAGAAGAAGAGAGTCATTTTGTCAGTTTAATTGTCGGTGTCGTAACAGTAATTTTCGGATTCTCTATAACAATAATGTTCGTCGCGCAGGGGATCGCAGGCGCGATTTTAGCGACCATTGGTAGTGGTGCCATGACAGCACTGCAGGAACTCTTGCGCGGTAAGTTGCGCTTATGGAGCTATGGTGCTGTAGCATTGTCGCAGTCTCTGACCTTCGTAGGTTTAATATTCCTCTTAATTGATCATGATGCACCCGAACTGGCGCTGTGGCTTTACGCCGGGAGTTGTGTCATTGGTATGGGCGTTGCGTTTGCGCTACTCGGATTTCCTTCGCTTCGGTTGCGAGGGATCGGTCGACTTGCTCAAGCCGTTAAGGTAGGGGGTATTTACACAGCTAGTACTCTCGTCGAGGGCGGATTTATACTTGGTACTCGCTATCTATTCCTTGCATTCAATGCACGAGAGATATTGGCAATATACTCGTTCTGTATTGATATTTCACAGCGTCTGGTCGGGGTTATGATTAACCTTGCGACTTTCCAGTTTGTGCCACGTGCTTATAAGCAGGCGGAAGAAGAGGGTAATGTGGCCTTCCTCGCTATTCTGCGCCAAGGAGCGGGTGTTGGGGCCATTACTGCGCTGGCTTCGATGCTGTCGATATTGGGCGTGCGTGAATCTGGGCTGCTGCCTTCGAAGATTCTGGCGTTGCTCGACCCTCCGATTTTTGTTTTAATTGCACTGGGATTGGGGATCAATCGATTAAAGAAACTGCTCGTCGATCCTGTGGCGATCCGTTTCAACAAATCCCAATTCATATTGATCGGTTATTTGGTCTCAGCTCCAGTCACCTTTGCGAGCGTGGCATTGGTGTTGCGATGTGGCAGCTATTATGGTGTCGCCGTTGTATTAATGTGTGGCTATTCGCTGGCTACGTTCATCGCGAGAATGGGCTATCGCCGCGTCATGGGTGCTCGCGAAAAGCTGTCCGTATGAAGATGCACCAGGTTCGACGATTAGGCATTACGACATGACAGAATCTAAGCAGGCGTTGTTCGTTATGCCCAGCAGCTTGATCGGAGGTGCTGAGCGGGTCGCGTTCAATCTTATTCTGCTCTTACTTTCGAGCGGTTGGCGGGTATCGCTGATCACGATGTCGCGCGGGCGAACCCCCGGGTGGGATCAACTTGAGGGCGATTCGAACTTCCGGTGGACGGCGTTAGAGGCAAAGTCAGACAAGGTTGGGATGCTGGCGGCTGTCGCCACTGTAGCGCAACTATCACGCCGTCATAATTTTTCGTTCGTCTATTCTACACACATACACGTTAATGCAATGCTATCGGTGTTGCGCCGCATCCGATTGCTGCGGACGCGCGCGTTGGTGGCACGCGAGAGCACGATGATTTTTATGCGGAAAACGAAATATCCCCGCATACTTCTTCACCTGCTCTACCGCTTATACGGCGATATCGATGGGTTGATCTGTCAGACAACACTGATGAAGAGCAATTTGCTAAAATCTGTTCCGCATTTGCGTCGTGTGCCGATGGCGGTATTGCCAAATCCGACTGACGCGGAGCATATCGCCCGGTGCGTTGTCCAAGGCGATGATGATACCGATAACGGTCCGATCGACTTCGTTTTCTGCGGCCGACTGATTGCGTTGAAGCGGCCCGATCTAGTTATCCGTGCGATTGCTCGGCTGGATCGAGAAAGCTGGCGGAGTGCTCAGTTCCTTGGCCGTGGTCAGGAGAATGGATTGCGCGCGCTTGCGGTCGAGCTCGGCATTGCTGATCGAGTCGTATTTCGGGGTATGGTTGACAACCCTTACACAGTGTTTGCGCGGGCTCGGGTAGGCGTGCTGGCGTCGACGGTTGAGGGCTTTCCAAACGTCCTCCTAGAAATGATGGCTGCCGGGACTGGTCGGATCGTTTCATCGCTGTGCACGCCTGCAGTGCTTGATCTCCCTGGAGTCGATATCGTCGATCCGTTCGATGAAGAACGATTGGCCGCCGCCCTCGAGGCGGCGCTGAAGGGCGCCAGGCGAACGGAGATGTTTCAAGCCTATATCGCAGAGGAGCGCTCCGTTGCTTTGTTTTGGGATCGCATCCAGCACTTGCTGAGCACTCGTGACTGCGCGGTAGCGGATTAGGACTTTGCTACCTCACTCTCGCTGCGGCCTTGTGAGGTGGTGAAGCGCCCTAAGTTTTCCGCAGGCTCCGATTTGTGATAGGGAGCTTTCGTGATTGACCTTATCCCGGGGAATGCCTCCAGCGGGGATGAGAGGAATCCGGCAAAATCGAAGCTGATAGGAGCTGGAGGTTTTGCATGAAGAAGTCGAAGTTCACAGGCGAGCAGATCACTTCGCTTCAGCGTAAAATGCTACGAATAAGGCACTGACAAAGGATACTATCAGGCCCGCTATGGCGATTTGTCGCATAAACGAACCAAGGTTGTCCATACCATTGCGATGAGCGTAGAACGCAAGAACGCCTCCTGCGCAGGCAATCATAGCCTTCCGCAGACCACTTTGTTTGACGAATTGGCGGTCGCACCAAACGAGAGCCATTACATAGCCGAAATAGAACAAAATCACCCCAACAGCCCCGCCGACAGCCCAGCCGTGCGCGAGGAAACTGCCGGCCACTCCGTAGGTCACGTTAAATGTAAAGCTGCTCTGCACGAGTTCGTTATAGAGGTTCGTGCTCACTCCGAACGCGGAGGGAACGAGAAGTAGGTTACCCAGTACACTTACAAGAAACTGAAGAAAGCCGATATCAAGACCGGTGTCCATGACGTGGCTAAGGTGGCTGTATATAATCAGTGGTTCAAAGGTTAGGAGCGTGTCTTGTATCGAGGTGCCGCTCTCAAGTATTCCAATGCCGAAGTAGTTCTTGATAGAGATGTAGATCGGCTTACCGAAGACAACGATCACTGCCGCTGCGGCTAGTGCTGGGGCTCCGAGACCCTGAAAGAGCGTTCGGGCCCCGCCGTTCTTGTGGCCAAGTGTGAGCACCGCTGCTGCGGTGACAATCGCTACCATAGTCCTGTCGCCGCTAAGAAACCTGAGCGCAAGCATGGCGATGAAAAATGCTGTCATCTTGCGACTGGAGATCAGCAAAGATGAAACGAGGCCGATGGCAACAAACCACTTAGCCGTCAGTGTTATAGCGTCGTTCACTTGTTCAGCGCGATCGGCAAGAAAATACAGCGGCCCAAGATTGTACGCAGAGTATGCAAAAGTTGCGAGCGAGAGAAATGCGCAAGCCCACATGACATGACTCAGCCGACGCTCATTTACGGCAACGGGTGGATAAAACTGGCGTTTGGTATCAATTCTAGCTGTCATCATGGCACCGGCCATGAAGGCAAGCCAAGCGGTGAGCAGCACCCAGTCCGATGCATCCGGCGCATCTACCAAAAATCGCTGTTTGGCAACTACGGAAACGTAGATAGGCATCTCGAGACCAATGATGCCCGGAATACTGTAGATTGCCATCCCGACACACCCGAGTGTGGTAAAGCTTAGCAAGCCATGACATCTCACACAATAAATGAAAGTCAGAATGACGATGAAGGCGACAGCAAAGCCCATGCGAAGCCGTTAGCGGAACAGATTGGCCACGGCAAGTGCGAGTGGTGTGGACAGGGGGCTGTTGCTGTCGATCTGATGCGCCGCGTAGACGCCAAGCTGTCCGAGGCCTCGAGGACCGCACCTCGTTGTGGCGCATTTGCGGGTGTTCTGGGACGGATCCGGCGCCGGAGCGCGCGGCATCGTTTTAGCCCTTTTTGACATAGGGCTTAAGGTATTGCGCCAGCATAAGCTTTACATCATGCTCGAAACCTATGAGCTGACGCGCCCAATAGTGTGACGATGCGCAAGCCTCGATGCCGACCAAGCAGGGCGGCAGCTTAGCGAAGAACTTCAGCATGCGCCCGCGTGTCAATCGTTGCCGCAACACTGGAGCACCATCAACATCCACACCATGTACCTGGAACACGTTCTTCGCTGGGTCCAAACCTATCGTCTTCGCGGTCCCCATCGTGCCTCTCCTTTCGGCTCATCCGCAGAGCATCCTGCGGAAGGGTTGGAGAGCCGTCCACGTCATCATTCCCGGTTGGGGTGGCCTTCGCCGACTTCATCGCGCCTGGCCTGATGATCATGGGCGTGATGGACAATGGCTTCACCAACAGCAGTTTTTCCATGCTGGTGGGCAAGATGTGGGGCACTTTGATCGATCTGATGCCGCCCCTCTCCCTCAGCGAACAGCGAACAGCGAACTGCTGCTGGCGCTGGTGGGGGCTGCGGTGACGCGCGCCGTTTGCGTCGGGCTTGCGCTGCGGGGCGTGCTGACGTCGATCTGGGTGGACAAAGTTCGACTATGTCGCCATCACCAATTTCGTGATCGGGCCGATGATGCTGCTATTGGGCACCATTTATTCGATCGATCGCCTGGCGCCTGCGTTCCGGGCGATCAGCCACTTCAACCCCTCCTTCTACGTGATATCGGGCTTCCGCTATGGCTTCGTCGCGGTGGCGGATGGTGACGCGCTGGGGGCAGCATCGTGCTGTTCGCGCTGAATGTCGGGATTGACCCGCTCTGCTACACGCTGCTCAAGCGCGGGTGGAAGATCAAGGCCTGACAGTTTCAGGTCAGGCCTGCGATCACGGGGACGACGAGCATCGTGCCTGCCAGCAACAGGATGGCCAGTGCCCAGTGGTGCAGGCGGGGAAGGGCGCTTTCTTCGCGCCCTCCCGCTCGCGCAGCAGCGTCAGGCCGCGACCCCCTTGCCGCCCACGCGGATCAGCGAGAAGCCCGCTGCCTCCGCCTCGGTAGGGGGATAGATGTTGCGCAAGTCGACCAACACCTTGCCGGTCATCGCGGCGGCCAGCCGTTTCAGGTCCAGCGCACGGAAGGCGTCCCATTCGGTCACCAGCACCAGCGCATCGGCATCCTGCGCCGCCTCATAGGCGTCCTTTGCCATGGTGACTCCGGGCATCATCGGTGCCGCCACTTCCATGCCCTCGGGATCATAGGCGACGATCTTCGTACCCGCATCCTCCAGCGCCTGCACGATTGCCAGGCTCGGCGCGTCGCGCATATCGTCGGTGTTGGGCTTGAAGGTGAGGCCCAGCAGCGCGACCTTCCTGCCCCGCGCGTCGCCCCCCAGCGCCTTCACGATCTTGCGCCCCATCGCCCGCTTGCGCAGGTCGTTCACCTGCACGACGGTTTCAACGATGCGGATCGGCGTGTCATAATCCTGGCCGGTCTTGACCAGCGCCAGGGTGTCCTTCGGAAAGCAGGAGCCGCCATAGCCCGGCCCGGCGTGAAGGAATTTGGACCCAATGCGATTGTCGAGCCCGATGCCGCGCGACACGTCCTGCACTTCCGCGCCAACGGCTTCACACAGATCCGCCATTTCATTGATGAAAGTGATCTTGGTCGCCAGGAAAGCGTTAGCGGCATATTTGGTGAGCTCCGCCGTTCGCCTGCCGGTGAACATGACGGGAGCCTGGTTGAGGTTCAGCGGCCTGTAGACCTGAGCCATGACGGAAATGGCGCGCTCGTCGCCTGTGGTTCCCACGACAACGCGGTCAGGCCTCTTGAAGTCGCCGATTGCCGCGCCTTCGCGCAGGAATTCGGGGTTGGACACGACCTGGATGTTGATGTCGGGGCGCACTTCCTTGACGATCCGTTCGACTTCATCGCCCGTTCCCACCGGCACGGTGGACTTGGTAACGATGACGGTCGGCCCGTCGAGCGACTGCGCTATCTCCCGCGCGGCGGCATAGACGTAGCTGAGGTCCGCATGCCCGTCGCCACGCCGCGACGGGGTTCCCACGGCGATGAAGATGGCGTCCGCGCCTTTTACGCCTGCCGGGAGATCCGTCATGAAGGTCAGCCGCCCGGCCGAAGCATTGCTCGCCACCAGTTGGTCGAGGCCGGGCTCGAAAATCGGCATCCGGCCCGATTCGATGGCCGCGATCTTGCCGGCATCCTTGTCGACGCACACGACGTCGTGACCGAAATCGGCGAAACATGCCCCGGACACCAGACCAACATATCCCGTGCCGATCATCGTGATCTTCATAAATACTTGCATCCTCACAGAAATGGAATGGAGTAAGGCGCCACAGCCAACCACGACCGCGTACAGAAGCATGAGGCGCGTTTACCCGCCATGGCACTTTGACCGATTACAGAAGGTGTCCATTTGATATCGAAAAGACGACGGCTTGAGTTGGACGGGACGAGGGCTTGATCATGGACCATGTGATCTGATCTACAATCCAAGCTCGTTGAGCAGCTTCGAATTTACCTTATGGACATCATATTTTTCCTCCGCCAGTCTGCGACTGGCATCGCCCATCTGCTGTCGCTTGTGTGCATTCTTGGCGAGGTCGATCATCGCCTCTGCGAGCGCTTGCGTATTTTGAACGGAAACCAAATAGCCGTTTTCACCATCAATTGTGGTTTCCCGGCATCCGGCGGCGGTAGTCGTCACGATTGCCCGCCCGGTTGCCATCGCTTCTAAAACGGTGCGCGGCGTACCCTCGCGCCACGATGGAAGGACGAATACCGTGGCAGAAGCGATCGCCGGTCGGACGTCCTCCAGATGGCCGAGATATTCGATGCCGCTGGTAATCCATGCGTCGAGTTGCTTGCGACTGACCGCATCGGGGCCGGTGTCAAGCATCCCCGCGAACTGAAAGCGTGCTTCCGGCACCGCGCCGCGAACGATTTGCGCAGCCTCGACCAGTTCACTAAGCCCCTTGCTGTAGAGGAGACGAGCGATGGTTAGGAAAATGGGCGCGTCCGGCAGGGGCTGCCGTGCATATTGTTGAAGATCGACCCCCGACCCATTGGTCATGATGACCTTGCGGGGATCGGATAGGCAGCCGGCGCGAATGAAATCGTCCCTGTCATCGGGATTCTGGAAAATGACGTGGTTGTTACCGTTCGCGGCGATCCGATAGAGGCGCTGGGCCACCATTTGTGTCAGCCGGCGGACGAATCCCTTGCGACTGATGAACGCGAAACCGAGTCCCGTTACCATGCTCACAGACCGCACCCCGGCTAGCCGCGCCGCGATGCTGCCCCAAATGTTCGGTTTGATGGTGTAATTAAGGACGAGATCGATTTTTTCCTCCACGATCAGGCGGTGGATATTGTAACAATAGCCCATGTCGCCGAAGAACGACACCTTGGTCCGTTCTAGCGGGACATCGTGTGGTATCGCACTGAGTGCCCGGAAGTGGTCGGCGAAACGTCCGGTGAGGCCGGGCGAGGATACGTGAACGATATGCCCTCGGGCAATCATGCTTTTGACCAAATGTGTGCGGAAATTATATAGATAATGCGGATGCGAGCCGTTTAGTAATACCCTGGCCATTATCGTGCTTGTCCTTTGCAGCGAGCTTGACGAAGCTTGGACTTCGGTTGCAAATGCGCTTCAGTTCTCCTCGCCGAGATGACAGGATAGATCATGCGCATTGCCGTCGTGGGCGCCCGTGGATTCGTTGGCCGACATCTCACCCGTTTCCTGTCAAATCAAGGAATAAACGCTGTGCTGATCAGCCGCAATGAAGTGGCATCGGGAACTTTCGGCACGGCGATCGCTGGATGCGATGCGCTGGTCAATTGCGCTGGCAATAAGGAGGGCCTCGGCACCTCCGCAAGGGAGGCGAATGTCGAACTGCCGCTCCGCCTTCTCGCCGCCGTGATTGCCGCCGATATTCCTGCTATGATCCAAGTCAGCAGCGTGGCCGCGCTTGCTAGCAGCAGCGGCCCCGGTGAGATAGTGACTGACAACTTTGCAGGTTGGCCGACCGGCGTCTATGGCCGTAGCAAGCGGGAAGGTGACGATGCCCTGCTGCAGGCCGCTTACGAGCGTAGTTATAGCGCGCTTGTCGTGCTGCGACCGCCAATCTTGATCGGGCCCGACGCCGGTGGTGTGTTTGCATTGCTGCGCTCAGCTGCGCGGGCGGGCATTCCGCTGCCGCTCCATGGGATAGAAAACCGGCGCAGCTTTATGCATGTGGACAACTTTGCCGCCGCAATTCTTGCGGCGGCAAGGGCCCGCTGTTCTGGAGCCTTCATCGTCACTGATTCACCGCCGCTGTCGAGCGCTGATTTATATGCACGGATGCTTGCTGCTGTAGGTTACCAACGGCGTTTGTTTTCCATCGGCAGATCGGGCCGTGCGATACTGCGCAACGCAATGGGCCGCCGCGGCGAAAGTCTGTTTGGTGATGCAGCGTACTCGGGTGCCCGCTTTGAGGCAGCTGTCCAAGTCGCCTGGCCTATTCCGGCCTCGATGATCGTTGAAAGGGCATTGGAGGGGATTGAACCTTAAGCCGCCCGTGCATCGCCATGTCCCCGTCCGTAAATGGTCTGAGCGAGGATGTTAAAGTCCAATGCCATCGAACGGGTGCGGACATATTCGCTGTCTAGCGCGGCAAGACGTGACGGGTCGGACATGTCCACGCCCTGGATCTGCGCTAGCCCCGTAATGCCGGGGCGAGCTGAGAATACGCCGCGCGCCGCGCGCTCGGCGATTAGTTCGCTATGTGAGGGTAGACCGGGGCGCGGGCCGACGAGACTCATGTCTCCGCGGATCACACAGATTAGCTGGGGCAATTCGTCGGCTTTGAACTTGCGGATCAGCCTGCTCAATCGTGAGATGGTGACGATGGGAGCGTGATGCGACGGCAGATCGCCGGTATTCGGCGGCATGGTACGAATCTTATAGATCTGGAAGGGTTGCTGACCCCTGCCCACCCGCCATTGGATGAATAGCGGGTTCGCGCGAAATTCGCACCACGAGAGAAACGCCGCGATGATGCAAATGGCTACCGCCGGCAAGAACAGGATCAGTGAAGCCGCCAGATCAAACACACGCTTCATGTCAAACTACCTTTGTCGTCGAGCGGAAGCGCATCGGAAACGCTGCCGCGAATCGTATCGTCGCTAGCGAAGCTGGAGCGCCAAGGTCCCCATGCCGCACTCCGGCAACGGCGTGTAAAGCCCAGAGATTAATGTGGCGCGCTGGGCAGCGCACGACCGCACCGTAGGTTTGCGCCACCACCTCGACTGAGGGAGGGTGAAATATTCCATATGGCAATTCTAACATTGGGCAACAATCAATTTTCGTCCAAGAATCCACATGGTTTCGAATTTGTCAAACAAAGAAACCAAACACCTGTATGTTTCTCATTGCATTGCGGAATCTAAAATGGATAGTGTGCCGGTTGTGATGGCACTAGCCTCTCTTATTCACGACGCTCGGTTTCGGGCCCGCTCTGGGCATTTGCTGCGGCTGGCTGTATTGCGCGGACGACCGGCATCGCTGGCGTTTGTTTCACCGCATTCGGATTGATGGGCTTTTCGGGTTGAAGGGCTGGGCTCGGAGTTCTGCGGCGCTGCCGCATGGGCTACGTCGGCGCAGGCTTCAGCCGGAGAACGAGGGCGCGGAACAGGTCGGCATCCGGACAGGCGGAAGCGAAGGCAATGCGGATGCGGCTAGCACTTTCTACGACGCGCGCAGCGACCTTGAGCAGCCGCAGGCGCAAGGTGGTAAACTCCGCGCTTGCCAGAGCAGCGGTCCTGGGCATCGCCTGCTGGATGCGCCATAGCAGCCAGTATGCGGCAGTGTGCAGTATCAGGCGCATCTGATTGGCATTGGCCGAGCGGCACGAGGTTCGGTCGCTGGCGAGCTGGGACTTGTGGCGCTTGATCAGGTTCTCGGCCTGACCACGCGCGCAGTAGAGCGTGTCGTAGATGTGCTCGGCCGATCCTGTTGCCAACGAGGTGACGACATAGCGGATGTCCATGCCCAGCGTGCTGGCCTCGATCCGTGCAACGACGCGACGCTGGCACTTCCAGGTCTTTGCCCCATAGCGGGTCTCGGCATAGTTGCGCAGGACGGGACACTGACGCTGGGCGCGCTTGACCGCGCAGGCATCGGCGACCGCAACAATGGCGGGATCGGCGCGCAGCGCTGAATTGGTGGGCAGGCCGAACACGTAATCGACGCGGGCCGCATCGCAGTAGGCCATGACCTCGGGTCGACCATAGTGCCCGTCGCCGCGGATAGTGATGTGGGTATCGGGCCAATTACGGCGCAGGTGACGCACCAGGCGTCGGATGTGCCCCGCCGCCTCCTTTCCAGAAGGCGTCTTGCCTGTGCGCAGCAGCATGGCCACCGGCCTGCCGGTCGCGGTGTCGTAGATATGGATCGGTAGGAAGCAGCGCTCCCCATGATGCCCGTTCCAGAACGAGAGCTGTTGATAGCCATGCACGACGTCGCACGTGTCGTCGATATCCAGCGTGACCGCTGTCGGAGGGGCGGGATAGCTGGCGCAGTAGATGTCGATCATCGCGGCCATCATGCTGGCCAGTTCGCGCGTAGTCGGTGCATTTTCCCACCGGCTCATCGTCGGTTGGCTGGCCAGCCCCGCGCCCGATTCCGGCAGCTTGCCGAGCGCCAGGCGGAAGCCTGGATCGTCGCGCAGAGCATCGAGATCATCGGCATCCTCATAGCCGCACGCAATCGCGAACACACGGGCACGCAGAATGTCATCCAGGCGATGGATCACCCGCGCTGGATCGCGCGGATCGGCAATACAAGCCGCCAGGCGCTGGCAAATCCCCATCGCGCGCTCGGCCTGTGCAAGCAGTAGAACACCGCCATCCGAGGTAAGCCGGCCACCGTCGAACGCAGCTGTGATTTTCTTGCGGCCGACTGCTGGGAATCCAAATGAGCTTGCGATATCATCGTTCATGGCGGGTGTGGCCCGTGGCATTTTCTGCCCTGCGGCAGGTTCGGCTTAGACACCCAGTTCCTAATTCAGATCAGAGGCTTACGCCACTCCCGCCAACCCTTCAGGACACTTTTGGTGAATAAGGCGGGCTAGGGGTGTGCCGTTGTGATGGCTGCTAGATGAGGGGTGTATCAGGATGCTTACAAGCTCAGGTTGGCGGCCGTTGACAGCTAGCGCGTGTTGGCGCGGCCGTGGCTGATGCGAGTTAGATTGCCATTGGTGTGTGAATGTATCGCGCCGTGGGCGCTGGAAGATGTTTGATGATTATGCCTGCAGTTAGGCATTTTTTGCCGGGAAGGCCAACGGCCGCCTCCTTGTTGTTTGTGACCTTTGTCTCATTGCTCCTGGCGGCGGGAGGAGCGTCTCATGCGGACGTCATGGGTCAGGTCGTGACTCGCTCGGTCGCATGGCTGACGCTGGTCATCGCGATCCTGTGCGGCCTGAAGCCGGACATTATTAAAACCGGAGCGGTGGCATGGTTGTTCCTGGCGGCGCTCCTGCTCGTTCTGCTACAGCTGGTGCCGCTACCACCCGCTGTCTGGACGCTGTTACCGGGCCGCGGACCGTTTCTCGAAAGTGCTCTTGGCGCTCCGCCCTGGCGTCCCTGGGCGATCGTGCCATGGGCCACGATGAATGCGGCATCCTCGCTCATTGTTCCTGTGGTCACGTTCTATCTTCTGAGCGTTCTTAACGATGATGAAAGGGAGCGTCTCCCGGGTATTCTGCTCGGCATGATCTTTCTGTCGGCGCTGGTCGGATTGTGGCAGTTTTGCGGATTTTCCTTCAACCATCCCTTGGTCAACGACACGGATGGAAGCGTCAGCAGCATCTTTGCCAATCGCAACCATTTTGCCCTTTTCCTGGCGATGGGATGCCTTGTTGCACCTGTCTGGGCCTTTTCGGGACAGCAGGGCCGTCATTGGCGGGCGCCTGTCGCATTCGCCCTCGTCATCCTATTTGCGCTGACCATTCTTGCGACAGGATCAAGATCCGGGATCCTGACGGGCCTTCTGGCCATCGGGATGGGACTGATGTTCAGCTGGCGCGACATCCGGCACGCGTTTCGCCGCGCGCCACCTTGGGTATTCCCGGTGTTGGTCGTCGCAATCATCGGCATCATCGCGCTTCTTGTCCTGATCAGTATTGCTGCTGACCGGGCTGAATCCATCAATCGCGCCATCGAGCTGGACCCCGGAGAGGACATGCGCCGCCGCGGGCTTCCCACCGTACTGGCCATGATCGGCGCCTATTTCCCGGTAGGAACGGGCTTTGGCAGTTTCGATCCGATGTTTCGGATATATGAACCGCTTGAGCTGTTGAAGCGAACCTATTTCAATCATGCGCATAATGATTTTCTGGAGATCCTGCTCGATGGCGGATTGCCCGCGCTGGTGCTGCTTCTCGTGGCGCTGGGATGGTATATCCGCGCGAGCATTCGAGCATGGCGGGCCGATCCGGCCTATTATGGATTGGCCCGGATCGGGTCGGGAATGCTGCTCCTGATTCTTGTCGCCAGTGTTTTCGATTACCCGGCACGAACCCCCATTTTTATGGCGATTATTGTGATTGCTGCGATTTGGCTCGGTCAGGGCGCATCACGCATCGCTTTACGCAGGTAGGATCAGCATCTAATGCAGATCCAATTCTTTTGGTCGCGGAATTCATATACATGCGGAAAATTCTTGTTTCACTGATTATTGCGACGAGTGTCGCTGGATGTGCAGGAATGCCTCCGCCCCAGCCGAGCGGGCAGCTGACGGTCGTGCCGGACAGCCAGGGGCTTCCAGCCCCCCATCGCAGCGATCTGGGCGCGGCTGACCGGCCGGCCCTCATCGGTCCGCTCGACACGATCGGCGTGGACATTTTCAATGTTCCCGAGCTCAGCCGGGAAATGCAGGTCGATGCAAGCGGGCGCATTTCCATGCCGCTTATCGGCACGGTCGATGCCCGCAACAAGACCGCCGACGAACTGGCGCGGACCATCGAGAATGCGCTCAAGGGGCGCTATGTTCGCAATCCCCAGGTGACGGTCAATATCAAGAGTTCGGTCAGCCAGGTGGTCACGGTCGATGGCGAGGTGACCGAACCGGGGCTCTATCCTGTCACCAACCAGATGACGCTGATGCGGGTCATCGCCTCGGCCAAGGGTCTCAACGAGTTCGCCAAGCAGGAACAGGTGGTGATCCTGCGCACGGTCGACAACCAGCGCATGGCTGGCCTGTACGACCTCGGCGCGATCCGCCGTGGGGCTTATGTCGATCCGCCCATTTATGCCAATGACGTGGTGATCGTTGGCGATTCCCCGGAACGCCGGCTGTTCCGCGACATCGTTTCCCTGGCGCCTCTGGTCGCCGCTCCGCTTGTCGCCATCTTGCGCTGAGGCCTGCAGTCACATGAATAGCATTGTTTCCAAGCTTGGCGGCGACACGGCATTGGCTGCGCTGCATCAGTCGCAATCCGAAGAAGCTTCGGTCCCCATCCTGCGCCAGTATCTGCGGATGGCCATGCGATGGCGCTATGTCATCCTGGGGGCAGTCGCGATCTGCTTCCTGATTGGGCTGGTGGTCACGCTTTTGATGACCCCCCAATATACGGCGTCCTCTACCATCGAGATCTCGCGGGAATCGGACAAGGTCACCGATCTGCAAGGGGTCGAGCGCGATGCGAGCATTGCCGACCAGGAATTCTACCAGACGCAATATGGATTGCTGCAGTCCCGCTCGCTCTCAGAACGCGTTGCAGCCGAGCTCAAGCTCATCGATTCCCCGAAATTTTTCGAGATGTTCGATTTCGAGAGCGAAGACCCTGCCTTCAAGCTGGTCAATGGGCGCTTTGCACCCGCCGGCCGCGCGACCCGGCAGCGCGTGGCAGGTGAAATTCTCCGCAAGCATCTGAGCGTCAATCCTACGCGGCTGTCACGTCTGGTAGATGTGAGTTTCACCAGTCCAGATGCTGCTTTTTCCGCGAAGGTCGCCAATGTCTGGGCCCAGAATTTCATCCAGACCAATCTCGACCGCAAGATCCAGGCGACGTCCTATGGCCGCAATCTTCTGCAGGGCCAATTGGCCCAGCTCAAGCAGAAGCTAGATGAATCCCAACGCCAACTGGTATCCTATGCGTCGCACGCGAAAATCATCAATCTGCCCGCCCAATCGGGCAGTGGGGATTCAAGCGCCGAGCGATCCATCGTGGTCGATGATCTGGCGGCCCTCAACGGCGCGCTCGCGCAGGCTACCGCCAACCGGATCGCGGCGCAGACCCGCTATGAGGAAAGTGGCAAGGCCGGGGCGTCCGCCCAGGCGCTGAGCAACACCGCGATCAACGGTCTGCGGCAACGCCGGGCCGAACTGGCGGCCGAATATCAGCGGCTGATGACGCAGTTCGAGCCGGGATATCCTGCCGCTGACGCGGTGAAGGCGCAGATAGACCAGCTCGATAGCAGCATCGCGAAAGAGGAAGGCCGCGTCTCCAATTCGCAATTGGCTGACTATCGCCAGGCCCAAGAACAGGAACAGGCTCTCAAAGCGAAGGTCGAGCAACTTAAGGGAGACTATCTCGACCAGCGCCGCAGGAGCATCCAGTATAATATCTATCAGCAAGAGGTCGATACCAACCAGGCCCTCTATGATGGCTTGCTGCAGCGATACAAGGAGATCGGCGTAGCCGGCGGTGTAGGCGTCAATAATATCGCTGTCGTTGATCCGGCGCAGGCGCCTAAGCTGCCCTCGAGCCCCAGGCTACTCATCAATCTTGCAATCGCCATTCTGGCGGGTCTCGGGATCGGCGCTGCCCTCGCATTCGGTCTTGAGCAGATCGACGAAGGGATCACTGACCCCGCAGAGGTCAAGCGAGCGCTCGGGCTGCCGTTGCTGGGTTCCATTCCCAAGGTGGACGCGGCGCCCAGAGACATCCTGCTCGACCGCAAATCGGATCTGGTGGATGCCTATCTTGCAGTACAGACCAATCTGTCCTTTTCGACGGATCATGGCGTTCCCCGTGCCTTCGCCGTCACCTCGACGCGCCCGAGCGAAGGCAAGTCGACAACGTGCCTTGCGCTGGCCTCCACGCTGGCCCGCGCCGGGAAAAACATCATCCTGGTCGATGGTGACATGCGGAATCCGTCCATCCATCAACTGGGGGGTGTTGCGAACCGGCGTGGTCTCAGCAATTTCCTGAGCGGGGAAGACGATATCGCGTCGCTGCTGTTCTCGATGGAGGATCTGGGTTTCGTGGCCATGTCAGCCGGGCCGCTTCCGCCCAATGCAGCGGAGCTTTTGACCGGCGATCGCCTCGCGCATCTGATAGGCCGCCTGCTTGAAACCTATGACCATGTGATTATCGATTCCCCGCCGGTCATGGGTCTGGCGGACGCGGCGCTCATCGCCACAAGGGTGGAAGGCGTCATTTACGCTGTGGAGTCGCATGGCATCCGCACCAATCTTGTCAAGGATGCGATCGGTCGTCTTCTCACGGCCAACGTCCGGATCATCGGTAGTGTTCTGACGAAGTTCGATGCGAAGAAGGCGCATTATGGCTACGGCTATGGCTATGAATATGGCTACAGCTATGGCCGCAAGACTGAAGCCCAAGCGGCCTGATGAAAGGGGCAAGAATCCGGCGGCAGCGACGTGCTCGACCCAATTGGGTCGCGCGGCTCGCACTGGCGGCGATTGCGGCCCTGCTGGGCTATTTCTCAGTTATGCAGTCGCTGGCCCTGGTGTTGCCGAACAGCAGGATCGAAGAGGCCTACGCCCTTGCGCCCGGCAATGGTCATGTAGCAGCGCGTTTCTCGCAGCAACTAAGTGGTCCCGAGGCCTCGCTTCAAGACCGTGCGCGCGCCGTCGCTGCGGCGCACGAGGCCTTGCGGCATGATCCGACCGCGGTTGAGGCTGTCGCAACGCTTGGGCTTGATGCAATGCTCAGGGGCGATGAGTCCAAGGCAGACCGTCTGCTCGCCTATTCGCAAAGAATGTCGCGGCGGGATCTGCGCACGCAGCTCACGGCAATCGAACTTGCTGTTGCGCGCGACGATATCCCAGGCGCCCTTCATCATTATGACATCGCGTTGCGGACCAAGAAGGATGCGCCAGGCCTCCTCTTTCCCGTGCTGGCCTCGGCGCTTGGTGATGACGCGATCCGGACGGGTCTCGTGCGGACGCTGGCCGATCGGCCGATCTGGGCCCTCGACTTTGTCCGCCATGTCGCGCGAAGCGACGCCGATCCGGTTGCGGCCGCCGCCTTTTTCCGCGCTTTGACAGCGCAGCGCTTTCCGGTTCCCGATAGCGCCAGCTCTGCTGTCGTGAACAAGCTTTTGACGGGGGGGCTGTCCGAGGATGCCTGGTCCTATTATGCCGCGACCCGCCAGGGGGCTGACAGGCGCAGTTCGCGCGATCCCAATTTTAGGAGCCTTCTGGAAGCGCCAAGCGCTTTCGATTGGGTTGCCATGAGCGGTACGGGTGTGTCGACGGCCCTTGTTCCTGATCCGGCAAACGGACTTTTCGACTTCACGGTCTCGATGGGCAATGGGGGGGCGCTGTTGCAGCAGCTGCAGATGCTTCCCCAAGGCGATTATATACTGGAAGGGCGCAGCCGCGGCATTGAGCAGCCCACGGGATCGCGGCCCTACTGGACCGTCCGCTGCCGGAACGGGCAGGAGGTTGCGCGGGTTGAGGTGACCAATTCATCACAGGCGAAGGGACGCTTCGAGGGACAGGTCCGCATTCCGGCAAATTGCCCTGTCCAGACGCTGGCACTGGTGGCGCGTTCCTCTGATGATGCCGCGGGGGTGACGGGACAGATCACCCATATCCTGCTACGTCCTGCGAATGCGCGCCGGTCATGATGGGAAAGCGGACAAATTCCTGCAAGCTCGTCATATTGGGAGTTCTTCTGCTCCTCGCCCGTCCCGTTGGGGCCCAGGAGGCCGCGCCACAACAGGGGCATCTTGCTGATTCCGCCGTCGGAGAAGTGGGGCAGCGCCAGACGAAAAGCAATTCGCCGACTGGCGCCGGACCTATGGGGCGCTTGAACAGCCGCGTGGCGAACCGCGTCCAAAGTCGCCTCCGTAACCGGATCGACCGATATTATGATCCGCGTGCCAATACGACATCGCCGTTCGAGGTGGCCGCAGAACGCAGCACACGCGTTCAAACTCCCCGCCGATAGCGGGCCTTGTTCGCGAGAAAACGGGCCTATCCTGCGATCTCAAGGAACGAGCGACGCGGGGAACCTGCTTTGCTGAGAGATCTGGAGATGAATGCCTGGACCGTGCACCGTCACACTCCTCTCTGAAAAGAATCGGTGCCCGGATGCTGTGATAAAACTCCCATATTTGTTTCGACTCCGATCTGATTATTGAATAGCGTGGAAAAGATCCTGCCTGACGATTCCCTCGTCTTTGACCCGAGGCGGGGTCCTGAAGTTTGCCAAACCCTTTGCGGCCTTCAGCGTCCCGGTGCCCCAGCCGCTTTCAGCGGCGCGACCAACCCCCTGGGCGCCGGGACATTCCATTTTTTCATGTGTGCTCTCATGCATTCTCGAAGCAGGTGGCATCAACTGCGGACTCGGGAAAGCGAAAAAAGGAGCGTGCGCGTACAGCATGGGGCTGTCGGGCGGGACCGCCGACAGGTCATGCCCGAACCCCTTGCAGATCCTGTGCGGCCGGTCCTGGAGCCCTATCGCTCGGACAGGATCCGGATCGCGTGAGGAAACGGCTGACCGAACGGATGCGCTCAAGCAATCGGACAGCAATCGACCGTTCAGCCGAGGCAATGGTGCGATGAGTCGAATAAGCGCACATATCGATGTTTGTTCAATATGTTAGAACGCCCGGGAATAGCGAGGAGTTGAGCATTGAAGCAATTTGCACTGTCGGTATCTGTCTGTGCGCTCCTCTTGGCAGGCTGCTCCGATCCCAAGGAGGCGAGCAAGGGAAATTTCAAAACGGCTATCAATGGCTGGATCGAGAAGCATCCGCCATGCATCTCGGTTCCGCGGGGACAGGTATCGCCCGCCGAGAAGAGTAATGCGGCATTTCCGCGTTATGTGGACGCATCGCCGCTGACGGCAAAGTTCGCGCAGGAAAGCCGGGCGCGCGTGGAAGCGCCGCTTGCCGCGTTGGCCGATGCTGGCCTGTTGACGGTGAAGGACGCCAGCATCCAGATCAAAGCCGGTCTCTTCGGCGATGGACTGAAGGAAATACCGGTGCATGCCTATGAATTGTCGGATGACGGCAAGAAGGCGGTTGCGACAGAAGGCGAGCAGACCGCCTTCAATGCAGCCGCGCCGAAATTCTGTTACGGGACGCCAACGGTGGACGAGATCCTTCAATATACAGAGCCGGCCGAGGCGATGGGCATGAAGCTTTCCCAGGTGACCTATCGTTATCACCTCAATGATGTGCCGACCTGGGCGGGAAACTCCAAGCTGAAGGCGACCTATCCTGACCTGGTGCGGAACACCGCCGCAAGTCTCGAGGGGAAGGCGGCGGTCATTCTCACCAACGAGGGCTGGGTTCACGAGAAAGCCAGCGGTTTGCATTGATCCGATGATTGGAACGCCCTGGCATCTGGCTCAGTGCTGCAATAACCGGATGAAAATGCGATCTTGGGCTTCCGCAGGGATTTTCGGTCTGGCAATGTCGGTTGCGCCCGTTGCCGCCCAACCGTCGACCGACCAGTTGTCGGGTCGTTACTATCTGTCCGGAGTGATGGAAACCGGCTCCGAATTGCTCCTGCGCCCCGATGGCAGCTTTGAATGGGCTGTGACCTATGGGGCGGTCGATGCGGCTGCAACCGGCCATTGGTCAATTGACGGCAGGGCGATCAGGCTGCAAGCCACGCGGCGGCCTCAGTCCGAAGGCGCGGCCTATCGATTGGGCGAAAGAGGCGCCTGGAGCGGACGGGCAACCCACGCGCTGGAGTTACGGCGAGAACGGGGAGCGATGGCAGAGCGGGCTGCCCGTTGCCCCTTGCCGTCGCTTGCCGAGGAGGTCGTGCCGGACCTCAGCCTGGTCGCCTATGGCGACAAGCAACCGTCACCAACCGAGATTGCGCAAGTCGAGGCGGAGGCTCGGCGGGCCCGTGATACCGCGCAGCTGGCACTCGATCGGCTAAGGCGGACCGCCGCCTGGCAGGCGAATAAAGCGCTGATCCTCGAAAGCGAAGCGGCGATCCAGGCTTTTCAAGCCAGATTGAGCGCGGCGCAGGGCCTTCACGCAGCAAGCGGGACGCACGGCCCCGAGCTGGCCCCATTGAAACTTCCGGCTGAATGCCAGCTCCCCGACCCGGAAAGACTGGCACGAACATTTCGCGGTGCGGCGATCCAGCTTTTCGATCGGGACCGCTATCTGAGGGGCGAGGGTATTTGCATAGAGGCGCGCTATGACAAGCGCGCGCCGATAAGCGATGTGGTGGAACGGGGCTATGCCTTTTTCCCGGTTGCAGACGACGAGCGGATCGTAGGACTAACCCTTTCTGCGCCGGGAACGCAGGTGGGAAAAGGGACGACCTTGTCGGTCAGTCTCCCGGCGGGTGTGGTCCAGATCATCGACGCGGATCTGGCAGGCACCGTGACGCCGCCATTCCAGGAGATCGTCCTGCCCGTTGGCGCCGATCGATCTCTGGGCGCCCAGGCGTTGTTCCGTCGGGGCGCGTACAGGAAAGCCGTCGATGCATCCTCCGATTCCGGTCACAGAAATTTGCGATGAGCTCGCAGCGGAAAGTTCTGCTTGGCCCCGCTAATACGCCGCGCGCGCGGATTTTTCACAGGCCGGGGCGGCGTTCAGCAGGTCGGCCGTAAGATGGGCATGGAGAAAGGGGGTGCTGTCGCAGCAGCAGGCTCAGCACAACCATGCCTGGCTCTGCATCTTCCTCACCTCCTTTCGCTGACGAGGCGGGAAAGGATATTCAGGTCGGACGGTCATTATCAGAGGGCTCATCCTGATGCTCCGCCACATCCTTCAGCATCCCGGCCCAGCATCCCAAAATCATTCCTTCCGCTTCATCCGCCTGGCTGGTGGCGACCGCATAAAGCCCGAGGAGATCGGCGAGTTCGCTCATGTCGGCAATGCCGCGGCGGGTCAGGAGGGTCGCGAAGATGGAAAGGGCGCCGCCCATCGCTCTTACCAGGGCAGCGTCAGGCAGAGGAACGTCTTCAGCAGGCGACATGGCGATTATCCTTTCTGGCAGGATCCAGAGCTTATCGCCAGGCATTGCGAAAAAAAGGAAGAAATGATTCAATCGCTCATAAAGCATTCATGCGCGATTGCTTTTAGAGATGACCGGAACACGGGAGACAATCATGGGAAAGCAATTTATGGGTCTGGTATCGGCGATGGCCGTGGGCCTCACGCTCGTTTCAGGGGTGGCGGATGCCAAGCCTTCCCATCATCGGAAAGACGACAGGGCGCGCTACGAGTGGCGCGGCAACCAGCGCAATTGGGAGCCATCGCGCAGCTACCGGAGCGGCAATTATCGCGAGCGCCGTCTTGGCCGTAATGACCAGATCTTCCGGGGTCATGATGGCCGCGCTTATTGCCGTCGTTCCGATGGGACGACCGGGCTTGTCATTGGCGGCGTTGGGGGCGCGCTCCTGGCGAATCTTGTCGGGGGCAAGACGCTCGGCACGATTGCAGGCGGCGTGGGCGGCGCGCTTCTTGGCCGCGAAATCGATCGCGGCAAGGTGAAGTGCCGGTAACAGGATGATTGCCTCATAAATGTTTCAAGGATCGCTGTGACCCCGCATGACGTTGGAAGCATTGCGCCGCTTCCCCGGATTATCCGGTCAAGGGGTGGATCATCGGGAGCAGCGAGACGGGCCGCCAGTGCATGAGCCGGCCCGGCGAGCCTCCCGGTAAAGGGCACGCCGCTTTACCGGGAGGCTTGTTGGGGTCAGCGGCTCGACTTCAACCCATGGTTTTGGTCGGCGACCGGCGCTTCGTGGGGCGCCTGCCTGCGCTCCGGACCGGCGATCTGGTTGGTCCGGGGACTGCGGATTTGTCATCGGTCGATGCCGGGGTCGACCCGCTTTCCTCGCCAGCCGATTTGGGCTTTTCCTGCTCCGCCATCTTGAAGGACAGGCGCAGTTTTGAAGCGCGCGGCTTCCTGGCGGAGGCCGGCGTCTGCGGAGGCTGCGCCCTGGGGCTTGCGGTCACAGCTGATGGCGCCGGCGACGTCTCTATTGCCGCGCGGGCGGGATCTGCATGTGCGGTTGTCTCTGATGGCTGTGGCGGTGGAGAAACCGCGCTCGTCTTGTGACCGAGGCGCAACTTTTGTGCGACGGCGCGGCGCGCCTGCGAATAGCTCGGCGCTACCATGGGATAGCTCGCCGGCAATTTGTAGCGGAGGCGATATTCGTCAGGCGTCAATCCGTTTGTCGCCAGATGCCGCTTCAAAGTCTTGTAGGGCTTCCCGTCGATCAGGCTCAAGATATGGTCAGGCGAGGCAAGGCTTTTGCGGACCGAAACAGCGGGCGTATATTCTTTCGCGACGCTGGCGTCCGGGGATGGTGTGATGTCCTGCGTCAGTGCCGCGCGTGTCGTTTTGATCAATTCCGCGAGTTGATCGCTCGGCACGCTGTTCTTCGAGACAAAGGCGCTCAGCAATTGGACGGTGAGGGTGGTAATGTCGGAACTGGTCTCATCTGCCATGTCTGGGCCTCATGATGGGAGGAATGTTGGGGCGACTTGGGGCGCTGTACAGGAAATATAAGAGCCGTGAACAGTTTTGATGCGGTCGGCGTTACAGATGAAGAGCATTCAGCAGCTTTTCCGACAAGGGGGCGTCTTCCCAGTTCTGTGGAGTGAGCCTCAGCACGGATCTGTCATGGGCAGGAGACGCGGGAGCGCTGATGGGCGCGGGGTCCGAGGCGTCTGGACCTCTCGCCTCCAGGACAAGCTCACGGACCTCCCCGGTCTTCATGGAGCGTGCCTCGATCAGAAAGTCGGGTCGGCATGAACCGGACTGGGTCAACCGGTCGAAGACCGGCTTTTCCACCGCAAACTCAATATGATATCGCCGCAGGGAATATTGGACCCGTAACAGCTCCTGCAAGATGGTGCGCTCGAACTCTGATGCCACCGGTACGAACCTGCGCCCCGAGAGGATCGGCTGGGCATAGGCCCTGAGCGGAGAATAGCCGCGCGATTCCGGATATTGGCCGACAACAACCAGAACGAGATAGGGACCTGCGATACGATTGGTAAGGACCGATGGAGACTGGACGCGGTTGGCGAGATGTACCGGTTCGGCGCCTGCGGCGCTGACGACATTGCCTTCGAATTTGTCCGCGAACAGCGCCAGGAATGCCTGTGGCGCATGTCCGGTCGGCCAGGTTTCGGCGAGCCGGCGGAGCGCTGCATAAACCTGTTTTCCATGCAGTGCTCCAGCATGTGTCCAGAAAAGCCGCCCGAGCTCGATCCCGGGAGCGATCTCGATCTGCCCCGCCGATCGGCCAAGCGCCCTGAATTCGCGAGCGATGGAATGGTCGCGAGCCGTTTCGGCAAGGGGCGGCAGCCGGTTTACGCCCGATGCATCGATCAGCCGCCAGAGCAGCCGGGCAAGGCGCGGAATGGATGCGTTGCGAGTACGATCGTCGGTAAGCTCCCTCTCGGGTCTTTGCGCCAGCTTGTCCGGCGCTGGCCTGAGAACCTCGAAAAAGCCGGTCGGCGGGTCGACCGGGTCCGAATGATTGCGCACATGGGTGATGCGGTTGGTCGCGGAATCGCGAAAGAAGGGGCAATCGGACCGGTGCTCGGGCCGGTTCGTTTGCGTCAACCGCCGCAAATAATAGGTTTCCGCTTCGCTGAGATATGCCGGCGTCAGAATGGGCGGCAGCGAGGCATGGCCAAGGCAATTGCAGGCGATCCACTTGCCGCCGATCCGCGCCTGCTGCACGAGCGTGATGCCCGCGGCTTCGTCGTCCCGGCTGCCGGCGCCTATATACCAGCGTATGAGCGCGTCCTGCAGGACTGCAGGGAGCGGGATCCGGCGACTGCCTGCCCTGCCGTCGGTCTGCCGGTCGATCAGCCACATGCATGGTGCTCCCGATGGGATGAACCGCACAAGTTTCGAGCAATGGGCAGGGCTTGACAAGCTTAAACATGCCGTTCTCTCCTTGAACTCCCAAGCAATGGCGAGGCATTCATGCGGGACATTCTGGCATTCATCGCTGTCATCTTTCTTCTCCCTGGCACGACATCTGCGCAAACCCTCGACGTGGGACGCGCGGTCCAGCTGATCGAGATGAGAAATCCGGCGCAGCTTCTTGTGGGGCAGGACCCTGCGATCCTGGCGGCTCGGGCACAGAAGAGCGAAGACCTGTCGCGGCCTGCTTTCCAGATGTTTCTTGTGGGGCAGGCGGAAACGCAAAAGCCGCCACTGTCCCAAGGATCAACGATCGGCGACCAAGACATGTACGGTCAAGCCCGCCCCACGGAGGACGGGATCGCGGCGCTCGAGATCCCCTTGTGGATGAGAAGCGGACCGTCCGGTCCCCAATTCTCGCCGGGCGACTGCTCGCAGATGGCCTATCGTCCATCGGGCTTCCTCAAAGCGGACGCAGAACGGAGGCGGGCGGCCCATTTTGGGCTTATGCGGGAGGCGGCCTGCCAACATGGCATACCGGTGGGACTTTTCGATGCCATGATCATCAGCGAGAGCCGCTATAACCCTTCCGTCGTTTCGCCCAAGGGTGCTTTCGGTTTGACGCAGCTCATGCCGTTGACGGCGGCGGAGCTAGGCGTCAATCGCTATGACAGCGCGGAAAATCTCAAGGGAGGGGCTCGATATCTGCGGGCCCAGCTGGACCGCTACGGCGCCTATCATCTTGCTCTGGCGGCCTATAATGCAGGACCCGGCCGCATCCGCAACGGCGCGGTGCCGCAGATTGGGGAAACCCAACGCTATGTTGCCCGGACGCTCGCCAACTGGGATCGGCTTGGCCGGGTGCAGGATCGTGCCTTGATCAATGACATGGAGCCATCTCGGCCAGCCCCGCGCAGAATGGCGATCGTTACCCTCTTCTGAAGCCATTTCCTGGCTCATGGCACTGCGTTGTCGGTCAACATGACCGTCATGCCTTGGCCATCTACGCACGCAAGGTGGACCTGCGGTGAGGCGGCGACCCTTGCAGTCCTTCAGGAAGGCCGCCGCCTGCGCCTCCCGATAGCAGCCGCGAATGACGCGAAGATGAACGAGGATAAAACGCGTTATGGGGTGGAGAGTGGATGGCTACCGGCGACGGTTCAACGACCGTGGAACACTAGCAACTCGCGTCCGGGGCGGTCGCCCTGCTGTCCTGTAGCGCGGAAGCCTAGCTTGTGCAGAAGGTTCCAGGAACCCTCGTTTCCGGTTCTACATTCCGCCGTCACCTGCCGGTTGGGGTGCAGACGCTGCAATTGTGCTATGACGCCTGCCACGGCTTCGGCCGCATATCCCTGGCGCTGGAAATGTGAACCGATCCAATATCCTACTTCCAACCGATCGCGACCGTGTGCGTGGATCCCCACAACCCCGATCAGGTCACCCTGCCTCCAGACACCAAGAAAGCAGTTCGCATCGTTATTGCTGGCGATCAACGCCTCCGCCTCGCGGACGGTGAAGGGTGAGGGAAGGAAATGAACAACATCCGTTATTGCAGGATCATCCGTGAGGCAAGCGACGGCGGGCGCATCCGTCATTGCAAGTGGCCGGATGTTAAGGCGCTCAGTGCTGAGAGGCGAAAAGGCGCAGAGATGTGGATTCATGGTCGCGCCATAACTCTCTTCAGAAGTTCCGCACAGGGGCGTTTCCCGCCGCGACGATCGTGGCCCGGCGCTTACCCACGAGTGATCCATGCCGCCATCCAGCCAGTTTGACGATGTTCCTTATTTGTTCTATGCTCTTCGCAGCAATTTTTCATAGGCTGGCCGGGGCGATGATTGACTCCCGCAATCCCAGCGGCTTTGGTTGACCGGAAGGGGACACGCCGTGCAGCAGCACACTCTTTGGAACGTTGACGACCGCGCGGAGCCTATTGCCGCGCCGTTCGACGCTGTTCTCGAACTCGGCGCATATGAAGCGCTCTGGTCGGAACACAATGCGAGTTTCAAGAGCATCGCCGCCACATTTCGCAATAGTCCTGGAGCGCGTCCCTCCGACCTGGTCCCTGAGAACGAAGCGCGGGAAATCGGACGGCGCGTGCTGGAGAAGATTCGCGCTCGCACGCCTCACAGATTTGATGTTCGCGTTCATGGCGAATGGGAGTATCCAGAACGGCTCAGAGATGCGACGGACCCAATCGAGTTATTCTATTTTCAAGGCAATTGGGCACTCGCAGCTGAGCCGGGGGTGGCGGTCGTCGGCACTAGAAAGCCATCCGAGGAAGGTCGTGCGCGCGCGGCCTATGTCGCCAAGCGTCTGACGCAGGATAGCCTCACCGTTGTGTCTGGCTTGGCTGAAGGCATTGACACGGCAGCTCATCAGGGGGCGATAGCAGCAGGCGGGCAAACGATCGCCGTGATCGGCACGCCCTTGGGGCAAGCCTATCCCAAAGCGAACGCTGCACTCCAGGATCTGATCGCGAAAGATTATCTGTTAATCAGCCCGATCCCAGTGGAGCGCTACGACGCACAAAACTTCCGAACGAACCGGTTCTTTTTCCCCGAACGCAACAAAGTCATGTCCGCGCTCACCAAAGCTACAATCATCGTGGAGGCCGGTGAGACGTCAGGAACGCTTGTCCAGGCGAAGGAGGCGCTCCGACAAGGGCGGAAGCTTCTTATCATGAAGAGCTGTTTCGAGAGGAGTGATTTGACCTGGCCTGCTCGGTTCGAGAAGGAGGGCGCGATCCGAGTGGATAGTTATGACGAAGTCAGACGACAGCTGGTCGGGTAAGCCTCGCAAAATCACAGAACTCGAACGGGGAGATCATCATCATCTGACTGAGGGTGATGAGTGCTACTTTGTTGGCGAGTATACGCCGCGCGCAGGCTTTGCCCACAGCGCCACCAACCAGTTGATTTCGAATTTAAAGAAGAAACCAAGCACGCGCGGCACGTTCCAGTGGAAATACAAGGTTCAGGCTATCGGGGATGCTGCGGCGGCACTCGCCAGCAGTCTGAATCCGGCATCCCTTGGTTCGTGCGTATTTGTGCCGATACCGCCTTCCAAGCTGCCAGATGACGCTGAATATGACGACAGGATGGCTAAGGTTTGTAGGGCTATCCATCCCACGGCTAACGTTCTCGAGCTAGTCACTTTGGCTCAAGCTCGCGATGCGGCGCACGAAAATGATGATACGCGCGACCCGGATGCCCTACGGGCGAAGCTTCGCCTTGCAGTGTCTATGCTGGAAACACTTCCACCTATCGTTTTTCTCGTCGATGACATGTTGACCACAGGGTGCAGCTTCAGGGCTTGCAAAGACCTTATTCTGGAACACGCCCCGGAGTCGCGCGTGATTGGCTTTTTCATTTCGCGGCGCGTCCCAACGAGTGGCTTTGAGGCGATCAACATAGATGATTGGTGATCGCGGCACACTGCCCTCATGGCGCGAACAGTCACATCAGCACATGAGCGACGAACGCATCGCGATCGCCATGATCCGTTCTGCGCCACAGCGGTTGCCGCTCGACCTGTCGTACGAGACCGGCATTTTGCGCTGAAAAGAGCTTCGTACTGCTGCGCGAGGTACCCAATAGCGGCTGCGGTTGGCACCGCTGTAGCATTGATGACAGGACGGGCCTCGCCTTCCCTCCTTTGCCCTGCGGTTTGCCTCGCCCCATGCCGGACGTGAACCAAGGGCGCGATGAGCAGGGCAATGGCGGCGAAAAAAGCCCCGACGCTGTGTCATGAAGCCGCTGTAAGCCGCCAGCGTCGGGACAGGCTGGCCGGGAGGAAAGGGCCCCGTTAACCGGCCGTCGCGACACAGCCCAGACTGTCTGTGTGAGAGCTGAGTCGTTGCGATCATTAGAGATTTGACGCGGCAGAGTCCAAGACCCCAGACCTGATAGGGCGAAATTTGGTCACGGCGCGTTGGATGGCGGCCAGCGATTGGGTGATTATCAGCGATCAAAGTGCCCCGGCGCAGCGCCATGCCACTGAGCATGCAAGGCGCGCACCGGGACAGATGGACGACCGAGGAGAGTGGCCGGCCATAGACTCAACTTGCCGATGGGAAGGCTGAGGCTGAGTCTTCGCACAGAGTAACCCACGGAAAAAGCAGAGCGCAAGGTGTCGGCTCCTGGCCTGGGAGGCCGGCGATGAGGGGGCTGTTTTGCACCTTTTATGCAAAGGGCGGGTCGCCATGTCATAACGTCCGGGCGCTTTGAGCGCATCACCTACCCCTCAGCGGTCGCGATGATATGGGCGCGCGGATCGGGAGGCGCGTTCTTGAGACCCTGCCTTCCGCAGGGCGGCGAGAGCAGCCGCTAATGGAGCGCGTGCCCTGCTGTAAGCGCACCGCACTTGGGGCTCCTCCCGTGCCTGTCTGTATCCTCGCGGCGTATCCCGTAATCGCGCTGTTGCCCAATGCGGCCGTATCGCGACGCGCCGATCGCGAATTCGGCGCGGATTTTTCGCAAAGGATGGTTCGATGCACGAGGTTGCCCACCTGCCAGCGGAAAGGATCGCTTGATCCGATCGGCTCGCCCGGGAGGTGGGCCGCGCCTCCTGGCGGCGTCAGACATGGGCATCAATACCCGCGATCATGCAGCAGCCATGGCCACGGCGTTGCAGATCCGCTCGACCACGTCCTTGACCTGGTCTTCCCGGTCGCCTTCGGCCATCACGCGGATCACAGGTTCCGTGCCTGAAGGCCGGATCACCAGCCTGCCGCCGCCATGCAGTTCCTGTTCGGCCTGTGCAATGACGCGCTTGACCGCGTCATGCTCGAGGGGCTTGCCGCCTTTGAAGCGGACGTTTCTGAGCAGCTGCGGCACGGGGTCGAACTGGTGCAGCAGCTCGCTCGCCGGCTTGCCTGCGCGGACCAGGGCAGCAAGCACCTGCAGCGCCGCGACCGTGCCGTCGCCAGTCGTCGCATAGTCCGACAGGATCATGTGCCCTGACTGTTCACCGCCGACATTATAGCCTCCCTCGCGCATCTTCTCCAGCACATAGCGGTCGCCTACCCTGGTCCGTTCCAGCCTGATGCCGTGCGCGGCCAGATGGCGCTCCAGGCCCAGGTTGGACATGACCGTGGCTACCAGGCCGCCGCCGCGCAGGGCGCCTGCCCGCGCAAAATCTCCTGCGATCAACGCCATGATCTGGTCGCCGTCGACGATCGCGCCATGCTCGTCGACCACGATCAGCCGGTCGGCGTCGCCGTCGAGCGCAATGCCGATATCGGCGCCCGAGGAGAGCACCGTTTCCTGCAGCAGACGCGGCGCGGTGGACCCGCACTGGTCGTTGATATTGGTGCCGTTGGGTGTAACCCCGATCGCCACCACTTCTGCTCCCAGTTCCCAAAGCGCGGAGGGCGCTACCTGATAGGCTGCGCCATGGGCGCAATCGATCACGATCCTGAGGCCGTCGAGCCTGAGGTCAGCCGGAAAACTGGATTTGACGGCATGGATATAACGGCCCCGGGCGTCTTCGACGCGGCGGGCCCGGCCGATATCCTGGGATGCTGCGAGCGGGATGTCCTGGTCGAGCATCGCCTCGATCCTCAGCTCATCCTCGTCCGAGAGCTTGTACCCGTCCGGACCGAACAGCTTGATCCCATTGTCATAATAGGGATTGTGGCTGGCCGAGATCATGACGCCAAGGTCCGCGCGCATCGAATGGGCGAGCAGCGCTACGGCGGGGGTGGGGATCGGCCCGAACTGCACCACGTCCATGCCGACGGCGGTGAACCCCGCGACCAGCGCATTTTCCACCATATAACCCGATCGGCGCGTATCCTTGCCGATCACCACGCGATGGCGGTGGCTGCCACGCTGAAAATGCTTGCCGGCGGCCATGCCGACCCTCATGGCGAGGTCAGCATTCATCGCCCATTCGTTGGTTCGTCCACGAATGCCATCCGTGCCGAAATATTTCCTGCTCATCTTTGCTGCCTCAATGGTCCGAAATCTTCATCGATTCCTATATCAATCTTTGTTCGACATTCTACCGGCGAGCCGTCATCGTCGCATGAAAGGTGAAGCATGCGATCTGCAGCGCCTATCGCGGTTTGCCTTCATTTGAATGACAGGGAAGCGGGGAGTTTTCATGATGGCCGGAGAGCCCGGAGGAACTGTGGCAGATGCGGCAGCCGGTCGCGGCAATGCAACGCCCGCTCATGTCCCGAGCCGCGGAGGCGTGGCATGGAGGTATTCGTGACCTGTCGTCGAGCCGCCGACATGCTGCTGCGTCTTCAGCTTGCGATAGCTGTCGTGCTCTGCCTGGGCTTACTGTTCCCTGCGGCTGCCCGGGCGGAGGTCGTCGCCACCTTCTGGTCGCAGGAACTGGGCCGTAATTTCCCTCATGCGTTCTTCACCCTCCACGGGACACGCATTGACGGAACACGGGTGCGCGCCAGCTATGGGTTCACGGCCAAGGCGATAACGCCTGCCATCCTGTTCGGCACAGTGCCGGGCCGTATCGAGGAGGCGACTGACGCCTATATCGCCCGCAGCAACGCTCATTTTTCCGTGGTGCTCACGCAAGCACAGCATGACGCGATCATGAAACTGGTGGCGGAATGGGGTGAAGAAGGCGATCATCGTTATCGGCTTAACAGCCGGAACTGCGTGCATTTCGTGGCCGAAGCCATGCGGCGCGCAGGGCTGGTGGTCGTTGAGGACAAGAAGCTGATGAAGAAGCCCCGCAGCTTCATCCAGTCAATCGAACCCTTGAATGCCGGACGTATCCGATCGATCGAACGGGAGGCGCCGCATTATGTGGAATGGTCCAGGGGCGAGGAGGTGGAAATCGGGACTGCCGGCGGATCCCCAGCGATGATCCAATAGGCGAACGGGCGGGCCCCATGCACGAATGGGCGTGAGATCGGGGAACAGGCCGCGCACTTTATTGATGAGCAGGGATTGATGCAGCTTGTTATCGGCTGCTTCGGTGAAGAAGGCATCGATTGCAGAAGGATGGATCACCCGTGACGTGGCAACCAAGCCGGACGAGAGAAGCGCGGCAGGAAGTGTTTGCTCGACTTCGTGCTCGGTTTCGATGAACACAGGTGGGTTTCGTTCAAGCGCCGCGCGGGCTGGACCCAAGCTTTGGGTCATCCGACACTGCGGGTTGATAGCTACTACCACATGATGGGCGGACCACGCGGCAGTCTATGCGGGAGCGAATCGCTCACTAACGACCCATCTCCATCGTTGATACATTTGTCGACACAACGTGCCATTCTGGTAATGGAACACTGATGCTGGAACCAAAGGAATGTCTGATGGGTATTCAGGTAAAGAAGTGGGGTAACAGTGCGGCAATCCGCATCCCCTCCGCCATCATGGCGGCTGCTGCGCTGAATATCGGTCAGGAGGTCGAGGTTCGCCAGGAAGATGGCAGGCTCATCATCGGACCCGTTTTGAAGCCTGTTTACACGCTCGACGAATTGCTCGCGGGCATGAAGCCAGAGAGGTTTCACGAGATTGTCGATTTTGGTCCCCGGATCGGCAATGAAATGCTTTGATGGCCGGTCGCTATATTCCCGACACTGGCGATATTGTGTGGCTGCAATTCGATCCCCAGGCAGGACATGAGCAGGCGGGACATCGTCCAGCCCTTGTCCTCTCCCCTGCGACGTACAACAAAATGCGGGGCACGATGATTTGCTGTCCTATGACGAGCCAGATCAAGGATTATCCTTTCGAAGTGGTTGTCTCTCAGGCACCGCCCAGCGCAGTTCTGTCCGATCAGATCAAGAGCCTTGGTTGGAAGGCGCGAAAGCGCGAAGAAAAAAGGCTGCGGATCAAAGGTCGTGATCGATGAGGTACGCGCAAAGATAGGCGCACTCTTGGGCTTGTAGCTGGGGCTGAGGCCAGCCTCACAGTAACTTATGACCACATTTGCCCGAAAGCAGTGTTCGATGAGCCGGTCTTAGCGGACCCTGGCATCGGCAGTGCGAACAACCAGACAGGGTGGTCAGCGTTCGCGCCCGTGATGCACCTGATGATCGCATGGCCGTTTGCGGGGGCACACGCGCCGGTTCGCAGCACGACAGCGCCCTCTGTTTCCTGTAGAAACCACCACGCCTCCCTCCGTCAGGCCAGGCCGGGCGCGGAGATCGGCTGGAAGGCTCATCCTGCCGTCGGGCGATGTTGAGGTGGATCGTCATATCCACTTCATGGATATGCTCCTCCGCTTCGGCTCCAGCCCAATATCGCCTGCCTCGACGCTCGGTTGAGTCGACCATGGACGGGCTGCTCGTCCCGCCAGATCATCAGAGTTCGGTCAGCAGGTCCCGGCGCAACTGGCACTGCATGACCACTTCCTTGAGCTTCTTGGCGTTCGCAACCGCCAGCGCTTCGGCCCATTCGGGCCTGATAAGTGATCCATCCATGCCTTGGATATCCTTGATGGCATTCATGACGAGCAAGGGAAGTGCGACATAAAGGCGCGCAAGGAGGTCAAAGAGCGAGGTGAAGGTCTCATCGCTATAGTGGCTCGCTTCCATCATGACGGATGCCTGGATGGGATTGAGGCCCATCGCCTTCAATATCAGCAGGATTTCAGCATTCTGCGCTACCCGGCGCTTGCCCGGGTCGGGATGCAATATATAGCCCAGCCGGGTCTTGTTCAGGCCGCAGACAAGAGCAAGCTTGCGCAGTGTCAGCTTGTCGCGTTTGATTTCTCCCCGGATCCAGTCGATCAAGACTGCCTGATCCTGTTCTACGGCAAGACGGATAGCTTCAGCGTTAGCGATCGGTATCGTGATTTGCACGATTGCGCCCCCTATCTGATTGTTCACGCAGACGTAACAATCTGAACAGATATTAATCCTTTGGGCAAGTGCATTTATGATTCTTTGATCACGGCTGACATGAATGCTTTTAGATCCGGCGCGATTCCTTGGAACGGCTAAAGGTTCCTGCCGATTGGTGGAGGGTGAGCAATCGCGCGTAGAGGCGCTTCGTCAGCGCATCCTGATCTGTGCTCTTCGCCGACGATTCCGATTTGCACACGGTTTTCAATGACATCCTTCGCATCATGCGCCTTGCTTTCTGCAAGTCCTTCTCCAGGACCGCAGGACGTGCCGCCGTGCATTTCCCGATTTTTCCCCTCACGGTCACGAAATCATTCGGTTGCGCTTCACAGGAAGAACCATAATGCAGGCGAGGTGATTCGCCGGATCGCGAAGGAAAAAATAGCTTGTCCTCAAGACCGGGACAGGCGGCCTTCAATCAAGGAAATTTTTGTCCCGGCTTTATTGGCACTTGTCCTTGCCTGCGGGACAGACCGCCCAATTTCTGATGTAATCGACCCTTTATAGCGGGAAATGACGCATTCGCTTCCCTGTCGCTCTTGATGAACCCGCCAAGTGCCTGAAGCCTCTGGTCAGGCGCAGATCAGCTGTGCCGTTCACCGGAAGGAAACTTTCATGCAGTCTCTCCTTAAATCGGCCGGACGTGCTGAAGCGGCTATGTTTTTCCTGGTTCTTCTCGCTCTTACGCTTGTCCTGTTTGCGTCGCCGGCCTTTGCCGGCGCCGACGCGACATTCGACACCGCGGAGAACACCTTTACCGGCTTTCTCGAAGGATCCGGTGGCCGGATCATCACCATCCTGTCTCTGGTAGGCGGCATCGTCGGTCTTGCTTCGGGGCGCTTCTCGCTCGGCCAGATCGCCATTCCCGTTGGCGTCGGGGTCGGAGCCGGCACCGGCATTCCGATCGTGACCTCGACCGTGACGGCAACGATCTGAAGCATTCCCGGCTGTGCCTGGGTGGTGATCACTCCAGGTGCGGCCGGGGGAGGGTGGCGACATGGCGCAGGGTAAATATGGTGTCCCGGCTCATCTGGACGATCCCGAGCTGATCGGGCTGTGGACGCTGGATGAGTTCCTGGCAATGGTCCTTCCATTCATATGGGGCATCCTGTCTCAGCATATTCTCATTGGCATGGCGCTTGCCGCGGCAGGCTGGTGGGGTCTGCGGAAAGCAAAGGCAGGGCGCGCGGTATCCTGGCTCCTGCACCTGGCCTATTGGCATCTGCCCGCCGGCTTCACCGGTTTGCGGGCCACGCCACCCTCCTATCTTCGACTGATGGCAGGATGACATGGACATCTCGTACCAGCATTCGCGCAATCAGCAGATCCTCAAGCAGCGCAATCTGCTGGCATTGAGCGTAGCGGCGCTGGCCTGCCTGACGCTGGTCCTGCTGCTGGTCCTTGGCACCCGGGACCGCGAAATAATCCTTCAACCGGTTCTGCGCACGCCGCTGACGATCAGCTCTTCAGGCGTTTCGCATGACTATCTTGAAATGGTGACGCGCGACGCCGCGCTGCTGACCCTCGATCGCAGTCCGCAGAACCTCGATTACTGGCTGGATGCGGTTCTGGCGATCACCGCGCCACGCGTCCAGGGAAAGATCAAGGCCGACCTTCTCAAGATCGTCGATGAACAGCGCGGATCGTCCATCGCGCAGTTTTTCACGATCCAGTCGATGAAGATCGATACCCGCAATCTGCGCTCGGAAGTGACCGGGGACCTGAGCACGATCGTCGGCAGCAAGGTCGTGTCCAAACAGCATCGCACCTTTCGCTATGACTGGGAATATGCGGGGCTGAGCCTCAAGCTCATTGGCTTTGGCATGGTCGAAAATCCTGAGGGGAAGGATCAATGATGTCGATCTACCTCATGGGCAGCATCGCGGTGGGCCTCGTCCTCTTCTCGCGGGTCGAATGCCTTGCCAGCAGGTTGACGGGTCTGTGCTTTCTCATTCTGGCGTTCCTGTCGGCAGGCGAGCCCGCCTTCGCCGATCAAACGGTCATGGCAGCGGACAGCGCGCAGGTGGACTGCCACGCCTCGGCGCGGGATCTGACCCGCATCAGCCTTGTCGATGATCAGTTCGCGAGTGTCTCGAAAATCTCCTCCGGCAATCCGGCCGCGGATTTTTCGGTCGTGAACGAGCCGGTGCGTGGGGATATCTACCTGTCGGTGCCCGATGGCTTTGCAAAGCCCGCCTTGTCCTTCTTCGGCACCAGCAAGCGCGGTTATGTCTACAAGTTCGTATGCCGCATCCAGGGCGACCAAGCCGTGCAGGTCTTTGTCTCCAACCCGGCGATCGGCAAGGAACAAAAGGCTGCGGGCGACCTGACCGACAAGGCCGGACCACAAGATGCGGCGATCATGCTGATCCAGGCCATGGCCCAGAACAACGAGGCCGAAGGTTACGAGCGGCGGCAGCGATCCTTGAAACCAGTGACGGTCGGCGATCTCCAGGTCCGGATGATCGCGGAATATCGCGGCGAGGATCTGAGTGGTCAAAGCTTGCGGATCGAAAATCTGGGCAGGACGGCGGTCGCGCTCGACGACAAGATCATCGCGCCGTCCCACGCGCTCGCGATTTCGATCGCCCAACCGCAACTTGAGCCGGGGCAGGCGACCACGGCCTATCTCGTTTCGCGCAATGGGAGGCCATGATGGGCTTGTCCGATCTCTTTGCCCGCAAGCCCAGGGGCAGCGGCGCCGGCAACGGGGACGACATCTCGCCTGTGTCCTCCGACCCTGGCGGCAACGAGGCGGTACGCAGACGGCAGCGCTTCCTGCTTGCCGGCGCCTCTCTTGCTGGATTGCTCGCATCGTCTTTCTGGGTCTTTGGCGGCGGCGAGAAGAAGGTCGATCCAGGCGATGATGGGGTGAGCGACGTCACCGTCTCCACCAGGGATCTTGTGAACCGCAATCTCTCCCAGCAGGAATGGATGGCGCTTTCGGAAAATCAGTTCGAGGCCCAGGAAAATCAACTCAAGGCCGTTGGCGGTCAGCAGCAGCGTATCGACGCGCTGGCGGCGCAGGTCGAGGCCTTGAAAGGGCAAAACCAGGCGATGCAGGCCGACGGTCAGAGGGTGCTGACCGCCTATCAGGCCGAAAACGACCAACTCAAGCGCCAGATCGCGCAAGAGCGCTCATCCAGCCCCCCTGCGCCGGGTCCCGCAGCGCTTTATGGCCCGGGCGGGACGCAGGCCTATCAACGGCCCGACGCATCCGATGGCAAGGCGCCGCCCATAGCCGTTGCGCCTGGACCTGAAGTGAAAATGGTGAGTTTCTCAGGGGTTGAGCAGGGGACCGCTTCGAAAGTCGAGAAGGGCGACACCGTCTATACCGACAGCGCGAACTATCTGCCTCCCAACAGCTTTGCCCGTGCGCGCGTCATTGTCGGGGTGGACGCCAGCGCCGGCGTCAACAGTCAGACCGATCCGCTGCCTGTTGTCCTGCGCGTCACCGGGCCGGCCCGTTCGGTCTTCGCCGATGGCAAGCTCCTTACAACCCGGATCGAGGGATGTCTGGTGAACGGTGCGGCGCGCGGGGATCTTTCGAGCGAGAAGGTCTATGTCAAACTCCAGAAAATGACCTGTCCCCAACCGGGCGGACGTTATGCCGTCTCCCAGGTGAAGGGGTTCATCGCCTTTGGCGGCAAGACAGGTGTCAGGGGAAGAGTGGTATCGCGCGAGGGCTCGCTCGTCACGCAAGCCTTCATGGCCGGATTGGTCGGCGGTTTTGGCCGAGGCTTTTCGGCCAACGCCAATAGCGTGTTTCAGGGCACCAACATCAGCACCGGCGGCAAGCGGGACAAGCTTTCCACCTCCGAGATCCTGGAAGGCGGGCTCGGCGAAGGCGTCGCCCAGACCGGGGACATGGTGTCCAGATATCTGATCGAGCGTGCCGAGCAATATCAGCCGGTCATCGAGATGCCGACCGGCATCGATGTGGAAATCGTCTTCCTGGAAGGTGTCTATGTCCGCAATTGAGATCATCCGCCGTCTTGGCTGCGCCCTCCGGCCCTCGCGCGTCTTGCTGTCCGCGACGGCGTTCGCGGGGCTGGGTAGCCTCGCCCTTGCGGCTGACGTAAACCAAGAGGACAGCGCCGTGCGCAACCTGCTCAAGGCGCGCCTTCCCAAAACACAGGTGAGCGAGGTGAACTGCGCCAAGGTCAGGGGACTTTGCGAGGTCACGGCGGGATCGAACCTCTTCTATGTCGACGGCTCGGCGCGTTATCTCATTATCGGCCGCATCTACGACATGCAGACGCGTCAGGACGTCACGGCAGCCCGGCTGCTGGAGATGAACCCCGACATGCTGGTAGGTGCGGCGGCTTCGGCCAATGCGGCTGCTACAAGCGGGGAAGTGCAAAAGACAGCCGCCACGCACGCCATGGCTTCCCATGTCGTGCCGGATTCCCCGCATATCCTGTCGCTCGCCGGATTGCCCGGGGATGGCGCGATTATCTGGGGCAAGGCTGCGGCGCCTTCCGTGACGGTCTTCTCCGATTTCCGGTGCAGCTATTGCCGTGCCCTCTCGAATGAATTGCGATCGATGAACGTCAGGGTGGTCGAGCGGCCCATTTCCTCGCTCGGGAGCCGTGACCTGTCGGAGCGGGTCTATTGCGCCAGGAATCGGGAGGAGGCCCTGCACGCGGCCTATGCCGGAGAGCCGATCAAGCCAGGACCGGCCTGCGATACCAGCGGTCTTGACGCCAACGAAGCCTTCGCGGCGCGGAATGGGCTGAATGGCACGCCGGTCATCGTGCGCAGCGATGGCGCGGTACTGGAGGGCTATCGCCCCAGAGCGTTCCTCGAAAAATGGTTGAAGGAGGTTCGGTCGTGAGCCGAGGCGCGATTCCCGCACCGGCCGGGCGGGCGGCGGCGGTGGCGGGGTGCATCGTCCTTGCCGCGCTGCCTGGCTGCGTCGGGCTGGGGGGCAATGTGAAGAGCAGCTTTGCCTGCAGGGCGCCCGACGGCATCTGCGCGCCCAGTGCCGTCATCGACGACCGGGCGCTTGCCATGATGAGCGGGGACCCATCGTTCAGCGCCGAGCCCGTCGCGTCTGCGCCCACAGTCGCCAAATCCGCCTCGAGGCAGGCGGTACGCGGGCCGGTTGCCGCAGACGCCGGGAGAACGCGAGACCGCGTGATGCGAATTGTGTTTCCCGCCTATATCGATGAACAGGGGCGGCTGCATGAAGCGAGCGCGATCCATGCCGTAGTGGCGCCTGGCGAATGGCAGGCGGTCGCTGCCGAAGCTTCGCCTGCGCGCAATGCGCTTGCCGCCGCGCCGCAGATGCAGGAGCGCGCCAACGCCGCCCGCACCGGCAATCCTTCGGAGCTTGAGGTCGATCCTCACCTCCCCCATCCCGATGCCGTCGCGGCCGCCCGCAGGCGCGGTGCCGATCCCATCGCGCAGATCAAAGCCGATGTGCAGCGGCGCCTGGCGTCCCCGCCGCGGCGCGGCGAAGGGCAAGCGCCCTCGGCTTCGGACGCGCGCACGACCGCCCTGACGTCGTCCGGCGGGAAACAGGGGACAGGGCCCCTACACCGCGCGGGGGTTCCCATTGTGCGAGAGAAACTGGTCCCGGGGTCCCGGCCGACCTCTCGCAGCGCGGATGCGCCGCCGGTTCCGTCTTCAATCCACACGGTGCGGGCGGGAAGCTTTCCAGCCTCCGTTCCGGAAGATCAGTGACATGGCGCAGAAAGGTCTTGTGGAAAGGGCGATGGCCGGTCTGTTGGGCTGGATGGGCCGTCCGGACGCTGAGCGACCGGCGATTGGCGTCCCGATGCTGGCCCATTGGCTTCCCTATCGCAGCTACGACGCGAAAAGCGGCATATTCTACAACAGCGCCTCACGCGGCTTCGTGCTCGAAATGGCGCCCATGGTCGGGGCTGACGAGCGCAGCGGCGAGATTTTGACGCAATTTCTCTCCGAGGCGATCCCCACTCCTGGCTGCCTTCAGTTCCATCAATGGATGAGCCCGCGCGTCAGCGAGCTGCTTTCGAAATGGTATATCCCCCGATACAGGGCGCGCGGGCTCTATGAGCAGATGGCCAGGCATCGCATCGCGCTGATGACGCAGGGTGTCTGGTCTTCGCTCTCGGCCGACGCACCTTTCTTCCTGCGCAATCACCGCGTTGCCGTCTCCTATTCGACGCCGGAAAATTCAAAAGTATCCAATGAGGACATTGCCGGTGTCATGGACGGCCTGGTGTCCGCGCTCGCCTCCATCAATGTGAGCGCCCGCAAGATGGACCCTGCAGCCCTCATAGCCTGGATCGACGACATCACCTCTCCCACGACGGCACCGGGAGAAGATGCCGTTAGTTACAATCCCTTCGACAGCATCGCCGATCAGGCGATCCGCCGCGACATCGAGATGCGGGTGGAGGCAGACCGGATATTGCTGCGCACCGAACGCTTTCGCCCAACGGGCCGGGAACTCGACGACACGCCTGAAATCGGTGAAATCTATCCCGATTGCTTCGACGTACGCGCATTTTCCGTGCGCAATCTGCCCCAGCATTGGGCGCCCTGGGATGTTGCCCGGCTGATCGGGGACATGTTCACCGACAAGCTGCGTATGCCTTGCCCTGTCTCGACCAATCTTTGCATCGACTTTCCCGATGCCGAGGCCGCTGCGAGCAGGGCGGGCTTCAAATATATGCGAACGACGAGCCTGGCGGACAGCAGATCGGCGCGGTTCCTGCCGCAGCTTAAGGAACAGAGCCGGGAATGGGCGCATGTGAATGATGAGATGAAGCAGGGACGCAAGCTGGTGCGCCTCTTCTACTCGGTGACATCCTTCTCGCCGCACGGGAGGGGCGATGCCCATGAACGGATCCTCAAATCCGTTTATCGCGCTGCCGGCTGGGATCTGCTCGACGACCGCTATCTCCAGGTCATGGGCCTTCTTTGCGCCATGCCCATGACCATGGCCAATGGACTGTCGAAGGATCTGGAACGCATGAAGCGCATGCGCACCATGCTGACGACGACAGCCGCCAACCTTGCCCCTCTGCAGGGAGAATATCTCGGCGGAGCGATCCCCCACATGCTCCTGATCGGCCGGCGGGGCCAACCCTTCTTCTGGAGTCCGTTCGAAAACAGAGCGGGCAATCACAATGTCGCGGTGTTCGGAAAATCGGGCTCCGGCAAGTCGGTCGCGTTGCAGGAGCTGTGTGCCTCGCTGTGCGGCGCGGGCGCGCGCGTGGTGGTGATCGACGATGGCCGCTCCTTTGAGCATTCCGCCAGGCTCCAGGGTGGCGCCTTCGTCGAATTCACGATGTCCGCCGGCTTTTGTCTCAATCCCTTCAGCATGATCGATGAAGCCCAAGCGGCGCGAGACGAGGATTATCTGCTCGATTGCATGGCGATGCTCAAGGCCATCGTCAACCAGATGGCGCGTCACATCGACAAGCTGAACGATACCGAGCGCGGACTGATCGATGGAGCGGTCAACCGTGTGTGGGAAGAGAAGGGGCGAGCCGGGTCCATCGATGACGTCATCGCCGCCCTTGACGCGACCGACAATCAGATGGCGCGCGATCTTGGCATTGCCATGGGGCCGTTCTCCTCGCGCGGGACATATGGCAAATTCTTCGAGGGAGAGGTCTCGTTCGAACTGTCAGCGTCGTTGACCGTGTTCGAGCTGTCCGATCTTTCTTCGCGCGAGGAACTGCGCAGCGTCGTGCTGACGGCAATCATGTTTCTTTCCCAGCAGATGATGCGCAAGGTGGATCGCGCCATTCCCAAGGCGCTGCTGCTCGATGAAGCCTGGCAGATGCTGCGCGGCGGAGCGATGGCCGATTTCATCGAAACCTATGCGCGCACCTGCCGCAAATATGGCGCATCTCTGGTGACAGCGACGCAGTCACTCAACGATTATTACAAATCGGCGGGCTCGATTGCTGCGCTCGAGAATAGTGACTGGTTCTTCATTCTGCAGCAGAAGCCGGAGACCATCGCCGATTTCAAGAAGCATGATCGCTTCGAGATGGACGATTACACAGATGCCCTGCTGAGGTCGCTTAAGCGCAACGGTTTTGAATATTCCGATATTTTGATCAAGGGCCCCGAGACATTGGCCCTCGGACGCCTGGTTCTTGATCCTTATTCGGCCGCCCTGTTCTCGTCCAGTCCCGATACATTTGCCGCGATCGAGCAGATGGTCGGGCAAGGCATGAGCATGGAACAGGCGATCGAGCGCGTCGCCTTTCCTGACGATCCTGAAAAATGGTCGGCGGCGGCGCCCGGCGCCGCGCTTGCTGCGGAGTAGGGCGATGAGCGGCGGCAAGGACGAGAGAAAAACGCGGTATGTCCCGATTGGACGAAGCGATTGGGCGGGCCTTGCATGGTTGATCCTCGACATGTCGGCCTTCCTTGCCGGCATAGTACTCATGACCTGGGGCCTGTTCGTCTTTGCCTTCCTGTGCCTGGGAGGATTTTCGCTCGATGGCATGATGCATCAGCTGACCAATCTCTCCTCGCGCTACATCGCGGCCAGCCCGGAGCGCGCCCTGTCTTTCCAGATGCTGCTGCTGATCTCCCACCTTCTCCTCTCGCTCATCCTCCTCTTCCTGCGAAGGCATCGCATTCCCCATGTCTAAGCCGACACAACTCGACCTCACCCTTCCGCCTCCTCCCACGCCTTCCGCCGCTGCGCAGCGGCGCAGGCCGGTTTTCGCCGGATACAGCCGCGGTCAGATCCTGGTTGGGGCTGTGATCCTCCTGGGGTTCATCTGGGCAATGTGGGTGACAAGGACGCTTCTTGCGCCGCGCCGCGACCAGATCGTTTCCGCCCGGCTGTCGGCCATTGTCGGTGAATATGTGCAGGCGCAGGCGCGATCAGCCTCGCCGCCCGAACAGATTGCGGCGGAGACGCGCCGTTTCATGGCGAGGCTGGAAGGAGAATTGCAGCGCCGCTCCCATGCCGGGCAGGTAGTGATGGCAGGAGAAGCGGTGCTGAGCAGGAACGTGCCGGATATCACCGAGAGCGTCAAAAAAGCGGTCTATTCTTCGGGCATTTCCCTGCCGAGGCAAGCGCGTGTGCGGGAAAAGGAACCGCCTGTGCAAGGGGCCGTGCCGGCCGCGGCTGCCGCTGGCGAAGGACCGGACCTGCCAGACCCTTTTGCCGCCGCTGCACCCCCGGCGCAACGGACAACTCCGGGCGCACAGGGCGTAAGCGATGCGACCGCCGCGCCGGGCTTTGCCGCAGGCGCCTCGGTCGCGACCTTTGGAGGAACCGATGGCGCGACCGCACGGTGATAGCGCGCCCCGGCCGTGGCGGGCGGCGAGACGTCGATGGTTGCTGCTCACAGGCGCAGTCCTGTTGTGCCTCGCCCTGAGCGCGCTCCAGCATTGGCGCAGCTCTCACCTCCTGTTGATCAACCTGACCCAATCGCTGCCGAATTGGGCCTTCCTGGTCGAGCGGGACCGATTGCCGGCGAGGGGTGACTATATTTTCTTCCAGCCGCCGCCCGGAGCGCTGCTCCGCCGCCATTTTGGCGAAAGGCGCCAGCCCTTCGGCAAGCTGGTTCTGGGCATGCCTGGCGATGTCGTAGCGCATCAAGGCGCCCTCGTGACCATTAACGGGCGTCCGGTGGTGACGATGAAGCCCCGTACGCGCCTTGGCGAACCTCTGACCCCGGGACACACTGGCCCCGTGCCGCGCGGCTGCTATTTTGCGGGGTCCGCGCATAAGGATGGGTTCGACAGCCGTTATGCCGAAATCGGCTTTGTCTGCAGTCGCCAGATTATTGGCACAGGGGTTCCGATCCTGTGAGGCGGCTCTTGTCCGGCGCCGGCATTTTGGGGTCTCTGGCGGGGGCTGCGTTCGCCATCGGTTCGATGGGCGCAGACGCGAAGGATTATGGGCAGGCCGGACAGACATTCCCCGTCGTTGAGCCGGACCTTCTTGCAACGATCGAGAGCCGGCTGAAGCGAGCCGAAGCCAGCGGTGAGATCGCACGGATGAACGAGCAGTTTGCCCGGCGGGTCGAAGCAAAGGTGCGCAGACCTGATCCGGTGAGCGGGCTATCTCCAGCCAACCGGCCGAAGGAATGGGATTTCGATCCGTCGGTCATTTTGGAGCGGGACATTCGGGACCAGAAGGGGCGACTGATCGCGGCGGCCGGACAGAAGATCAATCCGCTCGATTTCCTCAAGATCGCTCAGGACCTTGTCTTCATAGACGGCGAAAATCCTGCCCAGATGGAATGGGCGACCTCGCGTTACGATGAAAGCCAGGCCAAGATCATCCTCGTGGCGGGCTCACCGATCGAGGAAATGACCCGCCGCCAGCGGCGTTTCTATTTCGACCAGCAGGGCCGCCTTACCGCCAAGTTCGGCATTCGGCACACACCGGCCGTGGTGAAGCAGGCGGGCAAGGTCATGCGCGTGCGCGAGATCCTGCTGGAGAAGGGGAGGGCGAGCTGATGCCTCTCTGGTTGGAACTGCTGCGCACGCCGATGGCGGCCCCGGAGACCGCGCGTCTACGCCGGCTGCGCATGGCCTGGCAGCTTTTGTGTGTTTTGACGGCCCTTTGCGTCGCCTTCTTCTCAACGATGCGCGCGCTGATGGGAAGGGCCGCCCTCTATCTTGTCGCGATCATCCTTGCGCTCACCCTTTTGCAGAGCCTCCTCTACTGGAATGCCAAGCAGCGCGCCGACAATCGCCTGTTCGATAGCGGGGAAGAAGGGGAATGAACCGTCTCCTGCGGCACTCGGTCCTTGCTCTGACGGCCCTGCTGTCCATTGTTGCGATGGCGCCTGCGGCCATTGCCGCGCCGAGCTGCAATGGCAAGTTCGTCAATCCCATCACCGATGTCTGCTGGTCCTGCCTCTTCCCCCTGTCGGTCGGCGGGCTCAAGATCTGGCCTGGCAATCGGCCCGATGCCAGTAATCCGTCCTCGCCTGTCTGCGCCTGCGCCGACCCCATTCCGCGCATCGGCATTTCGATCGGCTTCTGGGAGCCGGCAAGGCTCGCCGATGTCACGATGAAGCCCTGGTGTTTCCCTAATCTTGGCGGGGTGCGGATCGCGCCGGGCTTCGATATCGGCCAAGGCTATATGGCAGGCCCATCGATGGTCGGTGGCCGGTCGCAAAGCACCGCCAAATGGCACGTTCACTGGTATGTCTATCCGCTCCTTTACTGGATGGAGCTGCTCACGGACTTTCTCTGCTTCGAGCAGGCGAGCTTCGATATAGCCTATATGACCGAGGTTGACCCGCTCTGGCAGGACGATGCCTTGTCGGGCCTCATCAATCCGGAGGCGATCGTGTTCGCCAATCCCGTCGCGCAGGCCGCCTGCGCCGCCGACTGCGTAACGGCGACAGCTTCCATGCCGATCGACACGCTGTTCTGGTGCGCGGGCTGTCAGGGCTCCATGTATCCCATGAACGGGAACATTCCCTCCTCGATCGGACATGTTCAGTCTTCCCGCCTAGCGCTCTCGCGGTTCGCGTACAAAATGCATCGCCAAGGGCTTGCCTGGGGAACGATGGGGTCGAAGGGGCTGTGTGAAAAATATGTCATGCCGATCATGCGAAAACAGCAATATCGGTTCCAGATGGTGAACCCGATCCCGACGGTGTCGGGTCGCTATGCCTGCTCGCCGATCGGCGCATCCACCATGCCTCCAGGAACTGGACGCTCCTACCCCGCCGGCGGCGAGGACATGGGCTACCTTGTCTGGAGGAAGAGGAATTGCTGCGTGCTATGAGCGAGCCGAGGGCAGCCCAAAGCCTCGTGACGGACGCCTTGACCGCAGAGGGAGGCGCTGCGTCGGCGCTGGGCACGGCATTCCGCCGGATCGGTCATGTGCTCGAGGGCCGCGAACTTTCCGGGAGAATTGATCGGCATGAGCAGGATATTCTCGATGTCGCGCGGGCTTCATTGACCCTTCTTGACGAAATCGAGGAGGGACGCAGCGGTAGCTGGGCAGCGAGACACTTGCGTGATCTTCTTGAAAGGCAATTGGTAGCTGGCCGCAGGGGCGATATCGGCGCTCCGCGCATCCGGGGTAAGGGCGTCAGGTCCGCCCTGCTTGGCCTAAGCCTCCTCTCCGCGATGGTTCTTGCCGTCGTTTTGACGCTCGGCGCCAGGAACGGAGAAGCGGACAAAGGCGAATTGCACGCCCCCCACATGCAGCTCTCGACGGCAATGGAGGAGCCTGGACGATGAAGCATGCCTGGACATATGTCGCTGTCGCTATTCTGCCTGGCGTTGTCGGGGTTTCGGCGCTTGTGGCGCAGAAGGCCGATGGCTTGGACATCCAGGCCGTCAAACGTCGGGCCGCGAGCATCCAGAGCGACGCCGAAGCGTTTGCCAGCCATGTGAAGGATCGGGGCGAGGCTTTCCGCGAAGACGCCCTTGCCGTGCAGGCCGGTGGCACCGCCAATATGCGCAAGGTCGCGACGGCGAGTCTGCCCGACGGTCCGGACGGTCCGATAGATTTCGATGAGATCGTCTCGGGCGCCGCCGCCAATCTGGAAGGCGGTCGTGGCGAGGCCCCGCAATTCATCGCCTTCGCCAGCCTGTCGATGCCGCCAGCATCTCTTCGGCAGATGGTTCAAGATACCGCGAAGGCCCGAGGCGTCGTCGTATTTCGCGGATTTCCTCGCAACAGCATGAAGGTTTTTTCGACCGCGCTTGCCAGGGTGGTCGATGAAAAGGATTTCCCGGCCATCGGGATTGATCCGCGGCTTTTTCGCGCGTTCGATGTCAGGGCAGTCCCCACTTATGTCGCGGTGTCGTCGGATTTCGACCCATGCTCAGGTTTCAACTGCCGGACCAGCGTCCCTCCCTATGATCGCATGACCGGCAATGTGACGGTGCAATATGCGCTGGGCAGCTTCGTCGATGGAAATGGTCCAGGAGCGCAAATCGCGGCCGTTGCTCTTGCCAACCTTGAGCGAAACCGTCGATGAAGCGGTTCACCTCCCTTCTGTTGCTGGCCTTCCTTGGGCTTGCCATGCCGACGTCGGCGCAAATGACGAGCCAGCAGGCCCGCGAGGAAGGTAAAGCTCTCGGCGCGGCGATGCGCAGTGATGAAAACTGGGTTCCGACGCGCGAGTCCCAGGCGGCGGTCGTACCTGGCTACCAGGGTGTGGAACTCCCCGAGGCGGACTATTTCAGCAATCCTGACAAGCTGGCCAGCGACGCCAATGCGCTTAAAGGGACAAGCCAAGCTTATCAGATCTCGACCGACGCCGCAAAAAGCCGGCCCACCTTCTCTCTCGATGAGATCAAGGCGGTGACGGCCAATGCTTCCGCAATCGAGAAGGATCCCTCCACGCAGCTGGGCGGTGAGACCATCAGCGGCGCCAGCGGCGAGTGCAAACCTCTGCCGGCGCAAGAAAGCCAGATCTATTATGATGCCACCTGCGACACCGGCGTCGTCGTCAATTCCGTGCCGGCTGAGACGATCTATAGCTGCCCTCCCGAATGGACGCTCGATGGCACGACATGCTTGATGACGGAAGTGGTCCCAGCCAATATCAGCTATAGCTGCGATGCAGATTGGACGTTGGACGGTTCACAATGTGCGCAATCACAGCCCGCCAATGTGAGTGCCTATAGCTGCCCGCCGGGCTGGAGCCTCAGTGGTAGCCGATGCAGCCGCACCTTGTCGCAAGAGGCCTCTGTGACGGGCTATGCGTGCCCCGATGGATACAGCCTCGCCGGATCGACTTGCCAGACGACAATAACGAGCGCGGCGAGCCCTAACTATTCCTGCCCGAGCGGCTATTGGCTCGCGGGAACGATGTGCGTGCGCAATTTCAATTATCAGGCCACGGTAACCTATTCATGCGAAGCAGGCTGGACGCTCAATGGATCGACCTGCACGCGGCAGGTCACACAGCCGGCCACGCAAAGCTATTCCTGTCCACCTGGATATGGCCTGGACAATGGAACCTGTACGCAGAGCGCCAACTATCAGGCAACGGCGACCTATAGCTGTCCCAGCGGCGGAACGGTGCAGGGCGACAAGTGCGTTACCACCAGCACGACATCGGCCACCCCGGCTTATGCCTGTCCCTATTATTATTATAATCCCACCGGCTTTTCGGGTGGGCCTCATTGCGTGATGCGCAAGGCGGAATTCGCAAGCCGGAAATGCGCTCCCACGGTCGACAGGCCCGGTAGTATCGAGTTCGTTCGGGAAGAGAAGAAATATGGCGATAAATGGTGCCTGTACAAGCCCCTGACGACCTATACCTGCCCCAGCGCATTCTGGAATTTCGATCCTGCCTATAGCCAGTGCGTGTCAAACATCGTGCAGGATGGCACGGTCACCTATACATGTCCGCAAGGTGGCAATTTGCAGGGGACAAGCTGCTATCGCACCAATGTAACAGGCGCCACCGTCACACATGTCTGCCCTGCAGAATATACGTTATCTGGACAAACATGTGTGAAATCGGAATATAAGTCCGCCAACGTCCAATATGGCTGCCCTGGCGGGGGCGCTCTGTCTGGCGCAACCTGCTCGGCAAGCGAGCAGATCGCCGCCTCGGTGACCTATTCCTGCCCTTCGGGATACAGCCTCGACGGTACAAGCTGTTCGCGCACCGAAGCACTGGCTGGTACGCCGATTTATGCCTGTCCCACAGGCTATGCGCTGAGCGGTGCCACATGCAGCAGGCTGGAAGATCAGGGGGCGACACCGATCTACGCCTGCCCCGCAGGCTATGTGCTCTCGGGCTCGCAATGCACCGCGACCGTGGCGGCGCAGGCCAATCATTATTGCCCGGTGGATTATACGTTATCGGGCCAGCAATGCTCCAAGGTCCACAGCCAGGCAGCCTCCTCTCATCAGCAATGTCCGGCAGGATCGAACAGTAACCCCGACGGGACGTGCTATACTGAAGACCCGCAAACGGACTGCGGCGATCTCCAGGCAAATCCGCAATGCAGCTGGAAATACGATAATTGTCTGGACGAGACTCCGTCCGGCGACGTCTGCAAGATGACCGAGCGCGTCTTCCGATGTCCGGTACCAGGTGGAAAGATCGAACAGCCGGCCGAATATGTGTGCGGCGACGATGTCTACTGCATCAACGGTGATTGCGAGGCGATCGAGCGCGAAGCTTCCACCGAGTTCAAGGATGCGCTGACGGCTCTCCATGCGGTCGACACCGCCGGGAAGGATTTCGATCCGGACGACATGCATGTTTTCCCCGGCGAGCGCGACACATGCAGCAAGAAGATCTTCGGTGCCGTGAACTGCTGCGCGGGCAAGGTCTCCGGATTGGTGCCGCTGGGCGTCGGCGGCGCCGCGCTCGCAGGCGCTATCAGTGGCAATGTCGCCGCACTGGCGGGAGTCGCGACGCAATTTCTTACCACCTTCATGTGTTCTACCGAGGAGAAAATGCTCGATGTGAAGGATCGTATGGGCTTCTGCACCTTCGTTGGAAGCTATTGTTCTTCCAGCATCCTGGGCGTCTGCACCACCAAGCGGAAGACCTATTGCTGCTTTGAAAGCAAGCTGTCGCGTATTCTGCAGGAACAGGGCCGCCCTCAGATCAACAAGCCTTTCGCAAAGCCCAGAAACGAACAGTGCGAAGGCTTCACGGTCGATGAATTTTCGCGCCTCGATCTCTCGGTAATGGATTTCACGGAAGTCTATGCAGATTTCATGGATGCGGTTCGGATGCCCGACGAAGTTCAGACGATGACCGATATCCAGCAAAAGATACAGGACTATTATGAACTTCACAGCCAGTGACGCGCCTTCGCGGCATCAGCCATTTGATTGGGAGATGACGGCCTTTGAGCTTGCCGTTTTCATTTGCATCTATCGAAGTCCAACCTCTCTCTTGCTTGATGAGGTCCGTCGGGAAGTCAGTCTATGGTTTGAGCGGGTGATCGGTTCCGAGGACCTGAAAGGCTGCATTGGATATATGCTGGGACGGGGATGGCTGTTGCAATCGGGAGACCGGCTTCGGGCCAGCAACAGGGGCCGGATCATAGCTCGTCCTCTCGTGAACGGCCTCATCCGGATGCTGGATCAGGGGACCCGGCTCCTCGATGTAGCGCTGATGATGTCGATCCTTCGGCTGACGCATGACCAGTTGGCCAATCCTGTTGAAGATGATGGGTGACAAGGAACCATGGCGATGACGAAGACGATTACGCAAATCGCGACCTTGCTACTCGCTGCAATAGTCTCGCCAGGGGTGGCCATGGCACAGGTTACGTCTTCCGAAGCCATGCAGGCTGAGGATCACGAAGACGGCTTTTACTGTCGCGAGCGGCGACTGGGACAGTGGTTCTATTGCACCAGGCCCAAGGTTCCCGAGCGCCCTTCTTTGGTTCCGCAGGCCAGCGCCGCGGAACGAATGGCGGCCATCAGCCGGGAGCTCGATGAGCTGAAGGCCAGGGCGATACTGGAACCGACGCAAGAGAATGTCATCGCCTATGTGCGTTTCCAGCGCGAACAACTCGACCGAGCATCGACATTCTCCGATACATGGCAACGGGCGCTGTGGCAGAATCCGGATCTCGACTACACGCTTCAGCGCCCTGTGAATACCGTGGGCAAGCGGGCCTGGCTCGACAATCGCAAAGCCGATCGCGATACTGTTCTGACCAATCTCGGGCAGCGCTACGGTCTGTTCTATTTTTATGCGCAAAGCTGCGGGGCCTGCGAGATTTTCGGGCCCATACTCCGTTCGGTTGCCGATAGTCATGGGATGACCGTGATGGCCGTTTCCATGGATGGTGGCCCGAACCGGGACTTTCCCAATTATGTGGTGGATTCAGGGCAGCGCGCCCGCATGGGTGTTGCCGGCAACCAGACGCCCGCGCTGGTGCTGTTCGACACCGCCACCAGGCGCACCATCCCTGTAGGTTTCGGTCTCCTCTCCGCTGAGGAGATAATGGATCGGATCTTCATGTTGACCAACACGAAGGTAGGGAGCGACTTCTAATGCCGGAAGGACATGAAACCGGTTGGTCTCGCCGCATGCTCAAACGTGCAGGCTCCGCCATAACCATGGTTGTCGCCGTTCACCTGGCGCTCGTTGGCGTGGCAGATGCAAATGTTGCTTCGGAAATGAACAATTTCTTCAGCGAGGCGGGCGGCGCGGCCAATGTGACGGGGCCTTCGTCGTTCCAGGGTCAGTCAGCTGGCTATTATTCGCTCGGGAATGTCTGGACGCGCTTCCCTCAAAAGAGCGTTGCTCCCTTCAATCTTCAGCTTCCCGGCGCGCGAGCCGGCTGCGGCGGCATAGACCTGTTCAGTGGGAGCTTCTCCTTCATCAATGCTTCCGAGATCGTGGCGATGCTCAAGGCTACGGCCAACAACGCGCTCGGCTTCGCCTTCAAGCTGGCCATCGATTCGGTTTCCCCCGAGATTGGCAAGGTCATGGACGAGTTCAGCCAGAAGGCGCAGCTCCTCAACCAGATGAATATCTCGAGCTGCGAGACGGCCCAGGCTCTTGTTGGCGGCCTTTGGCCAACCATGGACACGACCCGCGCCACGATCTGCGAGGCGGTTGGCAATTCCCAGGGCGTATTTTCCGACTGGGCTGCATCCCGCCAGGGTTGCAATAATGGTGGAAGCCGCGACAGCACGATCGCCGGCAATGCTGACGCTGCGATGACGGATCAGCTCGTAGGCGAGAATCACAACTACACCTGGGAAGCATTGAAGAAATCAGCCAAGTTCGGCGCCTTTGACCAGGATTTTTCCGAATATATCATGACGTTGGTGGGGACTATCATCACCCGGCCATCCGCCGATGCCAGCATAGGCGGGAATGTGATCATGTATGGGCCAGCCGAGGAGGCGGTTGTCACCGCGCTCCTCGACGGCACCGAAAATGGGCCCGCGATCAAGGTGCTCAAATGCAATGATCCAAATTGCTACGATGTGGGCGAGACCACGCTCGCCATCCCTTCTTCCGCGGCTCTCCGTCCCCGGATCAGGCAAATGATCAGGGACATGAGCATCAAGGCTCGCACAAACGGGACCCTGACATCGGCGGAGAAGCAACTGCTCAATATGGCGACTATCCCGCTCTACAAGATCGTCACGGTGCAGGCTTTCGCTCACAACGCGCTGACCGATGGCGAGATAGAGGCCTTGTCCGAGATGGTGGCTGTGGACATGTTGAACGCGATGCTGGACAATATGCTCGATCGTGTCGAGCAGGCCAGGGTTCACTATCAGACCGCGGACCAGGCAACCGCAGAGCAATGGAAGGCACAGATTGCGGCCACCCGGCAAAAGTTCGGCGCCCGGGAAGTCAAGCTCAGCAACAAGCTGCAATTGACCTATCAGGTTATCAATCGAAGCATATTCCTTGAATCGACATTGCAGAACAGCATGTCGCCGGGCATGTCCGCTGCGCTCAATTTCTCACGCGGCCTCAGCGCCCAGGGACTCCAGTAGGCGCTCGGGCCGTGCTGGAGGTCTTCACGGTTGGCGGTGGCGAATATCTCGTCAACATGTTCAACGCCGTGGCTGCCTGGACCGGGGGCGGCGGCTATCGCTCCATGATCCGCGTGATCATGGTGATGGGCCTTATCTATTCGCTGTTCGTGGTGGCTTTCACGCTCAACTACAAGGCGTGGCTCAACTGGTTCATCCAGGCCACCGGCATCTACATTTGCCTGATGGCCCCGACAGTGGACGTCAAGGTGACGGACCGGATCAATCCGGGGCTCGCGGCGGCGACGGTCGCCAACGTCCCGCTCGGGCTTGGGGTTCTTGCCAGCTTTACGACCCAGATCGGGGATTATCTGACGCGAACGGCCGAGACGGTCTTTGTGATGCCGGCCGAGCTCAATTACAGCCGGAACGGCCTGGTATATGGCGCGCGCCTGTTCGATGCGGCACGCCATTTCAATATTCAGGACGCCGAATTTTCTGCCAATCTTGATCACTATATGAAGCAATGCGTCTTTGGCGATATCATGCTCTATCAAAAGTCCCTGACCGATCTTGCGAAGGCGACAAATCTTTGGGCGGCCATTGGCTCGACCGCTGAATCGCGGTCGCAGGAATGGCTCGAACGCAGCGGCGGGACGGTCGCGGCCTATATCGTGACGTGCCGGGATGCCTATGCGATGCTTGATGCACAATGGGCTTCTATGATCGATGCAAATTCGAAGCTATGGGGTCTGGAAGTCTATCCCAAGCTCAGTGAATCGATCGCCCAGGCCAAGCTTCGCAACGACGTGCCGATCGCGAACCAGGCCTTCACGCAATCGACGGACGGTTTTGCCGAGACGATGCGGCAGAACACCGCCATTCATGCATTCATGCGGGCTCGCAACAATATGAGCGGCAGCACCATTGATGCGTTCGCACAAACCCGCGCGGACATACAGGCCCGCAACACCTATAACAGTATCGCGCAACAGGCGATGACATGGGTGCCGATCCTGAACATCGTACTGACGGTTGTTTTCTTCGCCATGTTTCCGGTCATCTTTCCGCTTTTCCTGATGCCCCAGACGGGTGTCTCCGCGCTCAAGGGTTATGCGACGGGATTCTTCTATCTTGCAGCCTGGGGACCGCTCTATGTCATTTTGCACATGATCTGCATGACGCGCGCCGAGGCCGCCGCGGCAGGGGTGGCCAAGGGCGGCGTCACATTGGGGACCTATGCCGGCATCGATGCGGTGAACGCAGAGACGGCGACCATCGCCGGCTTCATGCTGATGAGCGTGCCCTTCCTTGCCGCAGGCCTGGCGCGCGGCGCGATGTCCATCGCGGGCCAGTCCATGTCCATGCTGGCGCCAGCGCAAAATGCGGCAGAGGCTGCCGCACTGGAAGAGACGACTGGCAACTACGCCTATGGCAATGTCAGTTGGGCAAACCAGACGTCGAACATGCGTCAAAGCGATCAGTGGAACACGGCGCCCGCCTACCAGACGGGAAGCTCGGCGTTCAGCGTTCGCCAGGCCAATGGCACAATTGTATCGAGCTTTGGCAACGGGCAGGAGGTGATCGACACCTCCCATGCGATTTCCCGCCTTGGCTTCGTGCCGACGGCGAGCACCGGGTTCGTGTCCGAGATGCGGGAGCAGGCCCATCAAGCCCATCGCCAGGCCCAGGTCTATCGTGCGGCGGCCAATGATATTCTCACCAACACGCATACGGATCGTAGTTCATCCGGCATGTCGTCCGAGCGCAGCTCGGGATGGGACAGCAGCTCTGGCCGGAGTGCGAACAGCTCAATGGAGGAATTCGACCGGCAATCAGGAAGCAGTTCATCGGGTATCGACCAGAGAAGCTCGACGGGCTTTGGACAATCTGAAAGCCGTGGGCGGGATTGGTCACAATCGTGGATCGAACAGGTGGGCAGCTCAATCAACGGTCAACTGGGCTTGGGAGGAAAGGGCGGTGCTGGCGCATTGGGGTCCGGGATAAGTGGAAGCATCGGATTTTCTGGCAATCAGCAGGATAACCTGAGCCAGGGCTCCAGAGAATCGCGGTCCCATGAGGAAACCAGCAGCGCCTACAGCGGCGTTCGGGACGAGCATTCAACCGGTAACAATATTTCGATGTCTGATGGCACTTATGAGAAGGATGGAGTGTTCAGCCGCGCTTCTATCGCGTCGTCTTCCTTCCAGGGGCGGGAAGAGGCGCTCTCCCGTGCCCGTTCCTATCAGGAATCGGCGGAAAAGCTGGAAGAGCTGTCGCAGCAGCTTTCTCGAGACGCAAGCTATGCCGAAACCCACGGGATGCAGTTGAGCGAGAATCTCAGCCAGGATCTGGCCCAGTGGTACCGCAGGCAGCAAATGGATAACCCAGGCCTTGATGCTCCCGAACTATGGGCGACGGATCTGACCGATCATCAGCGCATGGCGCGAGATAGCATGATCAGCCGCTGGATGGGTGAGAAGCAGGACTCGATCCGCGCGAACGTGCAGAACGGCTTGCATGAACCCGCTCTTGTCGATGTGCCTCATCGTTCTGTTGGGGATGCCGACGATGTTAGGAAAACATATCATCCCCAAGGCATCTCGGGTTTGCCAAGGGAGCCGGACATTGGCAATCCTGATGCTGCATCCGCATTCATCGAGCAAGGAAAGAAGGCCTTGGCGACGGACAAATCTGTCGCTGCGGTCGTGAGAGCTGGGCACATCGAGGCAGGCGCAGAATTACAAGATAATGTGAACCACGAGACGGGCCGAAAATTCTTCCAGTCTGGCTTACCGGACGATTGATTCTACCGAATGAGGTAACAATAGAGCAGCGTGCCGGCAATCAGTGTCAAGCTAATTGCCCGCCCGATCAGCGCACCCGTTGAGGTACTGCCTCCATTACGGTCACCGCCGCGGTCAATTGAAGGATCGAGCAGCCTGACTATCGGCTGACCCGAGTTGTGCCGGGTCGCGAAGTAGGTATTCCAGTCCATCATCTTCCCAAACCTCCGAATCTGTACTCTACGAAACTCAAAGTTTATTCGCAAGTTTTCAGAAACAGATGGTGCCCGACGTCTATCATCATTGGCTGTATCAATCGGAGGTCGCAGAAAGCAGAACGGAGCCAGCCAGAGGTGCGGTTCGGCAATGATGGCCATGTCCCTGTAGGTTGACGATCGCCGACAGGCGCAGGCAGGAGCTGACGGGTGACCAGAAGGGGAACGGTTCGATGAGGGTCACGACGAGCTGGCGGAAGACCTTCGGGTTGCCACCATCGCCGCCACGTCCCCGAATGGCGTTCCTTACGCGCAGCTTTCAAGCTGAGTACACCAACACGCCATCAGGTCGTGATAGATTGGCATTTCGCTGGACTGTAGGCAGAATTTTTGCGTCGTCCAATGTAGGCAATTCGCGTGCGCGTACGTCGCGCTCTATCATGAAGGTTCGAGCAAACTGAACGAACGCAGCGGCCTGGGAGAGGATAGTCATTCCGAGCATGCGGCCAAGGCGCAAATGAGGTCACGCATTCGGGCCGACTCCGATGACCGCCCGCCCCGCGGAATGCCGTATCGCCGCGACATTGTCAGGCGATCCTGCAGGCATTCCCTGCTATATTGCGGCAAATCAAGCGATGGAGTCGCTCATGCCCCGAAACCGCATGACCTTTGATGATCCCCACAACGAACTGTCGCCTGTGACGATTGAAATTTTCAAGGGCGATTTCCTGCGCTTCACGCAGGTCGATGCTGAGGGACGCCCGAATGTCGTTACACTGTCCCCGCGTCATAGCCTGCCCAGCGGCACCACCATGCCTGCTTGGAACTGACCCGATCAGCCGGTTAAGAATTATGGGTTACCGCTGATCAAGAGTCCTCATCTTTATATCTTTGCCCTTCTGCAAGCAGCCAGCGGAAATGGCCCTCAACATCCGCGAGAGGCTCGGGCAGTTGACTTGACCATCGCTCGAGCAGGTTATGGAAGACGGCTTCCTTGCTTTTGGGATAGTCGTGGCAAAGTTGGGCGTGGCGCCCTCGATACAGACGCGCTTCGGAGCGATGTCTCTGAAACTCCTCTACGCCTGCCTCCCATTCTCTGTTGGCGGTTACCGTCCGCCGGATGGCGTCCTGATCGAGCATATGAGCGCGGTGAGGGACTGGCTCGCCCATCAACATGCGCAGGTCATCCGGCTTCAGAGCAGCATCGCCCGCGCCGGGTGCGATGGTTTTCGCCTCCGTCAGAATGCTGCGGCAATCGTGGCAAATGAGAATGACTTCAGCTTGGGCGATGATGACCGCACCGTCATAGCGGAGGGATCGACGCCTACGGTTGTCCTCGTCATTTTCCTCTGTGTAGACGGAGAATTCGTGGATGCCGGCTGCCCAAGTTCCCTTATTGGACTTGCGCACGATCTCGAACTTCGTCCGCTCGCAAATGGGACAGCACCAATTCCCGCCCGCCCGCATCCATGGACCAGGATGCCTCTTGGTCTCATTGAGCGTGCGAAAATCCGAAAGGCTTGGCACGGCGATCGGCCGACAAGCGGATCGCTTGCCCGTACTCGCCTTGCCATCCGACGCACACGAGCGATCCAGCAAGGCTCTCGACATATTCAGCGCCGATGCTCGGGACTCTGCTGCGCGCGAGACAAGATCATAGACGATGTCCGCATCACGTCGGTGACGCGACTCCGACGGCATTCGCTGAGGTTCGCGATCGTGCAAGCCTTTGGATATGCGATCTACCATCATCGTTGCGAAATCGAGGCGTTGCGCAACATCGGCGCGCAAGCTGTCCCAGAGCGCGCGGGCCTTCGGAATATCGAGCTGGTGAGCGGCGTTCGGCATCGGTGTGATGAAGGTCGCAATCTCCAATGGCGAGAAGCTGAAATCAGGGTGGAGTGAGCCGCCAATCTGGAGCTTTGCCGCACCATCAGCCTGATTGCAGTCGCAGCACATGACCGTGCGGCCAAATCGCTCGCTCAGGTCCATGACGGCAAGGCGCGCGGTCGTGATGCGGACACGCTGCTTCTCGCTGACCCTATCCCGGTCGATCTTCAGCAATTTCTCGACATGATCGCGCAGATGATCATGATGTTCGTCCAGCTGGCACAGCAAAATGCCTTGGGCCGTCTTGCGCGCGATCTCGGGCTTCGTGCGCTTGCACGCAGGACAGCTCCAGCTCATGCTCGTCGATGCCCAATTGTCGTTAAGCTGGAGGCCGGTGGCGCCAAACTGCCGAACCAGCGACCTCGTTTGCCTGCTCCACCGACCGTCCAGAAATATCGTGGCGGGATGCCACTCGAGAGCGTCATCATCCATCTTGGAGAAATCGGGGATTTCGATCCGTACCGCTACCATATCTGCCCGCCTGTTCCTGTTATGGTCCAGCTATCGCAACTCATGTCGATGGCTACAAGGTCCTGCGGCGAACGGGTAGCAGCGATGCGGGTCTGGGGGTGTGCGCTCATGCATTCCACCGGCAAATGCACAGCGCTTTACCTTTCGCCCGGTCAGCAGAGCTGGACGCGAACGGTAAAGACCAGCCTCGAGACACTTGTAAAAGCGCCCCTTTGCATTGACGCGGAGCAATCTTCATGCCTTATCTAAATCGGTAACGGGGGGTGTATCGCGAACCATTTCGCGATACATAATGGACATGGCATCAGCGCAGCAGCTCATAGGTCTCGTAAAGAGCCACGCGGAGGGGGATTCCGATCGCTTCTTCGATCTGGCGATGCAGCTGTCGGCTGCGGAGGAGCAGAAGGGCCACAAGCGCCTGGCCGAGACGCTTCGACAGTGGGCTAATGCCGGACAGACGCCACCAGCCTCGCACAAGCCGAACCTCACGCCGATCGCAGCTCCGCGCGGTGATCTCGCCGAGTTTCTGTTCGCCTCCTATCCCAGCGAGCGCCTGAACAGCGTCATCCTGCCAACGCGCATCGAGGAAGAGCTCGCCCACATCGTCGTCGAGACCCGCATGCGCGAGAAGCTCGAGGAAAAGGGCCTCAAGCCGCGGCGGCGGATCCTGCTTTCCGGGCCTCCGGGCACGGGAAAGACAATGAGCGCGCACAGTCTCGCCGGGGAGCTCCAGTTCCCGCTCTTTTCGGTGATGCTGCATGGCCTCATCACCAAATATATGGGCGAGACTGCCCAGAAGCTGAAGCTTGTGTTCGATGCCATCAAATCGACACGCGGCGTCTATCTCTTCGACGAGATAGACGCTCTTGCTGCAGCGCGCGGCGACGGTAATGACGTCGGCGAGGCGCGCCGGGTCCTGAACTCGTTCCTCCAGTTCCTTGACGAGGACACCGGCCCTTCAATCGTCGTCGCCACGACCAATCTCGCCGAGATCCTGGATCGAGCGGTCCTGCGACGGTTCGATCTCGTGCTCTCCTACGAGTTGCCCGATGCAGCGTCGATCCGTCAGGCTCTCGAGCGTCGCCTCATAGGCTTTTCCCACGCGCGGCTGTCTTGGAAAAAGGTTACGGATTGCGCGATCGGCCTGTCGACGGCCGACGTCGTGGCTGCCGCAGAGGATGCGGCCCGTCGCGCGGTTCTGAGCGATCGCAACAGCATAACGACCGTCGATCTGGTGAACTCGCTGGAGCGTCGTCGATCGCTGCAGGGGCTGGGAAGAAGCGCGAATGCCACGGAATCTACGTCACTTTCTCCTGAAGGATCTCGGAAAGCCGCACCCCTTTCGCGCAAAGGGCGGGGGCAGCGGCAAAGCGCCCAGTGACGTCCTTGATCGTAGCGGTCACGCGCAGGCTCTCCTGCAGGCGATCGATCAGCTTCCTGCCATAGCGACGGACGGCCTTCCCGGGGTCTATCTGGAAGTCAAAGGCCGACCGGGCGAGCCACTCGCCAAGGATAGTCTGGGATCAAGCGGTATCGCGCTATTGCGCACCGGGGCTGAAGTCATCAACGGAAACGCTACAGAAACCGCCACCGTTTTCGCCACCGCCAAGGGCGTGCAGAATCTTCGCAAGAAGATCGAGAAATTCGAGACCGAAGACACGCCGGCTAAGGAAGAAGACGGCAAAATCATCCCCGGCCGTCCTAGGAACGCCAATCTCGTTCAGAGCCTGGCGGCTATCACCGAAGCGGGTCTGCGAGCGCTTTGGCGTGGCCCGCAGGACAAATTCCCCGCGAACGCTGGTGCGACGCACTGGGAAATCTGGCTCGAACCCAGCGAGGCAGAAGCCTTTATCGCCCAGGCCGGCGCATATCATGTCGAGATCGGGGCCGATCGCCTGCACTTTCCCGAAGACGTCGTCGTCATCGGCCGCGGGACACGGGACCATATTGCACTCGCCGTAAGACGTCTTGGTGCCGTGCGGGCCCTCGCGGCGCCTGCGGTGACCGCCGATCTGTTCGATGCCATGGACGTGCCCGAACAAGCGGCCTGGGTTCAGGATCTCATCCAGCGCACCACCTTTTCGGGCGCCGTCAATGGCGGATATGTCACCCTTCTCGATACTGGCATCAGCCGCGCCCATCCGTTGACCGCGCCGGTCCTCGCCGCGCAGGACCGCCACGCCGCAGACCCGGCCTGGGGGCTGGACGACGTCAAGGGGCACGGCACCCAGCTTGCCGGTCTCGCATTGTTCGGTGATCTGACGCTCAATCTCCAGTCGACGATGCCGGTCACCGTCTCGCATCGCCTGGAGTCCGTGAAGCTAATCCCTGACGCCGGCGCAAATCCGCATCATCTGCTGGGCGTCGTCACGCGAAGGGCGATCAATATCGTCGAACAGACGGTTCGCCGCCGGACTTTTACCATGGCGGTCACGACCGACGAGGACACGCCGCATGATGGCGCCCCGACGTCCTGGTCAACAGAAGTCGATCAGCTCGCTGCGGGCGTATCGGGGGCCCGCACAGATCCTCGGCTGATGCTGATCTCTGCGGGCAACACCAACAATTTCACGTTCACGGCGGGTCATTATCTCGACAGGTGCGATCATCCCGACAATGAACTGGAGTCGCCGGCGCAGGCCTGGAACGCCATCAGCGTGGGAGCCTATACCGAGAAGACGATGCTTCCGCCGGCCGAGGGCCTCAACAGCGTTGCGGCTTTCGGCGACCTGTCGCCCAGCTCTCGAACCGCATCCTGGACTTCGACCTGGCCGCTCAAGCCCGATATCGTGCTCGAGGGCGGAAACTGGGCTGCTGGCGCGGCGCCTCCACCGCTGCGGCATGGCTGGCTGTCTCTTCTCACAACCCATCATGCCTATCCGCAACGCTCGTTCAGCTTCACCCACGACACGAGCGCAGCGACGGCTATCGCCGCGAAGCAAATCACTGAACTCTGGTCGGAGTATCCGCAGCTCTGGCCCGAAACTATCCGGGCGCTGTATGTCGCATCCGCACGGTGGACGCCGCAGATGCGGTCGCACCTACCTGCTCATTCGAACAAGGGAAGCTATGCCCGGCTGTTTCAGCGCTATGGCTATGGCGTTCCCGATCTGGCACGCGCCCATCGGAGCGCGTCCAACGCTCTGACCCTGATCGTTCAGGACGTCATCATTCCCTATGGCCTTTCCGAGAAGACCGGCGGTGACGTCCACAAGGAGATGCGACTCTTCTCGTTGCCATGGCCGGTTGAGGAGCTGCGCAAGCTCGGCAACGCGAACATAACCCTGCGTGTTGCCCTTAGCTCCTTTGTCGCACCAAATCCGGCGGAGGCATCGCGTGGCTCGCGATACCGCTACGCATCGCATAATCTTCGGTTCAAGCTGAACCGTGCCGGAGAGAATGCGCAGCAGTTCATGGCGCGCATCAGCAAAGCCGTCGAACCTGCCGGCCCCCAGGTCGATGAAGACGATCTGTGGGAGTTCGGGAGTGTGAGACGCGACGTCGGCTCACTCCATATTGACCAGTTGACCTGCAAGGCCTCGGACCTTGCCCGTCGCCATCTGCTTGCCGTTCACCCCGTAGCGGGCTGGTGGAAATCCAAGACGATCCTGAAAGATGGAGAGAAAGTCGCCCGGTTCGCCCTTGTCGTCGAGATCGACACCCAGGGCATCGAGGCAGATCTTTATACCGAGGTGCAAACCGCAGTGGCTGTCCTCAACGCGACGCAAGCAATCATTATCTGAAGACGGCCCAACCTACGCTGTCGGAGCCGCGGCAGGGCCGGTGGAAATGCTCCTCGCCACAAGCGCGATGCCGCTTGACGCAAGGAAGCCGATTGACCCGGCATCTCGATCGGCCTCCAACGCCTTCGCCACGACCGCAAAGGGATGCCCGATAAAGTACTGGTTCAGGGCGTCGGCGATCACCTTCGATGCGGTGGACGACTGGAGTGCCGAGCGGATGGCGGCGGGAACGGTGGTCCCTTGGCCTTCAGCAAGGCAGATCGATCCCGCTTCCTGTCCGAATTGGATGAAGTGCTGGATCGCCTGATCAACATGCAGCGTAGCGCAGCCAGCCGGCCGCTTTGACCTTGCAGGCGAGCCGCGCCAAGTGGGTCGCGATATCGTAGGCTTGCGCCACACGCTCGCGCCTGTGATAGGCGCGGGCCCCGCAGTTCAAGGTCGGAGCCGAGCTTTCCCCGACTAACATGGAAATGACATGACTTCCCCAGCTCGTTCGATTGGCATCGACTTTGGGACCACCAATTCGGTTGTGGCACTTGGCGACGCGGATGGTGGGGCAAGGTTGGTCGATTACCCCACATTCGGCAATGCCGGTCCCATCTTCCGTTCAGCCCTTTGTTTCTGGGAAGATAACGGCGTGCCCGGCAGCATTGCGAGGGAGGCGGGGCCATGGGCGATCGCCGAGTTTCTGGATTTCCCGCAGGGCAGCCGCTTTCTGCAATCCTTCAAATCCGTCGCCGCCAGCAAGGCATTCGAGCATGCCACCATCTTCGAAAAGCGACTCCGCTTCGAAGAATTGGGCCATATCTTCCTCGAACGGTTGCGGGCACATGCGGCCGATGAACTGAAGATGCTGCCAGAGCGCGTCGTCGTTGGGCGTCCGGTTCGCTATGCGGGGCAGCGACCGGACAATATGCTGGCCCGCCAGCGCTACGATCTCATGTTCGCGGCGCTCGAGCGGGAAGTGCATTATGTTTATGAGCCATTGGGCGCGGCGTTCAGCTTCGCCGCGCACCTGATAGAACCCGCGACCTTGCTGGTCGCCGACTTTGGAGGCGGGACGAGCGATTTTTCCATCGTGCGGATCGAAGCGCCAGGGACGCCGCAACGCTGCGTCCCGCTTGGGTCGGCCGGCATCGGCATAGCCGGCGATCGCTTCGACTATCGCATCATGGACAAGCTGGTTCTCCCCATGTTGGGGAAAGGCGGCACCTATGCGTCCATGGGCAAGACGCTGGAGATAGCAGCGGGCCATTTCGCCGATTTTGGCGACTGGGCGCGCCTTGCGCTGATGCACAATCGCCGCGCCATCGCTGAATTGCAGAAGCTGAAGCGAGCCGCGACCGATCCCGCGGCGATAGGTCGCATGATCGCCGTCGTGGAAAATGAGCTTGGTTACTCCCTCTATGACGCGGTCGGGCAGTTGAAGCGGACGCTCTCCATTGAAGAGCATGCGCATTTCCACTTTGACAGCGACGGCGTGCGTGTGGAGGCGGATGTCAGCCGCACCGATTTTGAACAGTGGATCGCTCCGGATCTCGACCGCATCGGCGCGACAGTGGACGAGGCGCTTGCTAAAGCTGGTCTTTCAGCCAGAGGGATAGATCATGTCTTCCTTACCGGCGGTTCCTCGCTAATCCCTGCGGTGCGACGCCTGTTTGAAGCGCGTTTCCCGGATAACCGCATCGCGGCGGGCAATGAACTGACATCGATCGCCCATGGGCTGGCGCTGATCGGTCAGGAAACCAACATCGGCGAATGGGCTGCGCACAGTGAGGAGTGAAACAGAGCGGGAGAGAACCGCTCTGTCCAATCACAATGTTCGGATGTGCCAAAACAATAGCAGTAGCAGCCCCGTGAAGCGGTTAGTGATAGTGGTCTTCCATCACTGTTGCTCCACAGGCTGGTAGGCGATGCCTGCGCCGCAGATTGTGCATTTTGACCGGCGACGGCAGTTTCAGTAGCACTGCGCCTGTCCTGAATAGCGAGGGGAACAGCCCGTCCGCAGTTGAGAGCGCGAAATTAGGCGCTGAGCGGCTAGGGAAGGGTCGTTATTCGTTCTATGGTTGCGCATACCCGACCGTCGCTTGCGCCACGAGACGATCCTCGCTTCCTTGCCAGATCCGGACATCCACTGTGGATAGCCTGCGCCCGAGTTTTAAAAGGCGGGCGTCGGCATAGATGGGTTTGAATTGACAGGCGCGGAGGAAGGAGATCGAAAGGCCATGCGTTACTGCCATCGGCTCAGGCCCGTGGTGCGTCGCAATCACGGCATAGGCTGCCACGTCGGCCAGAGCCATGAGCGATGGGCCGGATACAATATTACCGGGTCTCGCCATAGCAGGGGTCGGATCGAGGAGCATTCGCACACGTCCGGGAGCGATTTCCACTACCGAACCCAGACTGGGGCGCGCTTCGGGCGGAAAGGCTGCTTCGAGAAATGCAGACAGGCCGTCAAGATCGAGCTGGGGTTGAGGATATTCTCTGTTCATCGGGTCTGGCCTTATCGGACAAAGCAGGTCTCCAACAATAACAACATCGCGAGACGGATCATGACAGCAGCCTTGGCCGTCCTCGATCGCCTGGTTCTTGGGGCATGGTTTTGAATAGCTGCCCCTCCGGGCCTACTGATCGGAAATTGGCGGCTGAACGACGACGAAGGTTCGCTGGCGGCAAGCGGAATGGGCATGGAGGTTCCTGGCAAATCTGGCCTCATGCCGACTGCCTTGGGTCAGTTGCCGCAAAGCGTTCGCATCAGTGCATCATCCCATCCACGTGCCGCAACTTGTCCGGGTTTCGCATGATATAGATCGCCCTCACGCGACCGTCTTCGATGAGTAGCGCCGTCGTCTGCAACATGCCGTCGGCCTCGCGCGTAACAAAGCCGGGCAGGCCATTCACGAACGCCTGCCTCACCAGTTCAGGATCACCGCGGCGCAGACGGATAATCGTGGATAGTCCGCGTAGAACCTCGCCTGCGCCGTTGAGAACACGGCCCGCCGCCGGGCGTTTGCCTCCTCCATCGGAATGAAAGCGTACATCGTCTGCCAGCAGCGAACCGAGCTTTGTGACATCGCCGGCCCGAGCCGCTTCATAAAAGGCAGCGGCGATCGCTTGGCCCCGGTCGCGTTCGACAGGAAAGCGCGGCCGCTCGCGCCGCACATGCTCGCGTGCCCGCGCAGCAAGCTGACGGCAGGCGGCAGCGCCCCGGCCAATGGAGGAGGCGACGTCATCGAAGCTTTCTCCGAACACATCATGCAGCAGGAAAGCCGCCCGTTCGAGCGGAGAGAGACGTTCGAGCGCAAGCATGAGGGGGAGGGTGACGTCCTCTACGGGCTCGGCCTCCACGATGGGGTCGGGCAGCCACGGGCCAACATAGTTTTCCCGCCGCACCCTCGCGGATTTCAGGTGATCGAGGCACAGACGCGTCACCGTGCGGCGCAGGAACGCAGCGGGGACACGCACGGTTTGCCTGTCTGTCGCCGCCCAGCGGATGAATGCGTCCTGCACTACATCCTCTGCGTCAGCCATCGAACCGAGCATGCGATAGGCGACGCGCAGCAGATTGGTCCGCTGCGCGTCAAAGCTCGCAAGGCGATCGTCGATCACGCCGGCCAGCCAAGCGCGGGGTCGTAGAGATGGAAGCCGACCGCCAGTCGGTTCCAGCCGTTGATGACGTTGATCGCCAGTGTCAGTTTCACCTGCTCCTCCGCGCTGAATTCCGCTGCAAGGGCGGCATAAACGGCATCAGGCGCGCGCCTCGTGGCAATTTGCGTCAGATGATCGGTCCAGCCAAGAGCCGCCCGCTCCCGCGCGCTATAACATGGCGCCTCCTCCCACGCGCCGAGCAAATGGATGCGCTGCTCCGTCTCGCCTGCCTTGCGGGCATCATGCGTGTGCATGTTGAGGCAGTTGGCGCAGCCGTTGATCTGTGAGGCGCGAATCTTGACCAGTTCGAGCAGGTTCTTTTCAAGCCCGGATTTCTCGACCTGCATCGACAGATCGTACCAGGCTTTGAAAAGCGGCCCGCCACCGGCATAGATATTGGTGCGGTCATGCATATGTCGGCATTCCTTCATCGCAGTTGGATACCCGCATGACGAGGCAGCCGGAGGCTCTGTGACACGCCTAGCGCATTTTCTTTCGGCCCGTATCGGCTATGCGCCAATGCCGGCCAAAGCAGCCAATGGTGTCGGTCGTCTTCGCATCACTCGCGAAGTATCTTCTCCATCGCCTTCCCCTGTGCGAGCTCGTCGATCAGCTTGTCGAGATAGCGGATCTCCTGCATCAATCCGTCTTCGATAGCTTCGACCCGAACGCCGCAGACCACGCCTCGGATCAACTTTCGCGAGGGGTTCAGTAAAGGCGCCTGACCAAAAAATTTCTCGAAGCTGCTTTTCTTTTCCAGCTCCGCGTCGAGCTCTAACCGGGTATAGCCCGTCAACCAGTGGATGATCTCATCGACCTCCGCTTTGCTGCGGCCTTTCTTTTCCGCCTTGGTGACATAGTGCGGATAGACACTGGCAAAGCTGATGCCGTAGATGCGATGTTCCGCCATGATGCGCTTCCCCGTCCGAACCGTTCAGCCACCGCGCGGCAAAGCTGCCGCCAAACCTATGGCGCCGCCGCGCGCATGACATAAAATCTGTGCGTTCGTAGACGATGTCTGCTGCGCCTGCCAACGGCGTGCGCCCGGGCCGCCTCAAACGCCGCGCCTGTGTAGACCTTCCTATGGTCGCGACCCGCATTCAAGGCTCGCATGGCAAGGCGTCCTGTTTTGTCCGGGGCGCGCTCTTTCTCTCGGAACATAGCATGCCAGCTATGCGAAGATCGACTAACGTTTTCGCCGGCAGCAATCGCGAGACCGGCGTCCTTCGCACTGGGCGTACCAAGGACTGGACCGGCGCTACCCACCAAGGGAGCCATGACCTGGCTCGCCCGGAAGATGGCGCGTTCGCAGCCCGAAGCGCATCACTGGGTCATGGAGCGTGTGAGGCAAGGGAAAGCTGGCATGATCATTTCTTCCTGGGATCGGGCAACAGGATGGCGAGCAACCCGATCGCGGGCAGGAACGCGCAGATGCCGTAGACCGTCCCAATGCCCGAACGATCGGCGACCTCACCCAGAACGGCCGCGCCCACGCCCCCCATGCCGAAGGAAAAGCCAAAGAACAGGCCGGAGATCATGCCGATCTTTCCAGGGACCAGATCCTGCGCGTACACGACGATGGCCGGAAAAGCGGACGCAAGGATCAAGCCGATCGCAACCGCCAGGGGCCCGGTCCAGAAGAGGTTCGCGTGGGGGAGGAGCAAGGTGAAAGGGAGCGCGCCCAGGATCGAGAACCAGATCACATATTTCCGCCCGAAGCGATCTCCCAGCGGCCCGCCCGCGATCGTGCCTAGCGCGACGGCGGCAAGAAAGGCGAACAGGTATAGCTGCGCGACGTCGACCGACACGCCAAAACGATGGATCAGATAGAAAGTGAAGTAGCTGGTAAGGCTCGCCATATAGACATATTTGGAAAAGATGAGGGCGAGCAGTACGGCGATGCCACCCAGCACTTTTCCTTGAGGCGGGTCGACAATGACTTTGCCACTGCCTTTCCGTGGGGACAGGCGCGCAAGGCCATGATGTCGATACCATTGGCTGACATTCCAGAGGATGGCGCAGGATAACAGGGCCAGCATCGCGAAAAAGGCGAGGCTGGTCTGACCCCAGCGCAGGACAATGAGCGCGGCGGCCAGAGGACCGAGCGCGGATCCGGCGTTGCCACCGACCTGGAACATCGACTGGGCAAGGCCATGTCTGCGCCCGGCGGCCATGCGCGCGACGCGCGAGGATTCGGGATGGAAGACCGAAGAGCCCATGCCCAGCAGGGATGCGCCTGCCAGCAGCAGCCCGTAGCTGTGTGCAACAGAGAGTACCAGCAGCCCCGCCAGGGAGAAGAGCGTTCCGGCCGGAAGTGCAAGCGGTGTCGGCCGCTTATCGGAGTAAAGACCAATGAGCGGCTGCAGGATCGACGCGGTCATCTGGTAGACCAGGGTCACCAGCCCGACCTGGCTGAACGACAGGTCAAGTTCCGTCTTGAGGCTGGGATAGATGGCGGGCAACAGCGACTGCAGCATGTCGTTGATGAGATGACAGGCGCTGATCGCCGCGATTATGCCGAAAACCGTTGCGTCGGCGGCGGGGGCGGGCAGGGCTGATCGTGTGGCGTTCATGCTATTCTTGTCCTTGATGACAGAGCGGCCTTAACCCCTCCCGCAAGCGCCCGCATTCCTATATGGGACTATCATCTTCGCGATCGGGACATGCCGTGCCTTGGAACGACCCTGCCTTCGTCGAGCATATCGATCGGCCCATTGTCGGGATCGGCAACGAATATCCGCCTGCCTTCGAGCTGGACTGGCATCAGCATCGGCGCGGGCAATTACTCTACGCAGCACGTGGGGTCGTGGTCGTCAGCACACCTTACGGTGCGTGGGTGGCGCCGCCTGAGCGCGCGGTCTGGACGCCAGGCGGCTGCCCGCACGCCATTAGGATGGTCGGCGCCGTCAGTACCCGCGCTGTCCTGATCGAACCCGGCACGGATGGCTCGCTTGGTGACAGCAACAAGGTGATTCAGGTGTCGCCGCTGCTTCGCGCGCTGCTCGAAGCGGCGTGCGACATTCCGCCGGAATATGATGAGGACGGGCGCGACGGCAAGGTGATGGCGCTGCTCCTGGCTGAACTGGCGGCGGCGCCCACCGTACCTCTGGCTGTTCCTTTTCCGAAGACAGGGCCGATCGCCGCCCGGTGCCATGCCTTTCTCGAACGCCCGACCCCGCATGACAGCATCGATCAGTGGTGCGATGATCTGGGCATGGGCCGCCGCGCCTTCACCCGTGCCTTTCGCCGGGAAACGGGCCTTAGCTTCGGAGCATGGCGGCAGCAGGCCTGTATTCTCATAGCGCTGCCGCGGCTTGCCGAGGGCCAGTCTGTTACCGCGATCGCTTTCGACCTTGGATATGACAGCGCCGCCGCCTTCTCGACGATGTTCAAACGGCGCGTCGGTGTATCACCAAGCCACTATCTTCCCGCGGGTGAAGGGGGAACAAATGCAAGTACGGGCCCCTAGACCAAAGCCCATATGCGCAGTCCTCGCCGCTGGGACATGGCCTGATCCAATGGAAGGCCGGGCGGGGGCCTGACCCTTTTCATGTTACCATGTCGGTTAGGATGGTCCGGTCGAAACGGCGGGCGCCAGCCTGTCGACAAGGATGGCGCTGGCCCGGTTGAGACCGATCACTTCCACTCCAATGCCATGACGGCGCATTTTCATGACGATCTCTTCCAATGCGCCAACGGCCGTGATGTCCCATAAGTGACTGGCGGACAGATCTATGCGAACCATCGATGCTGTGTCCCTCAAATCGAACCGATCGGCAAATATGTCTGCGCTGGCGAAGAAAATCTGACCGGAGACGATATAGGTCCGCGTATCCGTCGCCTCATCATAATGAGACGCGACATCCATCATGCGCGTCACCTTGAAGGCAAAGAACACGCCGCTCAGGAGCACGCCGACAGCCACGCCCCGCCGAAAGATCATGCGTTGCGACCGTGACGATCACGGTCGCCATCATGACGATGCCCGATACCTTGGGATGGCGCGCAAGGTCGCGGATCGACGCCCAGGAAAAGGTGCTGATCGATACCATGATCATGATTGCGACCAGCGCCGCCACGGGCACCTGCGCGATCCATGGGCGTAGCGGTACCATCACCAGGAGAAGAAAGACGCCGGCGACGAGGGTGGACAGCCGCCCGCGCCCCCCATAGCGGATATTGCCGACCGTTTGCCCGATCATCCCGCAGCCGGCGATGCCGCCAAACAGCCCCGCCGCGACATTGGCAAGGCCCAGGCCGGTGCATTCGCGCGCCTTGGAGCTTGTGGTTTCCGTCAGGTCGTCCACGACGCTTGCTGTCATCAGCGATTCAAGCAGTCCTACTGCCGCCATGGCAATCGCATAGGGAAGCACGATCACCAGCGTCTCCCAATCGAGCGGCACGCCGGGCCAGGTGAGAGACGGCAGGGAAGAGGGCAGGCGGCCAAGGTCGGCGACCGTGTGGATCGGCATGGGAAAGGCGATGCTGATCGTGGTGAGCACGAGAATGCAGATGAGTGGCGAGGGAATGGCAGTCGTGATCCGGGGAACGAGATAGATGATCGCGAGGCCGCCCGCGATCATGGCATAGCTATGCCAGCTCACGTGCAGCATCTGCGGCAACTGCGCGGAGAAGATGAGGATGGCGAGCGCGTTCACGAAGCCCGTCCGCACCGATCGCGAGACGAAGCGCATGAGTATATCGAGCTTCATGAGGCCGAAGGCGATCTGGAGCAATCCGGCAAGCAAGGTGGCGGCGAGCAGATATTGCAGCCCATGAGCGCTCACCAGCGCCGCCGCGACCAGCGCAACCGATCCCGCAGCGCCAGAGATCATCGCCGGACGTCCACCTGCAAAAGCGATGACGATACCGATGATGAAGGACGCGAACAGCCCGACCTCCGGATCGACGCCGGCGACGAAGGAGAAGGCGATCACTTCCGGGATCAGCGCGAACGTACCGACCATGCCGGCGAGAATATCGCGCCGGGCGTTGGAGGCACCGTCGAACCATTCAGCGCGGTAGCGCGATAAAGAGGTGCTGTTCATGGCTTGCAGAAAACCGTCGAAGTCGCAGGGATGATGTAGCGTGATGTGGCGAATATCAGCCTGCGACAAACATTGTCCGGCGGATCGGCGGCCGGAATAGCCACCCGGATTTTCACCGGGTCCTTACGAATGGGCGGCTCCTAACGTCATGGGCTCACAAGCGCAATTGCCACCTCCCCGCGGGCGACGGGATTGCTGGATGGGAAGGTCGCGCATCGCGGGGCAAAGAGGGACACGCCCGCTCACCATGGCGGGCGTGTCGAAAGGCTGCGGCCGCGCACCCATGGTCGGCCCAGGCACGGTCGATCCGCAGGCACGCGTTGCACAATGGCCGGGTAGCCAACACTGCAGCCGTCTGGCGTTGCTCTTGCCGGCTAGCGCCGGTTGCGAGCACGCTTCCCATACCCTAGCAGGAACCGCTCTACCCCATTCGAGAGGTTATATCGTGGAAGTCGCTGACCGCGAAGGCAGAAGCAAGCTGCGTCGTTGGTGGAATATCTGGGTCGTGGGTGGCGTCGATCACGCGGCCGTTCTCGATCAGATAAGCGAGGACTCCGGCTGGTCGGGCCGCTATCTTTTTCTCGTCCTGATTTCCGCTTCGATTTCCCTTCTTGGTTTGTTGATGCCGTCGGTAGCGGTGCTGATCGGCGCCATGCTGCTCTCTCCCCTGATGATGCCGATCATCGGTTTGGGTTTCGGGATCGCAACGCTCGACTTCCGGGAAGTCCGGCGCGCCGCAACCGCCTTGGGCCTTGGATCGGCAGTCGCGATGATCCTTTCAGTTGTCCTGATTTCCCTCTCGCCGGTCCAGACGATCACGAGCGAAATCGCGGGCCGTACACAGCCCACTTTGTTTGATCTGCTGGTAGCCCTGCTCTCTGCCGTGGCGGGGGCCTACGCACTTATCCGGGGGCGTGGCGGCACGGTCGTAGGTGTAGCCATCGCCATCGCGCTCATGCCGCCGCTGGTCGTGGTGGGGTTCGGCATCGCCACCTGGAACTGGACCATCTTCTCAGGCGCACTGCTGCTCTTCATCACCAACGCGGTTACGATCTCGCTGACAGCCGCGCTGGTTGCGCGGGTCTATGGCTTTGGCAGTCATCTCTCGCCACATCATACCGGATGGCAGTTAGTCCTGTTTTTTGCAGCGCTTGGTCTTCTGTCTGTCCCACTGAGCGCAGCATTGAGGCAAATCGCCTTCGAAGCCCTCGCCCAGCGTCAGGTGCGCGATACCGTCCGTGCGCGCTTCCCGTCCGATGCACGCCTGAGTCAGGTCGAAATCGACTATGCGCGCTCGCCGATCCGCGTGCGCGCCGTCATGCTGACGCCGGGGATCGTTGCCCGAGCCGATGCACTGATCGCCGACGATCTCCAGGCGCGGCTGGGCCGCCCGGTGGACATCCATGTTGATCAGCTGCGCACATCCCAAGACGCGGGGGCGACAGAAGCGGCCCAGATCGCGCGGGCGAGCGATACCGGCCGCCAGAATCTCGATGGTAGCCGCCATCAGGCTACCGCCACTCTCGGCCTGATCGTGGGCGTCGAGCCAACCGCGGTGCGGCTTGAATTGGGGGATCGAACGCTGACAGCGGCCGCCGCCGTCTTGCCGGGCCTTGGTCTTGAAGGGTATCGCGCGCTCGAGGATCGTGCCCGGCGCGCGCTGCCGGATTGGACGGTGCTGCTGACGCCGCCCGATCAAGCAGTTTTGCCTGACGTGCGGATCGACCAGGGCGTCGTCGATGGCAAGGTGCTGGATCTTGCAGCATGGGCATCGACACGCAGATCGCAGGAGCTGACCGTAGAGGGAGGGACGGCCGCTCAACGCCGCGCCATAGCAGAGGGCATCGTTTCCCGAGGAGGACGTGCAAGGGTCGGGGCCGCGGCGGGAGCCATCCGGCTGGCCTGGATTGAGCGCGAGACGTCCATGCCGGGCGAGGGGCAGGGCGACGCCATCCAGGTCACCGGTCCGCGTCCCTGAAACCCGAAATTGCGCCGCGATGGGCTCTGTCTGGAAATCCCCCTTCAAATCAGCAGGGATACCGCATAGCGCAGGCCATTTGGGGCGGCTGTTTGACAACATAACTGTTGGATTATGGATTCACGGTCGGCGAATGCATGTCCCGGCGGCCGCGGCGATCGTACGTTCGGCCCCAACCCAATTGCAGCGGGTGACCCATTTCCCAGGCTGATCTGCAAGGAGCTCGCCAGCAGCATTGGAGGATGGGCTAAATCCCCAGAAGCTGCATCTGGGGGGCAGGCGAATGAAGCTCATAGCAGGAGCGTTGAGGGATGATGACTCGCTGCGCTGCGGCGGCAAATCCTTGGGGGCGTGCCGCTCGATGAGTGCGACGCCTTCTCCCTTCTATCCGCAATCCACCTCGAAGCAGAAGCGAGTCCATTCAGCTATGACGGGCTCCTTGCGGCGGGGTTGGGCAGCGCAGGGGCGAGGGTCCGCTGGACGGGCATGGGAGCGCTTGGGCCTGCGCTGAAGTCGCACCATCTGAACATCTCCACCCTGCATGGGGCCGTAACGATATGCCAGGTTGGTTAACATTTTATTAATGGTCTACTTGAGCGTCGAAGTGGAGCCATAAATGAACGGGTCTTCAACCCTGACGCATTTTCTCAGGTCCGCCGGGATGTGTTTGCACTGCTCCGCGCCGGGATCCGGGCCTGCGCCCTTGCGGACAGCAGCGATGTGCGATAATATCGTAAGACGATATAATTTCTGTTCGGTTGATGGGATCGCAAGGCGCAGCCTGGCAAGCTTTCCAACAACTGAAATGCGAGGCCGCCATGCCATTGCTGAAAATCCTTGTTGAAGCTGTCGCGCTGATCGGCGGCAGCGTTTTGGCAGCGATGATCTCGGCTGTGCTGGCCTGGAACATCGCACGCCGCCTGCATTGCCGCCGGCAGGCGTGGCTGATCCTGCTCGCTGCAGCCGCGACGACGCTTCTCGCTTTGGGTGACAGCGAGTTTGTGAGGATGAGTGCGATTCTCGGGATTGCAGCTTCAGCCGCACTCTATCTCCAGGGCGTGGACGAGGGACGAGGAAAGCGCCAAAATGGCATACAGCGCCATCGTTAACAGAGAGGAACCAGCATGGCCCGGGAGCAACTTTGGTCTTATCCCGCGATTGTCGCAGCGATCGGCCAGGCAAGATTGCCGACGTTCGGCGAGATGCGCTTTTTGATGAGGCGGATTAGTCGCGAAACCCGTACGGTTCCTGATGATAGCCGGCGCCGCAAAATCATACGGGATCTCGCGGGAGCGATTGTGCAAGGTCAAGAGGCTTCAGGCGGAGCCTGAATTCCGACCTGGCACTGCGCGTTCATGATGGACGCACATGTCCTTCACGCCGGCGGCCGTCGATGCCCGGGGCAATCTTGCTCGCCATCGGTGGCACGAGCCCAGTCCGCAGGCTGCTTCTCTGCGAACCGCGCCATGGCCTGTCGACGATCAACGCGGTACGCTTGAACTTCATTTCCGCGAAAAGGCTGATCGCGCAGATCAGTTATGCTGATCGTCGGACAGGGACAGGATGATGGCGACGAGCGCGTCCTCGGCCCGCTCCCTTCTCTGCGCATCGGTGGCCGAAAGGTCTGCCCGCAACCATGCCGGAAGGCGCCTCACAAGCTCCCGCAGGTTGTTGTCGCCGATCTCGGTCGGCGGCGCCCCTCCAGTTGACAAGGGGTCATTCATACAGGTGACCAGAGCTGCAGACTGCTGGTCGCGACCCGGACCGAAGCGACATTTTTTTCGATGGCGAATGGGCAATCCTCATCAGCCATCACCCGGCAGGCGTTTGAAACCGTGCATTGAATACCACCATTGGATTGCGATGATGGCGCCTTTGGCAGGCTGAAGCAAACCGACCATCAGGATGACGGCAAGCGGCAGGATAATGGCGACCACCACACCTGCCGAGAGCCCGGCATCCTTTGTCAGCGCAATGATGAGAGGCGCCAGGAGATGGCCCGTCACAAAGATCGATACATAGGCCGGAAAGTCGTCCGCCTGTTGAGGCGTCCAGTCCTGACCGCATGCGCTGCATTGCGCGACGGGCTTGAGGAATCGCGGGAACAGCCGGTTTTCGCCACAACGGGGGCATCGTCCGATCGCACCCCGTCTTACGGCTTCAAGGACTGAGGCGGAGACCGTCGCGCAATTATTCCGAGGGTCTCCGCGCGCAGCCGGGCATCGTTCGATGCCGTTGCAGGGGGGCGTGAAGCCTTCCTCAGGCATCGACCCTGGCCGTGGGGGCGGCCGACCGCACGCTTGCGTCGACATGATCTTCAAATTGCGCGAAATTATCGATGAACTTGGCCACCAGCTCTCTTGCGGTTCTGTCATATTCGGCAGGATCAGCCCACGCACCACGCGGATCGAGCAGCTTGTCATCGACGCCGGGCACCGCGATCGGCACCTCGAAGCCAAAATTGGGGTCCTCACGGAATTCAGCATTATTGAGGCTGCCATCCAGCGCGGCATTGAGCAGCGCGCGCGTGGCCTTGATCGGCATCCGGCTGATGCCTTCCATGGTCGCCTTGCCGCCCGACCAGCCGGTGTTGACCAACCAGCACTTGACCCCGCCCTTGGCGATCCGTTCCTTGAGCAGATTGCCGTAGACAGAAGGATGGCGGGGCATGAACGGTGCGCCAAAGCAGGTCGAGAAGGTCGCCTCCGGCTCGGTCACGCCGATCTCAGTGCCGGCAACGCGCGCGGTATAGCCTGACAGGAAGTGATACATCGCCTGGTCCGGAGTCAGGCGGGCGATTGGCGGCAGCACGCCATAGGCATCGGCGGTGAGAAAGATGATGTTCTTCGGCACCGGACCGAGATTGTCCCGCGAGGCATTGGGAATGAAGTCGATGGGGTAAGAGCCGCGGCTGTTCTCCGCGAGTGAGGCGTCGTCGAGGTCAATCTCGCGCGTGGCAGGATCAATCACCACATTTTCGAGCACCGTGCCAAAACGGCGTGTCGTCGCGAAGATCTCCGGCTCCGCCTCCGCCGACAGACGGATCATCTTGGCGTAGCAGCCACCTTCGAAATTGAACACGGCGGTATCCGACCAACCATGCTCGTCGTCTCCGATCAGCGTGCGGCTGGCGTCAGCCGAGAGCGTCGTCTTGCCCGTGCCCGACAGGCCGAAGAAGACGGCGGTGTCGCCCTTCGGACCGATATTGGCCGAGCAATGCATCGGCATCACGCCCTTGGCCGGGAGCAGGTAGTTGAGGATGCCAAAGACCGATTTCTTCATCTCGCCCGCATAGGCGGTCCCGCCGATGAGGATCAGCTTCTCGGTCAGGTTGACGGCGACCACCGTCTCGCTGCGCGTGCCGTGGCGCGCGGGATCGGCCCGGAAACTGGGAAGGTCGATGATGGTGTACTCGGGGAGGAATGCGTCGAGCTCTGCGGCGGTAGGGCGCACAAGCAGGGTGCGCACGAAGAGACTGTGCCAGGCGAGCTCCGTGATGACGCTCACCTGAACGCGGTGCTCGGGCTGCGAGCCGCCGAAGAGATCCGCGACGTAAAGCCTGGTCCTGCCCTCCAGCGCCTTCACAAAATCGGCGCGCAGATTGGCGAAGTGCTCAGGCGTCCTCGCTACATTGGTTTTGCCCCACCAGACGCTGCTTTCGGTTTCCGCGTCCCGAACAATGAACTTGTCCTTCGCCGAACGGCCGGTGTGCTTGCCCGTCGCAACCACGAACGGGCCGTCCTTGGCAATCAATCCCTCGCCGTTCCGGACTGCTTCCTCGATGAGTTGCGCCGTTCCGAGATTGCGCTGGACTTTTGGATCATCGTTGAGATTGGCCAGCAGGGTACGACCGAAGAGGTTGGGCATGACTATACTCCTTGAACCTTATGTCATCGAGCGATGAAAATCCCGTGACAGCCCGTTAGCATATGGCATATGTGAAAGGTAAGATTGTAATTTGATGTCTTAAACATCATGGAGGTTTCGTTGATCACATCGCAGCAAATGCGTGCCGCACGCGCCCTCCTGGGCCTCGACCAGCGCGGTCTTGCTGCCCTCTCAGGCGTTTCGCTTCCAACCATCCAGCGGATGGAGGCCTCCGAGGGCCAGGTGCGGAGCGTCGTCGACACGCTGGTGAAAGTCATCAACGCGCTGGAAGCAGCCGGTATCGAGATCATCGGTGAAAATGCACCGAGCAGCGGGGCAGGACGCGGCGTACGCCTCAAGGAAACGGCCGCCGGCAAGGGGCCCCGGCGCGTCCCGTCTCTTCTGTTCGACCAGGCTGAGGAGCCGGACAGTGACGACAATGCCCGGTGACGCACGGCGCATTGCCTTCACGCCCAAGCTGATCACGGTTCTGCACGAAGGCTATACGCCAGTGGATTTCCGCCGGGACGCCTTGGCGGGCCTGACCGTCGCTATCGTCGCATTGCCGCTTGCCATGGCGCTTGCAATTGCCAGCGGGGCCTCGCCTGACAAAGGGCTTGTGACCGCAGTCGTCGCAGGGTTCCTCATATCTCTGCTGGGCGGATCGCGCGTCCAGATCGGCGGACCGACCGGCGCTTTCGTGGTCGTCGTGTTCAACGTGATCGCGCAGCACGGGCTGGATGGACTTGTTCTTGCCACCCTGATGGCGGGGTTCATTCTGATTGGAGCGGGCTACGCTGGCCTTGGCAACCTGGTGCGCTTCATTCCGCAGCCGGTGATCACCGGGTTCACTGCGGGCATCGCGGTGATCATTGCATCGAGTCAGGTCAAGGATTTCCTTGGACTGTCCATGGCCCAAGTGCCGGCCGATTTCCTTCCCCGATGGGGCGCCTATTTCAGGGCGCTGGGCAGCGTTGAAATCGGGGCTTTGGCCATAGGCGCGGGGTCATTGGCGCTGATCATCTCCTTGCGCAAATGGGCGCCGCGCTTGCCGGGGTTCCTGATCGCCGTTCTTGCCGCATCCGCTGTCGTGACGCTGCTGCACTTGCCGGTCGAGACAATCGGATCGCGATTTCCCGACTTGCCGACGGGATTGCCCGCTCCTGCGCTGCCCGACATTTCGCTTCTCAAGATACAGTCGCTGATACCGTCCGCGTTCACCATAGCCTTTCTGGCCGGCATCGAGGCCCTCCTGTCTGCGGTCGTCGCTGATGGCATGATCGGTTCCCGGCATCGTTCCGGCCAGGAACTGGTCGGCCAAGGTGTCGCCAATCTGGCTTCGGCGTTGCTGGGCGGGTTGCCCGCGACCGGTGCGATCGCCCGCACCGCCACCAATATCAGGGCCGGCGGCATTACGCCAATTGCCGGAATGTTGCATGCGGTATTCCTGCTGCTCTTCATGCTCTTCGCGTCCCGTCTCATGGCCTATGTGCCGCTGGCCGCGCTGGCGGCGATCCTGTTCATGGTCGCATGGGGCATGAGCGAACATCACCGGTTCATCCAGCTGCTGAGGATGCCCAACGGAGATCGCGCGCTGCTGCTGCTGACCTTCTTCCTGACGGTGCTGGTCGATTTGACCGTCGCCATTGGCGTCGGCGTGACGCTGGCCTCGCTGGTCTTCATGATGCGTATGAGCCGTACCGTCGAGATAGCGAGCGACCGGCAGGCTTCCTCCCGCGAGGATGAGAACGAGGAAATCGACCAGCGTGTGGCACTGCCAGATGGCGTCGAGATATTCCGGATCGACGGACCGATCTTCTTTGGCGTGGCCAATGAGCTGCTCGATACGCTGCGTCGCATCGGTCCTGTCCCGCAGGTCATCATTCTGCGGATGCGACGGGTTCCGCTGCTCGATGCAAGCGGTGTGGCCACGATTGGCGAGATTGTCGCCCGGGCTGCGGCGACAGGCACGCAAATCATCCTTTCCGGCGTTCAGGCCCAACCCATGGCGATGCTGGAGCGCGGCGCGCTCGGGGTCCAGAGCCGGCGCCTCATCCACAGCGCGGACCTGCCCGAAGCGTTGCGCGTGGCCGCCGCAATCACAGCCGCGCCGCCGGCAAGCCGGATGCGCCTCCACTGATCAACAGCCTACAGGATCATGCCAATGACCGATGACAACGACGATTATGTCTATGATGAAGCTACGGGCGAATGGGTAAGCGCCGCTGACGCGGCCACGCGGGCCGCAGCGCTTGACCGGATCGAGGTACGGGACTCTGTCGGAAATCTGCTCGCGGATGGCGATAGCGTCATAACGATCAAGGATCTTAAGGTCAAAGGGGCGGGTCAGACCCTTCGGAAGGGGACCGTCATCAAGTCGATCCGGCTCACAGGAGATGCCCAGGAGATTGACTGCCGTTATGAGGGCATCAAGGGTCTTGTCCTTCGAGCGGAATTCGTGCGCAAGCACTGATCCCTCGCATCTGCCTCCCACAACGCGGAACACGCCTTGGAAACCATCACGATCATTTTGCTCCTTCTGCTCGCGGTCATCATCAGCGGCATCGTATCGCGCGCCGTGCCGTTGCCGTTGCCTCGGCCGCTCTTCCAGATCGCGCTCGGTGCCGTGATCGGCCTCACCGCCGACTGGCGCGTGACGCTCGATCCCGAGATCTTCTTTCTGCTGTTCCTGCCGCCGCTGCTCTTCCTCGATGGTTGGCGCATCCCGCGAGAGGAACTGTTCAAGGACGGAAAGACTGTCATCGAGCTGGCGCTCGGGCTCGTTGTCTTCACCGTCGTCGGCATGGGATGGTTCATTCACTGGATGATCCCCTCGATACCGCTCGCGGTGGCCTTCGCCCTTGCCGCTGTCGTTTCGCCGACCGACCCGATCGCCGTCTCGGCGATTGCTCAACGTGTACCGATCCCCAAGCGCATGATGCACATTCTGGAGGGAGAATCGCTCCTCAACGACGCTTCCGGCCTCGTCTGTCTTCGCTTTGCCATCGCCGCGGCCCTGACCGGCGCCTTCACGATTCACGAGGCGGCGCTGAATTTCCTGTGGGTGGCATTTGGCGGAATCGCCGTCGGCACGGGCCTCACCTGGATGGTGTCGCGCGCCAAGAACTGGGTCAGCCGCAGGCTCGGCGAAGAAGGCGGCGCGCAGATCCTCATCAGCCTGCTCATTCCTTTTGGCGCCTATCTGCTCGCTGAGCACTTGCACTGCTCAGGTATCCTCGCTGCGGTCGCTGCCGGTCTCACCATGGGATTTGTCGAATCGACGGGCGAGCTGGAAGCAACGACACGGATTCGCCGCAACACGGTATGGGATACGATCCAGTTCACCGCCAACGGCGTCATCTTCGTGCTGCTTGGCGAACAGCTACCCGGGATTCTTGCCGGCGCGGCCGATACAGTCCGGCAGGCCGGCCATCACGAACCCTGGTGGCTCGCAATCTATGTGCTCGCGATCAATGTCGGTCTCGCGGGCCTGCGTTTCCTGTGGGTGTGGCTCTCCTTCCGTTTGACCTTCTTCCGGGCGCGCGATTGGCGACAAACGCCCAATTGGAGGCTCGTTGCCGCCATGTCGTTCGCAGGCGTGCGCGGTGCGATTACCTTGGCGGGCGTCCTCACGCTGCCGCTCACGATGACCGACGGGACGGATTTTCCTGCACGCGACCTGGCCATTTTCCTCGCCATGGGGGTCATCATCATTTCGTTGATCGCGGCAAGCATCGGCTTGCCGCTATTGTTGCGGGGCCTGGCGATGCCAGCCGAGGCGTCGCAGGTGGCGGAGATCGACGCAGCCCGGATCTCTGCGGCGGAGGCCGCCATCGCAGCGATCGAGCGGGCACAGCATAATATGGCGGATGGACGAACTGACGCTGATCTCTATGTCGCCGTGGCGGCCCGGATCATGGAGAGCTATCGCGCCCGGATCGAGGCGCGTCAGTCCGCAACAGCCAATGGGGGACGCGGGAGACAGCTGGAGGGAATTGAGCGCGAGATGAGACTGGCGGCGCTCAGGGCCGAGCGCGCGCAGCTATATCGCCTCGTGCGGCGGCGCGAGCTGGGGAGCGAGGCTGCGCGCCGGCTGGTGCGGGAACTGGATCTTATGGAAGCCCGCTACTCAACATAGCCTGGCCGATTGAAGCGGCCGCCCGAAGGAAGGCGCTGTCGATGCTGTGAGCGTTCATGGGTGCTGCGCGATGATGGAGGACCGCAAGGGTCAGGCATCAGCAAAAATGTCTCCGCTCCCTCCGCCTGCACTGGTCTCCCGACAAGCGTAAACCAGGGAATTTACGTTTGCCAGGAGTGGGTGGCCCATGGCTCAAATGCCGGACCGTGCATCCGCGTAGATTTCATCAATTTGAAAAGCAATCATCCCAGGGGTGAGAAGCGCGCGACCCGCGACGGATGGAATCAATGCTTGTACGAGCGCCAGGACATGGCGTTCAATTCGTCGTTGTTGAAGTTGGAACCCGACAATCGCATGCTGAGCGCAGCAAGCCGGGTCTTTGCTGGCAAATTCCTGCCGAGATTGGCGTCAGGGCAATGGCCGGGGGACAGCTTGCGTCTCGGCCAGAGGGTCCGGCAGGGAGGATGATGCGGCTGGCAGCCAGCCGTCCCCCAACCGGCGTTTCGTCATGAGATCGGCGAGAGAATAGCTGTCCAGCACCAAGAGGAAGGCGGACACCGCTTCCTTGAGCACAGCTGTCATCCCGCAAAGAGGTGCAATGGCGCAGCTAGCGCAATCGACCAGATCAAATCCTTCTTCGGTGTGACGGACCAGCGCACCCATGTTGATCTCGCCGGGCGGCTTGCCCAGACGAATACCTCCGCCCCGGCCGCGGACGCTTTCGAGATATCCCGCCCTTGAAAGGTCATTGACGACCTTCATGAGATGGTTCTGCGAAATGCTGTAGGCACGAGCGATCTCAGCGATGGAACACAGGCGGTCGGGCCGCGCGGAAACAAAGAGCAGCACCCGGATGGAATAGTCGGTGAACAAGGTCAGCTTCATGACCGTTTCCCAATGTCGCGCGGCCGACCATTATAGGCCTCTTACTTGCATCTTTCAAAGTGGCGGTATAGATGCATCCAAGATGCATGATTGGAGAATGAGTCGTGGAAGACGTCTCCGGGATCGACGAAGCAGAGCTCTCCCGACTTGTGGGCGCTTTCTACAATCGCGTGCGAACGGACCCTGAGCTGGGGCCCATCTTCAACGAAGCGATCAACGATTGGCCACACCACCTTGAAAAATTGACGGATTTCTGGTCGTCGGTGATGTTGGGCACCGGACGTTACAAGGGACGTCCCGTTCCTGCTCATTTGAAACACAAAGATGCCATCACGACGGAGATGTTCGAGCGTTGGCTTGCGCTCTGGCAGCAGACGACGAACGAGTTGTTGCCGGCGGGGGCGGCCGCGGCCCTCCAGTCCCGGGCGGCGCGAATAGCCGAGAGTCTGCAGCTTGCAATGTTCTTCCGACTGCCAACAGAACAAGGTGCAAACCGGAGCGCATTGCGTGGTTGAGCCGATCCCTTATCGGTCCACGCCCATATTCGACCAGGATACGCTGCCCAAGGCATTGCGCGTGCGCCATGACACGAAGGAAGGCGTCTGGGGGCTGATCCGTGTTCTTGAGGGGCGCGTCCGGCTCATCTGCCTCGATCCGCCCTCAGAAGCAATTTTAACGCCTGATAATCCTGGCCTGGTGCTTCCCCGGCAGCCCCATTTTGTCCAGCCAATCGGCCCCATGAAAATGCAAGTCGATTTCTACGATCAGGCGCCTTTTCCTGATCGACCGCCCGACCCCAAATCCGCAGCATAGGAGGTATCGATGTCACAACCCTTGAACGAGCAGACGATCGCGCTCGTCAAAGCTACCGTTCCCGCGCTGGAGGCCCATGGGCTTGATATTGTACATGAAATGTATGCGCGCATGTTCCAGAATCCCGATATCCGTGATCTTTTCAATCAGTCGCATCACGGCGATGCGGGTTCGCAGCCTCGTGCCTTGACCGGCGCCATTCTGGCCTATGCCAGCAACATCGATAATCTGGGCGCGCTTGCTCCGGCTGTCGAACGGATTGCGCAAAAGCATGTCGGCCTGCAGATCAAGCCGGATCATTATCCTCATGTTGCAGAGGCGCTGCTGGGGGCGATCAAGGCTGTGCTGGGCGACGCGGCGACAGACGAGATTTTGGGCGCCTGGGGAGAAGCCTATTGGTTCCTCGCCAATATCCTGATCGCACGGGAAAATCGTATCTACGCCGAGCAGAAGGACACGGCCGGGGGCTGGAATGGGTGGCGCGATTTTCATGTTGAAGAAGTCGTGCGCGAGAGCAGCGTCATCCATTCGTTCGTGCTGCGCCCGGTGGACGGTGGTCCGGTCATGGCGCACAGGCCCGGCCAATATCTCACTTTCTGGCTGGAGATTTCCGGTCAGGCGCCGCTCAAGCGCAATTATTCAATCTCTGCGGCGCCCAACGGGCGGACCTATCGCATTTCCGTCAAGCGCGAACCTCACGGGCTTGCATCCGGCTGGCTCCACGAGGAAGCCGCGGCTGGGACAGTTCTCAAGGTGGCTGCTCCCGCCGGCGAATTCTTTCTGGCCGATCCTGTCACGCGGCCGGTGGTCCTGCTTTCGGGCGGTGTGGGTTTGACCCCGATGGTGGCCATGCTCGAGGCGCTCATCGAAGGTGGGTCTGAGTTCCCCATCCATTATGTCCACGGCACGCATGACCACAAGACGCATGCGATGCGCGACCATGTCCGCGCGCTTGCTGCCAGGGGAAAATCGGTCAAGGTGACAGATTTCCATCAGAATCCGCTTCCGGGCGAGGTTGAAGGTCGCGACTATGACGTGGCAGGGATCATCACGGACGACTGGCTGATCGGCAACACGCCGGTTGACGATGCGGATTATTATATTTGCGGGCCGCGCCCCTTCTTGCGCCATGCTGTTTCCACTCTGTCGCTCGCGGGCGTCCCGGCAACGCGCATCCACTATGAATTTTTTGGTCCCGCAGACGAGTTGCTTGCAGCCTGAACGAAGGCGGGGCGGAGGCAGGCAGTGGCCATGACATTGTCAGTTCCGCCCCTTTGCCCTCCATGGCGTTTGCGTGCATCGCCTTGAAGCACATCATAATATTTGTAGTCATCCTGCAAAAACATTCATTTGCGTCATGAACCTGGCTTGCCCAAACCGGACATCAGGCCGTCATGGTGAAAGACCGCTTCGAATGCTGTTCCGACAGGAGAGGATGTCCAGGAGAGGGCAGCGGATGAAGCCGTCAAGTCCAAGCCCCACTTTGCCCTGGCGGGGCATAGTCTGGACCATCATCATGGCGGCCGCGGCTTATGTCATCTTCTTCCTGCACAGACGCCGGATCATGACGGAAGAACAGTTGATGCTGTCCATTTTCGTCCTTGTCCCGATATCGACCTTTCTGTTGACGGGGCATGGCCAGGATCGATCGGGGTAATCAAAACAACGCAAGTGCCTCGGCGGAAACAGGCCTCATCGACCGCATCATGGGAGTGAAGCGACCCTGCACAAATTCGCCGCAAAACTATTGCAGGCAACCATCAATATTTTGATCTATGGATCGCCAAGGAAGATCATTAGTCAGCCCGGCATGAAGGGGGCAGGTGCACGGTCATTTTCGAACGTGACAATCCCTCATGTCACGGTTGCCAGAGATGACGGTTACGCTCGCAGACCCGAATAGACGCCTGCAACTTCCCTCGTTTAAACTCGATCCACAGAAGCTGCTTTTTTCCCTGAGCAGCCTGCTCGCGGCAGCCATCACGCTGGCGATCGCGTTTTCGGCAAGCCTGTCTCGGCCCTGGTGGGCCCTTCTCACGGTCTATGTGACCGCGCAGCCCATGGCGGGCGCATTTCGTCCGAAGGTCTTTTATCGCTTGGGTGGGATCGCAACAGGCGCACTGGCGACCATCCTGCTTGTTCCCAATCTGCAGAATTCTCCCGAATTGCTGGTCTTGTGCCTCGCCGCATGGACGGGCTTTTGTATTTATCTTGCAGTTCTGGATCGAACACCTCGAGCCTTTCTGTTCCAGATGGCAGCTTTCAGTTCGGCTGTGATCAGCTTCCCCTATCTGGACGATCCCGCCAATATCTTCGAGACAACCATCGCGCGCGTCGAGGAAATGACGGTCGCGATCCTTTGCGTGACTACCGTCCACGCCCTGTTCCAGCCGTGGAGCGCAACGCCGGTCATCCGGGCAAGGGCCCAGTCCTTTCTGGGGCACGCGCGCCGGTGGGCGGCCGAAGCGCTTTCAAGCCAGCACACCAAGCTCGAATATGAGCATCGCCGAATGCTGGCGGCGGACGTCACCGAACTTGGCATGATCGCGATACACCTGCCGTTCGACCAGCGGTGGGCTCCCGCGACCCGGCGCCGGGTGACAGCGCTTCAGCAACAATTGGCCAATATCCTGCCACTGGCATCGGCATCGGCGAACCGTCTCGATCTGTTGCGGGCAGATCAGGCGCTTGGTCCTGATCTGGCGCGGTTGCTCGATGATATATCCGCCTGGCTGACGGACAAGGAGAGCAGGCCGGGCGAGGCCGCATCGCTGATCCGGGAATGCCAGCGCATGGCCGCAGATGCGGAATCCGAGGGAAGCTGGACCTCCCTGCTGACCGCGAGTGCTTGCGCGCGGATGGCAGAATTTCTCACTGCCATGGCTGCGAGCAGAAGACTTGCCAACAGGATCGGCAAGCCGGGGCGGGGCGGCGACAAGACTTTGTCCCAGACGTCTTTTGCTCTTGCGCGCGACCATGGCGTGGCAGCTCTGGCGGGTCTTGCAACCGCGACCGCAATCATGATCTACTGCGCGGTCTGGATCCTGCTTGCCTGGCCGAATGGGTCTGCAACTGCAGCCTTTGCCGCACTCATCACATGTTCATTCGCGGCTCAGGACGATCCGGCACCAGTCATCGGCCGCTATCTGCTGGCAACGCTCAAGACTTTCCCGCTGGCGGCCCTCTACCTGTTTGTCATCTTGCCGCGGGTGGATGGCTATGAAATGCTGATCATCACGCTGGCGCCTGCCCTGCTGTGGATGGGATATGTGCAGGCGGATCCCAAGCGGTCGCCGCAGGCGCTGCCGATGTTTTCCTGCTTCATTGTCGCCATGGGCTTCCTTGCACGTTTCCAGGCGGACTTCGCCCTGTTCATCAATACCGGACTGGCGCAGCTTGGCGGCATCGCGACGACACTCGCGGTCACCAAGATGTTCCGTTCGGCCAATGTGCTCTGGACGGCACGCCGCATCTTGCGCGCCAATTGGGCCGACATGGCGCAGCTGGCGGACATTCGCAGGCCATTCACGCCTCAACGCTGGACGGCGATGGCGGTCGATCGGCTGGGGCAGGTCGCAGCCCGGATGGCGATCGTCGCGCCGGGCGATGATCTGCATGCTGCCGACGGCCTTGCCGACCTGCGCATCGGGCGCAACATCATCCCCCTGCGCAGGGCGCTGTCCCATGTGCCCCACGATGCCCGGCACAGTCTCGGGGCCGTGCTGGCGGGCCTGACGCGCTTCTATTCCGTGCGCTGGCGAGGAGGCAGGGCAGACGCGCCACCCCCGACACTCCTGGCAGCGATCGACCGCGCCTTGCATGCCTTATTAGGTCTGCCGATGGACGAATTCCGACGGCCGGCGCTTCGCGCACTCGTCGGCATGCGGTGCAATCTGTTCCCGGGCGCCTTGCCGCCGGCCATCGCAGCAACGGCATGATCGAGGAAATCCATCTGCTCGGCGTGTATATGCCCGCCGCATTGCTTTGGGGCGTGCTGGCGATCGTACTGGTCTATCTGCTCCGCGCACCGTTGCAGCGATTGCCCTTCTATCGCCTGCTCTGGCATCCCAGTCTGCTGGAGCTCGCCCTGTTCATTCTGTTCTGGTGGGGGTTGTCCACCCTTGCCGATGCCTTCCTCTATCGATGGTTCGCTTCCTGATATGCTGCATCGCCAAAATCTTCTGCGCTCGATTGTGACGCTGCTCGTCATCCTCGTCATTCTCGGCGGGATCTACGCCCTCTGGTTGCGCTATCAGGTTGAACCTGTCACGCGGGACGGCAAGGTCCGCGCGGACATGGTTCCGATAGCTGCCGACGTGGGTGGCCTCGTGACGGAAGTGCGCGTTAGCGATAATCAGCCCGTCAGAAAGGGTGATATCCTCCTCGTGATCGATCGCCCGCGCTATCAGCTGGCGCTCGAGCAGGCGAGCGCGAATGTGGCCAGCCAGCAGGCAGCGCTGGCGCAGGCGGTCCGGGAAGACCGGCGCAACCATGCGATGACCGAAGTGATCGCAACCGAAACCATTGAGCAGGGACGGGCGAGGGTCGACCAGCTGCGCGCCAGTGTCGGTCAGGCGATCGCCGCCCGCAATCTGGCCCGTTTCAACCTCGATCGCACTTTCGTTCGCGCGCCGGTTGACGGCACGGTTGCGAACATGTCCTTGCAACCAGGCGTCTATCTTGCGGCAGGCAAGCCGGCGCTGGCACTTGTTTACGACAAGTCGATGCGGGTGGAGGGCTATTTTGAAGAAACCAAGCTGCCTGCCATTCGCGTTGGCGATCCCGCCAGCATTTATCTGATGGGCGTTGCGGACGAGATCCAGGGGCATGTACAGAGCATCGCTGGCGGCGTTGAGGACCGCGAACGGGCGGGTACGGACGGACAACTCGCCAATGTGAACCCCTCCTTCACGTGGGTTCGACTGGCGCAACGCATTCCCGTGCGGATCACCATCGACAAAATTCCCCCGCAGGTGCGGATGATCCCCGGTCAGACTGCAACCGTCGTCGTCCACCCCCGCAAGGACGGACGCAGCGCACACCGGAGTCTGCCATGGTAAGGGGTGCGCACTATCTTGGTCTCGTCGTCCTGCTGGGCGGTTGTGCAAGTGTTGGGCCCGATTACCATGTGCCCCGCGCTGCGATGATCAACGCCCCTGGCGCGGCCCAACCTTTCCTTTCAGGCACCCTTGCGACGAAAGCGGAACCTCTCCCTGACCATTGGTGGAAACTTTATGACAATCCAGCGCTCGACGCGCTGATCGAAAAGGCGCTGGAAACGAACACGGACCTGCGCGTGGCCGAAGCCAATCTGCAGCGCGCTCTTGCCCTGCTGGACGCGCGCGGCTCGTCCCGGGAAATTCAGGGCAGTCTCAACGCGGAGACAAGCTATGCCCAAAGATCGGGCGAGGCAGAACTGCAGCACGTTCAGCCCCCCGTTCGCCAGATCTACAACGCAGGTGTCAGCGTCAGCTATGACCTTGATCTATTTGGACGCCTCAAGCGCGGGATTGAGGCTGCCAGTGCTGATATGGAAGCCGCTGTTGCGGCGCGGGATCTGGCGCGGGTCAATGTGGCAGCGGAGACCGCTCGTGCTTATGCCGACGTTTGCAACGGTGGCTATCAGATTGACGTGCTGATGCGGTCAATCGCACTTCAGGAGAAAGGCATTCAGATCACCGGGGTGCTGGTCCGTAACGGTCGTGCCGCGCCTTATGAGTTGGATCGCCGGGGCGCGGCGCTCGCCGGCAACAGGGCGCGCCTGCCCCGGCTCGCAGCCGGTCGGCGCAACGCCGTCTTTCGCATAGCGGCGCTGCAGGGAAAGGTGCCAAGCCAGGCGGACATGGGACTCCTCGATTGCCGTCGACCGCTGGAACTGGCGCAGGTGATGCCGGTTGGTGATGGACAGGCACTGCTAAAGCGCCGGCCTGACATCCGCATGGCGGAACGGCGCCTCGCGGCATCGACTGCGCGCATCGGCGTCGAGACGGCGGCGCTATATCCCGATATCCGCCTGGGTGCCTCGGCCGGATCGACTGGCGCCGTAGCCGATATTCTGTCGCCACTCACCAATCGTTTCGGATTTGGCCCTCTCATCGGCTGGACGCTCAACCGCCACGCAGCGCGTGCACGGATCGCCGCCGCCCAGGCGCAAGGCAGCGCCGATCTCGTCGCATTCGACGGCGCGGTGGTCAAGGCTCTGCGCGAAGTCGAGGCAGCGCTCAACAGCTATGATGCGGGCTTGCAACAGCAACGGGAACTGGATGAGGCGCGCGAGGAGGCCGAACGCGTGGCACGACGCATCACGCAACTGCGCCGCGGAGGCAAGATAGCCGAACTACCCGCAGTCGAGGCGGAACGTGATCTTGTGATTGCAGAGCAAGCTGCCGCCGAGGGCAGGGCAGCCGTGAATAACGACCAGATCACCCTTTTCCTGGCTCTAGGCGGAGGCTGGAAAGCGTCAACCATCGGGGAATGAAGTCATCGTTCTGTCTCAGAGACCTTCTCATCTTTCGTCGACATCACGCGTGACGGTAATATTGTCCGCCTTTCCATCCTCCAGATGCAACGCCACCGTCCAGATAGCATCGGCGGGATAATAGTCGTTGATGGTGATCCTTTGAGCGTTGCTACATCTGGCCGATCGAGGGTCGCCTGCCACTCCGGAACATCGTGCCCCGGCTTTTTCGAGCATCTCGAGAGCACCCCAAAAAGACGTTCCGATGGGCACGGCCTGCAGCAGGGACGCTTTGGCGTGCTGCATATCGCCGTACCATTGATAGTCGCTTTCCAACCCCTCGAAAGTGAAGGATCGCGTCGCGGAGGCTTCCGCATGCGCCGCCGGTACTGCGGACAACATCAGGATGGCGGAAATGAATTTGCATGATCTCATCGTCGGGACGTCTGCTCGCGGTGAATGTCTCATTGTTCTAACGGAATAGGCTTGATTAGCGTAATGCATAATCTTGCGATCGGGGATGAGCAAATCTGTCGGGTGGTCGGCGGCAGCGAGGGCGGCCGTTCCTTGTTTCGCCGTTGGCCATGTCCCCTTCATCCGCGTTTCATGCCATGAGGACAAGGATCCGCGCAATTTCACCCGATCGTGCGGGACAATCATGACAGTCGATGCAGCCCGCTTTCCTCATGCAGCCGTGCCTTAAGCGCGGCGATGCAGATGGCGATGGCTTGTATCCCATGGATCCCGACCCACGCTCCGCTTTCTCCATGGACATGTATTTCACGGCCATGTGTTTCGATCCAGCATCCGGGGGGCACAAGCGTCGCAGCTGCGGATTGCAAGGCCGAATATCGAAGGGCGCGAGCATGGGTTCCATCAATCTGGCGCCACACGCCCGGACCAACTCTCGGGAGGTCGCCCAAGCCTGGGAAAACCGCTAACGAAATCCGGGCATCCAGCCCCCGATTGGGAACGGTGGCGCCTACACAGGCCGCGATGGCCGCCTTGAGTTCCAAATTGTCCGCGATCATGTCCGCCCAGGGCATGTAAAATGATCGCCGGCCATCATCTCTGCTCGGTAATGAAGGGATTGATGACGGGTGGGCAGACCCTTCGCAGACGGCCATCGCCGATGGCATACACCCATCCATGAAGAGTCAGTTCTCCTGATTGTTCCCAGGCGCGTCGCACGAACGGGTTGGCAGCCAGGGCCTCGACCTGCATCCTGACATTGAGTTCGCAGAGCTCATTTGGACTGACCGGAATGGTTTCAGCTTTGCGCGACTGGCTTTGATGCAGATCTCGTATCGGAGCCAGCCAGTGGCCGATCGCGTCCTCAGTCTCTGTCGCCATCGCCGCCTGGATGCCGCCACATCCATAGTGACCCACCACGATGACATGATGAACTTCGAGGATTTCGATGGCAAATTGCAGCGCCGCAGCCAGGCTGGGATCGTCCCTTTGGGCGAGATTGGCTACATTGCGATGCACGAACATTTCACCTGGATCCAGGTCGACTATTTCGGTTGCCGGCACGCGGCTATCGGAGCAGCCGATCCAGAAGTATCGCGGACGCTGCTGGTCCACGAGACGGGTGAAGAAGGTGGGATCACCATGAGTCTTGGCTTCCGCCCAGGCCCGATTGCTCTCAAACAGAGATTGCAGGGCTCCGTCCCCCGGAACTGGCCTTGCGTCTCCATCCTCTTGGAGCATAGCATCCTGCCTATTGATGGAGATCGACAATCCGCAGATAGGGCTTGAGCGTTTTGTATCCTTGCGGGAACTGCCGGTTAGCCTCCTCTTGGGAAAGCTTTGGCGAAATCACGACGGGTTCGCCCGGGAGCCAGTTCACCGGGGTCGCAATGCTCCGGGTATCTGTGAGCTGGAGGCTATCGATCGCGCGCAGAATTTCCGGGAAATTCCGACCCGTGCTCGGTGGATAGGTGAGGATCAGCCGAACCTTTTTGGAGGGGTCGATCACGAATACGGAGCGGACCGTCACGGCTGGATCGCTTTCCGGATGGATCATGTCATACAGCCTCGAGACGCGAGCGTCAGGGTCGGCAATCATCGGGAAGTCCAGTGCGACGCCCTGGGTGTCGTGAATGTCTTCTTCCCACTTGCGATGGGCTTCGACCGGATCAACGGAGAGGCCGATGGGCTTGACGTTGCGTTTGTCCCATTCCGGACGAAGCCTGGCGACCTCGCCGAGCTCTGTCGTACAGACCGGCGTGAAGTTCTTGGGATGGCTGAATAGCACGGCCCAATGCGATCCCAGCCACTCATGGAACCGGATGCGGCCGTGCGTGCTGTCCTGCTCGAAGTCGGGGGCGATCTGCCCGAGATGGATCGTCATGAATCCTCCTTTTTCCGCCCCCAATGTGCGCCAGCAAATGCGATCAAACAAATGAATGTTATTTCTTGTTGAATACAATCATTTTACGGACACAAGGGCGATGGTGGCCATCGGGTCGTGACCGTCATGGCCGCCGACAAGAAGAGGTGGGCGGAGAGCAGCGCACGCCGAACCCCAGTCGTCCAGGAGCAAAAATGGGCTTGGGCTATGGCTTCCGCTCATGCCTGCTCCCCGTTGCCCGCTTCCGGTTTCGAGCGGCCCGGATCGGCTCCGAACGTCAAGGGCCATACGTTGTACAATTCTGGTGGAGGAGCGACCTCCTCACAATCTCCATAGGGGCGGCGCGGTCTTTGCTTCCCGATATCAGAGGCCGCAAATGCACCTATGGCCGCCGCCACGATGAAGCAGATCATGGATGGCAGGAGCCCATCGTCAATGAAGTTCCGATGATGGAGATAATATACGCCTGCAACGAGGCCAATGGTCAGTAACGTCAGTGCGAAGGCCAGCCAGCGACCCATTCTGCCTGGGGGAGCCGGCTCATGCCAGAAGGGTCCGGGGTGTTTCATGGTCTGGTGCTGACCTCGGTCGGCGCGATGGGGGACGTGGCTGCGGCCACGGCGATCTCTCCTTGTCGCCATATCTTCTCCCTGCTAGGCACATATCAAGCAAATGATTATTATTGCGCATTAACCGCAAGGATCGGCATAGATGGACATCGGCATCGCCCGCACTTTTCTCGAGGTGGTGAAGACCGGTAGCTTCGTAGGCGCGGCGAACAATCTGCATCTTACGCAGACCGCCGTGAGCGCCCGCATTCGCGTTCTGGAAGAGCAGCTCGATCGGCCTGTATTCATCCGAAACAAGGCAGGCGCAAAGCTGACCCAGGCAGGTGAACAGTTCCTTCGTTTCGCCACGACCCTCGTTCAAGTGTGGGCGCGCGCACAACGGGCAGTCGCACTCCCGCCGGGTCGTGAAACAGTGGTCACGGTGGGGGCGGAGCTTAGCTTGTGGAGCCCGTTGCTGCGGCACTGGCTGTTATGGATGCGGCGCGAGTGCGCCGAAATCGCCGTAAGCACGCATATAGATGCGTCCGAACGCCTGATGGAGCAGGTTCAGGACGGAACACTCGATGTCGCCGTGCTTTACGCAGCACCCAGCCGGCCCGGGATCATCGCCGAACTTCTTTTCGAAGAGAAACTGGTGCTTGTGCGGACCACCCCGACCAACGCGCGGCTTGAACCCGAGGACCATGTCCAGATCGACTGGGGTGAAGAATTTGCGGCGAGCTACCAGGCGGCCTTCCCTGATCAGCCCAACGCGGTCGTGTCGATCAGCTATGGCCCTCTGGCGCTGGATTATATCCTCGCAACGGGCGGCAGTGGTTATTTCCGGAAAGGTTTCATTCGTCCCTATCTGGAGGAGGGACGCCTCGCGGTTGTGGCGGGTAGTCCTGAATTTTCCTATTCGGCCTATATGGTTCATTCCACCAAGGCGGATCCCGGCGTGATGGACCGTGTCCGGGCCGGACTCCATGCCGCAGCAGCGATCGCGATATGATGAACGAGCCTTCCTCCCCGGTATGTTACGGCGCCGGCGCCGATGACCAATATATGGGCTTTGCTTCACGCGACGAAATTGTCGCCGCTCTCAACGAACTGCTTGAAGCGGAGCGGGCTGGCGCTCGCGTTGCCCTGGCCAGCGGACGTGGATCGGAGAACGTGCGTTTCTCAGAATTGATGCGGATCATACGGGCGGATGAGGCATATTGGTGCGCCATGCTGTCGCGGCAGATTCGAGAGCTGGGCGCTGTTCCTTCCCGTCGCACGGGAGCATTTTATGGTCGCGCGATGGACATCGTGGACCCCCATGAGCGCACGCTGTTCCTTAATCGGGGCCAGTCCTGGGTTGTACGCAAGCTTCAGGCTCTGATGCCGCGGGTCAGGGATGAAGTTCTGCACAGGGATTTGCAGAGAATGGCTGAAAGGCATGGGACGAATATCAAGCTGGCAGAAGCGTTTCTCCAAGACGCCGGCTGATCGATTCCAGTCATGCCGTCACCCGCCCATCGGCGTGGCCGCCCGCTCAGTCGGACAAAAACCAGGCGCCGAAATAACCGCAATAATATCTCTTCAATCACCCAATTATATTCATTTGATTCAGGCAATACGGTAGACAATAGGACCTCGAAAAAGATTGAATGGCGCGGGGGAAATCAGCGTGTTGAAATGGCTCTTGGGCAAATCGCCGATCCATAGGGCGAGAGCAGCAACATGTCCGGGCGGCGCCATCGACGGAATATGGGAGGCGCTCGATCTTGCCGAGCGTCGAATGATCTTCGCGCCTGTGAAACTGGAAAACACCATCATATCCGCGCTGGTGGACAGTGGCACCTCCCGGACCATCATCAATAGCGGCCTGGCCAGGGAATTGGGATTGGTGCCGCTGGGAGAGACGTCTGTCACGTCCTTTACACGTCGTGTCGCCGGTGTGAGTTATCGGGCAGCGACAATGGAATTGGCTGGCACGATCTTGAAGGATTTCGTGTTCGATAGCTACGAGACGGCAGACATAGAGGCGTTGGCACGCCGCCAACTGCCCTTGATAGTGGGACGCGATGTCCTGAAGAAGATCGATGTGGAGATCGATTTTATCGGGGATCGCATTCGCTGGACGTCCCCCGGACCACGGCGGAATGTCAGGCCCGGCCTCAGATTGCCGCTATGCGGCGAACGTGCGGCCTTTCCGTCGATCGATCTGGCCATTGAAGGCATGACACAGGAAAGATGCCTGCTTGACCTGGGCAGCGATACGCCGGTCACGATGTCCGCCGCGTTTGCCAAAGAGCGCGGCTTGTTTGAAGGACGCCGCCAGTCGACCGCGGTATCAATTGGCCTTGAAGGCGTTCTGACAAATATCGCGTTTACACTCCGCAACGTGAGCATCGGTGACTTTGCTTGGCATGATGTGCCGGTGCAAGCTGTGGAGAACTGGAAGCTTGCGCAACCCATATCCGTCGGGTGGCCATTGTTCCAAGCCTTTCACATCGTTCTGAGCCTGGGCGCCAGGACGATGGACATGACGGCAAACAGGCAAGTCCTCGCTTCGCCAATTCCGAGAGACAGGCTGGGAATTTCCGGCCGACGGGAAGAACAGAGACTTGTCATCTCCCATGTCGCCCCGGGCAGTCCTGCCTGGCATGCCGGATTGCGCGGCAACGATGTCCTGGTAAATGTCGATGGCCGCGCGATCAGCCGTGGCTACCCCGCGCCTGGAGATCGCGTCGGCTTTCGGGCACCAGGCAGCGTCGTCAGACTGGGCCTCGCCGATGGCCGCACCCTCGAGATCATGCTGATAGACTATTATTGAAAGCCTCAGGTCAACCGAGGGCCGGGAGCCACTATCCGCTGATATAGCACAATATATTTCATATGAATGAGAAATAACATTCGTTTGTGTTATGTTATCGTTCCGCGCAAAAGGCCTGGGCGTGAAGCGGCTTCGGAACAAGCCCAATGCGACAGCGACATCCGTGAGGATGGATTTGCCGTCGGGAAGGAGCTGGACGCCGAGGAACGAGAACGATGTCTGTATCGGAACCGCCAGGGCACTCCCTTTCCCTGGAACAGAGGCGACAAGTGGAGGCACTGGCCCAGTCGCTCACACCGATGCAGGCGGTCTGGCTTGGCGGCTATTTCACCGGGTTAGACGTCGGCTTGCGGCAACCCCTGACGCAGCCGGCGTCTACCAAAACAGCCGATCTGCGCTCTTTGACCATAATATATGGAACGGAGACAGGAAATGCCGCCGAGCTCGCAAGGACGCTCAAGGCCGCGGTGAATGCCAGGAGCATGGACTGCATCGCGGTCGACATGGCCGATTACAAGACACGGCAGCTGGCGCAAGAGCAGGACCTGCTCATTATCGTCAGCACCTATGGGGAGGGGGATCCTCCTCAGCCGGCGACCGGCTTTTTTGAATTCCTCGAGGGCCGCAAGGCGCCGCGGCTCGAGGGAATCCGGTTCGCAGTCCTTGCCTTGGGCGACCCAACCTATGAATATTTCTGCCAGGCTGGGAAGAGGCTGGACCGGCGGCTGGAGGAACTTGGAGCGGCGCGGCTTGCGCCGCGCGTCGAGTGTGACGTGGACTATGAGGAACGGGCAGAACAGTGGATCGCGTCGGCGTCTCCTGCGCGACAACAGGCAGAGCCAGCGCGAGGGCAAGCGTCCCCAGCGCCCATTTTGCATTCACCCGGCGATGCTATCATCATTCGGATGAGCGGCTATCCCAACGGCTGCTCGCGTCCCTATCTCGCCGAGATCGGTCTTACCGGCAGGGCGCCGGGCAAGTACAATCTGTATCTGGGCGGCGGCTTTCACGGCGAACGCCTCAACCGCATGGTCCGCGAAAATGTCGGGGAGCCGATCATTCTGCAAGTGCTCCGGGATGCAATCGGGCGTTTCGCCCGCGAACGTGAAGCTGGTGAGCATTTCGGCGATTTTGCCGTTCGCGCCGGCATCGTCCGGGCGGTTAGCGAAGGGCGCATGTTCAATGAATGAGGAGGATATGGCGGCCATGCATCCTGAAACGATCGCGGCAGCTTTCGGTGTTGCGACCGATACGGCCTATGGCGCGGTCACGCCACCGCTTTATCTCTCGAGCACATATGAATTTGAGGCGTTCGGGAAGCCGCGACTATATGATTATGGACGCGCGGCCAATCCGACACGAGATCTCCTTGCGGATGCGATCGCCGCGCTCGAAGGCGGGGCAGGGACTGTCATCACTTCGAGTGGAATGTCTGCTCTTGATCTTCTTGTCGGCGGTCTGCGCCGCGACGAACTCGTGCTGGCCCCACATGATTGCTATGGCGGTACGATGCGCCTGCTCAAGGCACGCGCGAAACTTGGTCATTGTTCGGTCCGCTTTGTCGATCAGACGGATGATGCAAGCCTCTTGAGCGCTTTGAGCGACGCCCCCGCCCTGGTGCTGATCGAATCCCCCAGCAACCCGCTCATGCGTGTGGTGGACATCGCGGCGCTCGCGTCACAGGCAAAAAAGGCGGGCGCAGCGGTTGCTGTCGACAACACGTTTCTTACCCCGGCAATCCAGCGCCCCCTCAGCCTGGGCGCGGATTATGTCATCCACTCCACCACGAAATATCTCAATGGACATTCCGACGTGATCGGCGGCGCGATTGTCTCAGCGCGGGCAGACGAGGCGGATCGATTGCTTTCCTGGGCTAATGTCATCGGTACGGCAGGCTCCCCATTTGACTCCTGGGCGACGCTCCGGGGATTGCGGACGCTATTTGCCCGCATGGCGTTCCAGCAGAGCAACGCTATGGCGATAGCGCGCCATCTGGAGACCCATCCGGCCGTCTCTCGCGTCCATTATCCGGGACTAGTGAGACATCCCGGTCACTCCATTGCATTGCGGCAGCAGCGAGGGTTCGGCGCCATGCTGAGCTTCGAGCTGGCTGGAGGGGTCGAGGCAGTTCGCCAATTCATGACGAACGTCAAATTCTTCACGGTCGCTGAATCGCTGGGGGGCGTGGAGAGTTTGGTCTCCCATCCGGCAACCATGACCCACGCGGACATGGGCGAGGAGACGCGGGCTCTGGCAGGCATCAACGACAGCTTGCTACGGCTATCGGTCGGCCTTGAGGCGGAAGGAGATCTGCTAGCGGGTCTTGAGGTGGGTCTTGCGGCATGCCGGGGCTAGTCGATCAGGGCATCGCTGAAGCGAGAGGAGAATGGAATTGCCTGGCTATGTGATTGCGGTCGATGTCTTCGGCCTTGTCCTCGTTTTCGTCGGCTTCAACATGGCGTTCCGTCAACCGTTTGTCCGCCGTTTGCTCGGCCGTGCGTCCGAGCCGCCTCGGTCACGCGTCTCAACCGGTCAGGAGGAAGATCCGCTGACCTATATTTTGAGGATCGCCGGAGTCATGATCATGGTCTTCGGCATTGCTATCGGAGGAATGCTGACGCTATTCAATCTGGATTAGATCACTTCGGCAGTGGCCGGGTGATTGGCATCATCCCGATATTATCTCGTCCAAAAAATGGGAAGGATTCGATGATAGCGACAGCAAATCATGGGTGCGCTGCTCATTTGCCCGGCCGCCTCCCCGTTCATAGCCCGACGGCCTGGCCCTGGACGATCGAGGACCGCGAACCTTGTAGATTTTCTCGCCCATATCGAAGCGATGCTCAACGGCGCAACGATACTCGGATAGTGAAGAGGTTCCCGGCGTCCTGCTTTGGAGGTGTCAGTCAAGACCGAGATGATTTCGACGTCCTTCGCGAGGGGAGAGCCCAGACATCGCGTTCTGCGGCCGACCCGCGGCTGGTCTGGATACGCTCATGAGCGGCACGATCGATATCAAACGGATTTACGAAACCGCCAGCAGCAGTGATGGAAAACGTGTCCTGGTCGATCGCCTCTGGCCAAGAGGTGTCTCGCTTCACTCTGCGGCACTCGATCTATGGCTGAAGGAAATCGCCCCCAGCGCGGACTTGCGCAAATGGTTCAATCATGATGCCACGCGTTTTGCGGCCTTCCGGGACAGGTATCGCCTGGAACTTGATGCGAACCCGGACATATTGGCCCAAATCTACAAATTGGCCGATCAAGGGGACGTGACATTGCTCTATGCCGCGCATGACCGACGTGTGAATCACGCGGTGGTCCTGGCCGAATATCTGAAGGAGCACGGATGCAGGCTCCGGCATGCGAGCAATGTCGCGTGATTATACATCCACGGAGCGGAACGAAAACGAGTGCCCGGTCGCAGCCGCGCCCTAAATAAGATCTGCCGAGATCCCGGCCGTCGTTCGGCAGTCGGTTGCACGGCAAAATGGATGCCGATCCGTGGGGGCAGGCTGCTTCGGATCGGCATCCGCCAGCGGGGCGGCCGCTGGATCGACATATGTGAATGGGGCAATGACAGGGGTGATCAGTTACTCCGGTGTCCGGCGAATTGTTTTGCCGCCTCTTGATCATCCCGCCTTGGCTCCGTTGCGGAGTTAATGTGATAACCATCTGCAAGAACAGCATATTTTGGACCAGCAAAGAGCGTATCCGGCGTGTGCCACGCCTTGCTGACGGTCATCTGCTTGCAGCCGAGCATCACCTTTTCACCAGGCTGAGGCAGCTGGGAGAAATAAAGTGCTCCATGCAATTTTGCGCTCGGAATATCCTGGCCCAGATAAATGGAAACAAGCATCATTTTCCTCTCTATGAGATGTTCACGGGTATCTGTCCCACTCACTAAGGTGAGGGCAGTCTTTCCCTTGCTATGGTTCCACCAGCATGAGGACATGCGCGGGGATCAGGACGGGGTTCGCGCGACGTTTGTCGCCGTTCATGATGTCATGCAAATGAATATTATTGCATCTTAACTTGAAACTATTTCATCGATAATCGTCTCTGAGACATTATCGGTTAACATGAAAATATTTTCAATCATTGTAACTTAAAATTATCTTTTTGAACTTTTATCCGGATGTTACAGGCCGCGAACGGTCTTTTCTTTCTCCATCGTGACTGCTCCAACCAGCGTCCAATAGAATTCCAGATTGTTCAACCGGTCGTTGTTCTGATCCATGAACATGCTTTTGCGATACATCCCATCCAATGAAGTTGAACGATTATAATTTTATTATTCATCAGGACTATGGATATGTCTTTCGCTCTTTCTAAAACCCCAATGCCAGATCAAGAGGCCCGAGTGAATCAAGGACCAGGCCTTTCTCCTGCAGCTATCCGCGGGTTTCGACTGGCGGAGAACATGCTCAACGAGGCAGGACTTCGGTTGAATGGGAATGACCCTTGGGACATTCGTATCTACGACAGCAATGTCCCAGGGCGCGTTCTTGCACAGGGGAATCTGGGATTAGGCGAAACCTATATGGCCGGCCACTGGGATTGCCCTGCGCTGGATGAATTCTTCTCCCGATTACTGCGATCGGGCATAACAGACATGGTCAATCCTGCTTCGCTCCTGCTGCATGCCTTGCGCACCCGACTGACGAACCGTCAAAATCGCAAGCAGGCCTGGAAGGTGGGGGAGCGGCATTATGATCTTGGGAATGCATTTTATGAGCGCATGCTGGATCCGCTCATGACCTATACCTGTGGCTATTGGAAGGAGGCGACCAGCCTGGCTGAGGCACAGATCGCAAAGCTGGATCTCATTTGCCGAAAGCTTCAACTGGAACCGGGAATGAGAGTCCTCGACATCGGCTGCGGATGGGGCAGCTTCATGGCTTATGCTGCTGAAAATTATGGCGTCCAGTGCGTCGGCGTCACAATCTCCAGGGAGCAATGCGAATGGGCCAAGAGGCATCATTCCAGCCCGCATCTCGATTTCAGGCTCCAGGACTATCGGGATATGCGCGAGACATTCGACCGCATCGTGAGCATCGGCATGTTCGAGCATGTAGGTCGCAAGAATCATCGAACCTATATGGAAGTAGCGGCGCGCTGCCTTGAAGATGACGGCCTGTTTCTTCTCCACACGATCGGCAAGAACCGTAGAAGAAACATACCCGATCCCTGGATTGACCGTTATATCTTCCCGAACGGAGACCTTCCATCGATAGGGCAGATCGGGGATGCCGTAGACGGCCTTTTCATCGTTGAAGATATGCACAATTTCGGCGCGGATTATGACAAGACATTGATGGCGTGGCATCGCAACTTTGAGAATGCCTGGCCGGAATTCGAAGAACAGCTGGGTGAGCGCTTCCGTCGCATGTGGCGATATTATCTGCTTTCCTGCGCGGGAGCGTTCAGATCCCGGGATGTTCAGTTATGGCAATGGGTCTTGGCGAAGAAGGGCATTCCTGGCGGATATCAGCGTCCCAACTAAAAGTCGGTTTATGAGCCGGTCGACCTGATTGCGCCTCTGCCCCGCGGGAATTGCCCTGCTCGTGCATCTCATAGCGACGCCCCGGCGTCCCGGAAGCACTCCCACGCAAGTCGCAGAGTTCCTTGCCTTCACAAGGGAGCATGTTTGACTCGTCCGGTGCGCGCGTGCAATGAAGTGGCTATGCATTCACGCAGCGATCATGTGCGCTTCCGCTACCAAGGGGGACAGCTTCTCGCGGGCATCTAGCCCCGGGTTTCGGCGCGTCTTGCTCCGGACTCGGGGCAAATCGACAGACTGCCGCTCGCCGGAAGGCGTGTGACAAATCCTCTCGAAAGACAATGCCATGGCTAGAATGCCCAACCGGGGAAGTCCCTCCGTCAATCTCATAGACAGCGAAGCCGAGAGCCTCACCAATCTTGCCCTGGGTGCTGCGAACAGCATGCCGCAGGTCAGCGAACTGCTGCTGGGCGAAATTGCTCGCGCGCAGACCCATCGCGTCGAGCGGATCCCTCCAGACGTGGTTACCATGCACTCCTCGGTCGAATTTATCGACGAGGCGAGCGGTATCGAACGGACTGTCCAGATCGTCTACCCGGCTCAAGCTGACATCGGCGCGGGGCAAATCTCTATCTTGACCCCTATCGCTGCGGGCTTGATCGGACTTCGCGAGGGCCAGTCCATCAGCTGGCCCGACCGGGAGGGCCGCAAGCGAAGGCTGACCATCGTCAAGGTTACGCAGCCGACCCGCATTTGAGCACGACAGATCTGCATTCCAGCAACATTAATGGGAGACGAGGAATTGCCCCGGATCGACGAGAAACTTCTGCCGATATTTGAGGATGTGCTCAGACGCAATGCGGGCGAGACCGAGTTCCATCAGGCGGTGGAAGAAGTGCTTGAAAGTCTGGGTGTCGTTGTAGCCAAACATCCAGAATATATGGACAATGCGTTGATCGAACGGATCTGCGAACCGGAAAGACAGATCATCTTCCGCATACCCTGGGTCGATGATCATGGACAAACGCATATCAATCGCGGTTTTCGCGTTCAGTTCAATTCAGCATTGGGACCCTATAAGGGCGGCCTGCGCTTTCATCCGTCCGTCAACGTTGGAATCATCAAGTTTTTGGGGTTCGAACAGACGTTCAAGAATGCGCTGACGGGACTACCGATCGGCGGAGGGAAGGGCGGTTCGGATTTCAATCCACGCGGGCGTTCCGACGGTGAAATCATGCGTTTCTGCCAGTCCTTCATGACCGAGCTCTACCGCCACCTGGGCGAGTATACGGACGTTCCGGCTGGCGATATCGGCGTCGGCGCCAGGGAGATCGGCTACCTCTTTGGCCAGTATAAGAGATTGACGAACCGCTATGAAGCGGGGGTGTTGACCGGCAAGGGGCTCATTTATGGCGGTTCCAGAGCCCGCACCGAAGCGACGGGATATGGCACGGTCTATTTCGTCGATCAGATGTTAAAGACACGGGGCGCGAGCCTGGAAGGCAAGCGGGCTATCGTTTCCGGTTCAGGCAATGTCGCGATTTTCGCGATCGAGAAGGTCCAGGAATTTGGCGGAAAAGCGATCGCCTGCTCCGATTCGTCGGGTTTCATTGTCGATGAAGCCGGGATCGATCTCGAACTGCTGAAAGAAATCAAGCTCCTGCGTCGGGAGCGGATTGCTGAATATGCACGATTGAAGGGCTCCGGCTCCTATTTCGTGGAGCAAGGAACGGTTTGGGAAATACCGTGCGATGTTGCTTTACCGTCAGCGACCCAGAATGAGTTGAACGGCCATGATGCGGCCACACTGATCCGTAACGGCGTGATCGCGGTAGGTGAGGGTGCAAACATGCCTTGCACCCCCGAGGCCGTTCGTCTGTTCCAGAATGCGAATGTGCTCTTTGGTCCGGCAAAGGCGGCCAATGCGGGAGGTGTCGCCACATCAGCGCTTGAAATGCAGCAAAATGCCTCGCGCGATAGCTGGACCTTCGAGGAAACCGAGGCGCGGCTGGCCATGATCATGCGCCGTATCCATGACAGCTGCGCCGAAACGGCTGAATCTTATGGCGCGCCGGGCAATTATGTATTGGGCGCCAATGTGACCGGCTTTGTCCGGGTAGCAGAAGCCATGCAGGCCATGGGGGTTATCTAAGGACGCCTGATGCGGCGTAGTGATGGTCACTTTCCAGGCGCGGAGTGACCACCTGCGGCTCTACTGGCCGGCAAGAAGGCATATCAAGGGCAACAGCTGCCTTCCTGGAGCTGGCAGCGTCACGGCCTGTTCTTGTCAATATCGCAGAACGGCTTCCCCGGAGCGCGGGTCTGTCAATGCGACATTCTCAAGCGCCTGGCTTCGCCACATCATGTCCTGCCGGGCAAGCACGGCGAGTATCAACGTATCCACAACATGGGGTCCGGCCGGATGCGCCGTGCCGGCGGCAAGGCGGCTCCAGAAATGGACGACAGTTGCGTCTTCCCCGATGGGAGTGAGGTCGATCAGTTCATTTTCCAGCGTCGAATCCCGATAGATTGTCGCATGAACGGTGCGGTGAAGTTCGATGATGTCGCCCACGCCGCGCACATAGCGGCCAAATCGGTTCACAAAGGTCGCATCTGCACCAAGGGCCTCGACATCGTGGTTGTTCCAGGCTGTCTCGAATGCCTTCGGCATGTCCTGAGGTTGTATGGGATCACCTTTTCACCCATCATTTTGCGCCCCCCTTCGCTCCGACAAAACGGGCACGCCCCAACTCTGCGGCGCGATTTGCGCTGCGTGCCTTCAGGAGATCCTGGCGCGACAGGATGCCAAGAACCCGCCTTGTCCCAGCTTCTATGATCGGAATACGCCCCACGCCGGACTCGACAATAAGGTCAGCGACAGCCCCGCTTGGTGTGTCGGGATAAGCGACGGGCTGCGCCGCGTCCGAGGTGGCGTCGACCAATGGCGTTTGATCCTTTTCCCTGTCGATTTGCCAGCGCAGCGCATCCGAACGCGACACAAGGCCGAGCAGGCGCCCCTGTGCATCTGTGACGGGATAGCTACGATGGACAGCATCGTTCGAGAAAAACGAAACCGCAGCCTCCACGGTCATGTTGCCGGGCAATGTGGCCGGGTCGGGGGTCATGATCTGGCTCGCCTGGAGCAGATCAAGGGGGTCGACGGTATATTCCTGCAGAATATGGCGCCCGCGTCGTGCGATCTTCTCCGTGAGGATCGAACGGCGCATCAGCAAAACGCTGATGGCATAGGCAGTTCCTGCCGCAGCGATGGTATAGGGTATCGCATCAAAATGGCCTGTGAGCTCAACAGCGAAGATTGCGCCCGTCATCGGCGCGCGCATGGCGCCACTCATGATCCCGCCCATGCCGATCATGGCCCAGAAACCCGGATCGCCCGGCAGAAACTGCCCCAGCAAGAAACCGGCGGCGCCGCCAAGGATGAGGAGAGGCGCAAGTACGCCGCCCGACGTTCCCGATCCGAGGGCAACCAGCCAGACGATCGCCTTGACAACGAGAAGTGCCGCGACAACTTTCAGGGGCAAGGACGCATTGAGGAGAGCCTCGATACTGGCATATCCCGCGCCAAGAACATGCGCGTCGATCAGTCCGCCCAAGCCCACGAAGATCGCGCCTATGGCGGGCCACCACATCCAGTGGAATGGCAGGCGATGAAAAAGATCCTCGATGCGGTAGAGCGACGTCGACAATATGGCGGCTTCAAGACCGACAACAAGGCCCACTCCGACCGACCCGAGCAACGCCCAGCTATCGCCCGGCAGTAGCGTTTCCATCGGGAACATCGGGCCTGACCCGATGAGCAATGGGCGCCATGCGTACGAAACAAGCGCACCGACCACCACAGGCACGAAGCTGCGCGGCTTCCATTCGAAAAGCAAGACTTCAACCGCAAGCAGGATCGCCGCGAGGGGCGTTCCGAAAATGGCGGTCATGCCCGCTGCCGCCCCTGCTACGAGCAACGTTTTGCGCTCAGCGGCGCTGAGATGGAAGCATTGCGCGAACAGGGAGCCGATCGCGCCGCCGGTCATGATAATCGGCCCTTCCGCGCCGAACGGTCCACCGCTACCGATCGAAATGGCCGATGACAGCGGCTTGAGAATGGCCACTTTCAGGGAGAGGCGGCTTTCGCCAAAGAGGATCGTTTCGATGGCTTCAGGAATACCATGTCCACGGATCTTCTCGGATCCAAAGCGCGCCATCAGGCCGACGATGAGGCTGCCCACCACCGGTATGATGATCACCATGGCTCCAACTGACGCGTCGGTGATAGCCGCGTGATCGGTAGACAGCCGACCAAACCAGAACAGGTTGGTGGCAATGGCGATCAGCTTCACGAGCACCCAGGCGCCGATCGCGCCTCCCGATCCAACGACAATCGCCATGCTGGCGAGCATGATCATGCGGCGATCGGCACTATGATCGGCGAGTTGGTGAGTCTCGGTAGCGCGTGGAGGTGTAAAGGACATGAATTAGGTTTATCCTGGGAAGACGACGCACCACCCGTTATATCGTGTCACGATACAGTTCAACCGATGAGGCAAAGGATTGAAAAAGAATCAAGCCCTGGCAGACGCCGACTATGTCGCGCTGGCCTCCTTTCGACACGTCATCCGTCGCTTCCAGGCATTCAGCCAGCAAAAGGCGGTGGAGGTGGGATTAACCCCTCAACAGCATCAGGCGCTCCTGGCGATCCGGGGCTGCACCGCGGCTGAAGCGACGGTGGGCCATGTGGCTGAATGCCTGGTCCTCAAACCACACAGCGCCACCGGGCTGGTTAATCGGCTCGAGGCGCTGCAGCTCATCACACGCGAGGCGTCGGACCAGGACCGCAGACGTGCGCTCCTACGTTTGACGCCCAAGGCGTTTGCGATGCTCGATGCGCTCTCCGCAGCACATCGCGAGGAGATTCGACGTATTCGGCCTTTGTTCGCCGACGTATTCTCTCAACTCAGTTGAGCAGTGAGGCAGAGTTATGCCCGTCAATCGAGAATGGTTCGTTCGAGCCAGGCGATCAACCCTCCACTTGTCCAATTGCGGTGCGTCACACAGAAATCAGCATCCTCAGAAGAAGCATTTGCGGCTCCGTACGGATTGATGGCGAGCACCGCATCCCGCCGCCTGAAAGCTCGGCTCCTGATGGTCAGGGAGAGATGGGTGACGTCCGTATGTGCGAACGGTCGAATGCGCGTGATTGTGCATTCCGCGCCGTGAACATCGAGCGCGCATTGGAGATGCTCAAGGGCTTTGAGCACATCCCGATCGAGTTCTGAGCGAACTGGCAGAAGGCGCCCTACCTTGTATATCGGCACGGCGTCGACTGCGGCAACCTCAGCGCGACCGTCCGGCGTAAGTTCGCAGGCGAGCAAAACGAGATAGGGGCCGCCAATATTCGCCGGCAGCGATATCTCTTGGCCAACACGAATAGGCATCGTCCGCGGACTGTAAAGTACGCCCGAACGGATCTCATCTGCATGAAGAGCAACGAAGCCTTGTACCGCGCAGCCTTTGCGGGCGCTTTCAAGGAGCCTTCGGGCAACGTCTCCATTCCTTAATGCCGAGCAGAAAGTCCAGAAATGATGGGAAAGAGGGGCGTCTGCGGCCACATGATAGGCAGAGGTTGCGTTCCGTAACGCGGCGAAGGCATCAGCAACACTGGGGCTATCGGGCGCGACCCCGGGCGGAGGGAGGATGTTGAAATTCGCGGCCTCGACCAGTTCCTCCATCAAGAAACGGAGCTGTCCATCGCCGGTGACTGCAGCCTCGCCGTCGATCGGCGGCAGGTTCTCGACGGGTAGAACCTTGAATAACGGAACTGAGCGCAACCGGATGACACGAGCTCCTCGCAAGGAAGGCGCTTGGACCCATGGGACCCCCAAGCGCCGGGTGTCGCCTAGCCGTTGAGTTTGTCTTTGACCGCCTTCGCGGGAGAGAAGGTAAGTTTCTTCGAGGCGGCGATTTTTATGGTCTCGCCGGTCGCTGGATTTCGGCCTTCACGGGCGGATAGCTCCTTCACCTTGAATTTTCCAAAGCCGCCGAGGCTCACTTCCTCGCCTCTGACAGAGGCTGCGACGATCGCGGCGAACACGATATCCACCGTCTTGCGGGCATCGGCTTTTGTGGAACCGGTTTCGCTGGCGAGAAGGTCTGCAAGATCACCGTTCGTCATACTGTACCTCTTCTGATGTTCAGGGGCGATCTTGCATAACCTGTCCCGGTCGCAAGCGCCATGGCGATGGTTCTGTTGCCGTCTGTGTCACTTTACCAGAACACCAGTGGTAAAGTGACACAGGCGGCAAAATCGTTCTCCGGTGGGGTGAAGAGCATTTACCGGATTCCCAAGAGTCTCGCTTTGTGCTTGATTCGTTCCATGATGCAGCAGGATCTCTTTTCATCCGAACCCGTCTCTCCCGTGGGGAGGGCCGGCCTGCCCGATCTGGTCCGTATCATTGCGGAACATTCCACGCGGCCGCGCTATACCTTCATGGTGCTCGACCTCATTGCGCGGGTTGCCCGCGCGAACGGGCAGGCGGGTCCGCTGATTTGCGAAGGCGCCGCCCTGATACCGATCCGGGAATGGCTCGCGGCCACCATTGCTCCCAGTGCAGCGCGTCATCACCAGCGGCGAACTACCAGGGAAAAAGTCCGCGCTGCCCTTGCGGCCAGCGGCGAGCTGCCAACCGACCCTATTGAGGCTGACCAAATGATTGACGCTCAAGTCAGCGAACGGATCAGGGAAACGAGTTTAACGGCGATCAGCCGTGCCGTCTCCGAACTGGTGCGCGCCGGTCTCATCAAGCGCCATTATCAGGGATACCGGGTCGATCATGAAAACCGCGGCGCGCAGCGTCAGGCGGTTTACACCGTGACAGACGACGTTCGAACGGCTCTCCATCCCGGCATCATCGGCAGCGTATCATCGAATGTCATTCCGCGGTCCCGGACGGCAGCTTCATGACCGCCCGCGAACAAATCATAGGCGCGTTGCTGCGGGAATGCCGCTCCACCACTGGAGCGAACGCTGAACTATGGTCGACGGGTAAGTGCAAGCCTGTCTGCGCCTGGGCCAACTCATCCGACCCGCGCTGGGACCGCGGGGACAACATAAAGTGATCGCATTCTTGTTGAGACGAGGTGCTGTCTCTGCGCAGGCACGCCCCCTCCCCGCGCGATTTTTTTAGTTACCATAATGGGAGATTATGGTAAGTATAGGACGCCAAAACGGCGGGGGAGGGCAAAAATCGTTTACCTCCCCTGAGTAACACACAGGAAGGTGATGACCGAGCGCTCCACAACTCCTTATAAGGAAATCATCCTTGTCCAACCGCAGCGCGCGGGTCTTCCGGCCCGCTCGCACGTCATGGGCGCCGAAGCGGTTGACGCACGTCTGCTTCGTACCATGGGAATGCTCGTTCCCGAAGGACTGCCGCCGGTCAGCCGTCTTGCCGTCGAAACCGCTCTTGCCGCCATGGCGGAAGCCACGAAGGCGGCGATCGCCGCCGATATCGAATGCTGGCATGCCTGGTGCGTCAAAGAAGGCCGGTCGCCCATGCCCGCTGATCCCGAAGATCTTGTACATTATGTGAACGACCTCGATGTCAGGGGGAAAAAGCCTTCGACGCTCGCTCGACGGGTTGCAAGCCTTGGTGCGTTGCATCGAGTGCTGGGGCTGGCCCAAAATGCGGCTCCCACCGAGGCAGCAATCGTACGCGCGGCGCTCAAGGCCATCCGCAGGCGCAGGGGATCGCTGCAGCGGCAGGCGGCACCGTTGCGGCTTGGCAAGGCATTGGATTCCAATGCTCCGGAGGGATTTACCCTTTCAGCCTTGCTCGACGCCTGTGGCGATGACCTTCAAGGACTGCGGGACGCTGCTCTGCTATCCCTTGGGTACGACGCTGGCCTGCGCGTAAGCGAACTGACCCGGGTGGAAGCGAACCATATTGAATCGCAGGAGGACGGTTCAGCGACGTTGTTCATCCCCTTTTCCAAAACAGATCAGGAGCAGGAAGGCGCCTGGGCTTGGTTGTCAGCCGAGACGGTGCGGCGCGTCCACGCATGGACGAACGCGGGCATGATTGAGGAAGGTCCGATTTTCCGAAGGGTCGGAGTCGACCGCCGACGCACGGGAAGAACGGAACGACAGCTCGCATCGGCGGAAAAGACCTATTCGATTGGGCTGACAGCGCTCACTCGACAGGGGGTCAACGCCATTTATCGCCGCATCGCCATCAGAGCCTATGAGCAAGGTCTGGTGACCCTGCCTTCCGGCAAGCTTGTGGCGGCTGTCCAGGCGCTGTCCACCCATTCGTTACGTGTCGGTCTGACCCAGGATCTTTTTGCCGCGGGCGAGGACGGGTTGGGAATTGCTCAGGCGCTTCGCTGGAGTTCGCCGACCACCGCTTTGCGCTATGGTAGAAAGCTTGCTGTACGCAGCAATGTTGCAGCGCGAGTGCTTTCACGCGTTCGACGTTGACTGGCTAGATCTGAACAGCCTGTCGCAAGATCGGGCCGGGGTTCAAGCGCCCTCCAATCCCACTTCGCTCGATGTCCACTACGCCGTTGGGATGTTCTCATTGCAACCTACTTCCCATCTGCAAGGAACATGGTCAGTATCGAGGGCCATATGCTGGTCACGGACAACATGAACTACAACCCCAGTCAGATCATTAGGCTATATTCGGCCAAGATCGCTTATGAGTGTGGCGTTGAGGTGCCGGAGAAATCCTGTCATTGCGGCAGGGCAGACATGCGGTCTTGAACGGACTGGCCCGGTATAGCCACCGTCCATCACATGGCAGGGCTTTGGCGGGAACGTCGCCTCGCCGGCCCCGTTGCGATCGGTGATCGCGTCCCGCTCACTTTGCGGGTACGTCAAGGAAGGCGACACACGGGTAGGCAACCTTGAAGCGGAGGTGGCCGGATGCGGCATTTCCCGGTCCCTTCGGGTGCACCCGAAGCGTCAGGCGGCGCGATTGAAAGCACCAAATCAAGGCAGAAGAGGACACCATGGCCTCCCAGTCACTTACCCGTTATCGGTCCTGCCCACTCGAGCCGTTTCGCATCGCCAGCCCGTTCCTGTCCATTTACCGGCAAGCAGAATGGGCCTCCAAGAATGTCTATCGCGAATTCGACAATGCGCGAGAAGCGTTGGGCAGCGTTATCGCGCCGAGCATCGGTGTCACCCAGAGCGGACGCCCCGGAAATAAGCCGGAGTTCCGGCACTGAGCAATGGGAGCCTCCTCCAAGTGCGGCTCCCCTGACGGAGGAAATATCATGAAAGTCAGCGAATGTATGACACAAGATGTCCGGATCGTGGATCCGGGGGAGACACTGCAGGACGCAGCCCGCACGATGGCGGAGATCGATGCTGGATTCCTGCCGGTCGGCAAGAACGACCGGCTCGTCGGCATCATCACTGATCGCGACATCGCGATCCGCGCCGTCGCCACCGGGCGATCTTCAAATGCGAAAATCGGCGACGTGATGAGCCAGGAAGTCAGATATTGCTATGCCGACGACACGGTTGAAGACATTCTTGACAATATGGCACAGCAGCAGCTTCGGCGGCTACCGGTGGTCGACCGCGACAAGCGTCTGGTTGGCATCGTGTCGATCACCGATCTCGCCACCAATGGTGAGGCGGCGCACAGCGGCGAAGCGCTGTGCGAGATCGCCCGGCCTAGCGGTCTCCATTCCCAGGCGATCTGATCGGCGGGAACGTGCGATGAGCGCCACGGGTCTCAAGGTCTTCGACAAACCCATCCAAACGACGAACATCTGGCTCGGCGAGAACGAGCGGAGGCTGCCGTTCAAGGGATTCTCGATTCTTGGTGCCGCTCGCGCAAGTCTGGCCAAATGGCGGCCCGGAAAAGGCCGCCATTCACCACCAGCAAAGAGAGAGAGAGAGACCCGGCCGTCTTCCACGGCCTGATAGCCGGAATGCAATATTAGAGGCGAATTGAAGCTTTCGCGCTTTTTCCGACTGGCTCTGGTATTTGCGGCATCCTAGAGATCATGCTTCCTGGATGGCCGATAAACGCCATGCGCCGTGTCCGCTCCTGACAAAAGTCCACAGTTCGGTCGTTAAAGTGGGACGATCGGGATCACCTGTCAGAACTGCGCCGCTATTGCGATCGCGCATGACGTCGATGCTCTGGTACCGCATGGCGATCGTGGCATAGTCCGTCCCATCTTCCGTCCAGGCTTCCGCAACTTCCGCTTCAAGAAGCTCGGTTCCCGATACCTCGTTACGCTGGCCTCGCGTCGCGTTCTGGCTCATTTCCTCGGCCAGATAAGACATGATTTCAGGCGTCGTGCAGACGCGCAACCGGGCATAATCTTCATGCCCAAAAGCGTCCTGCACCTCTACGAGCAGACGCTCGAAACTTTGCTGGTCGCTCGTCGTGATGGCAATCTCCCGCGACAGGGGAGCAGAAGAAGCGACCGAGGACACAAAGGCGTCAAACCCGCCCTGTGACGCTCCCGTCAACGGGCGGGTGGCGAATGAGGAAGAGGCGACGCCACCTACCGGAGCCAAGGCAGGCCGGCGACGAAACATCCTGAACGCGAGCCAGGCAAGCCCACCCAAAAGCGCCATCTGCAGCAAAGCCATCAGCATGCCGCTGCCGTTCAATGCGCCAAACCCATTGCCAAGCAGCATGCCAAGCAGGCCGCCGGCAACGAGACCCCCGATCAGGCCCTTTGCGAGCCCGCCAAACCGATTGGGCGTGTTCGTCGCCGGGCGCGGCGTTGAGGCGGTGTTCTGCGCCGGAGCCTGGGTCGGCGTTGCGGTCCGCTGCACCGCCGGCGCCTGATTGGGCGCGGTTTTCGTGGCAGGCGGAGCAACAGCTGTTCGCGAGCCTCGGCTACCTAAGCTGCCGCCGCGCCGGGCGTCCGCCGGGCTGACGGCCATAACGGCGATCGCGAGACTCATGGCAATCGCAGAGGCATTGCGAAACGTAGTTCCAATCATCGAAAATCCTTCTGGCTATCAGCCAAGTTCCTCAAGTGTTGGACCCACAAAGACGGGCAAAGTTCGCTCCCGACAGCAAGCCTCACATTCGCAATCGCGAACTACAGGACGGTGCTTCTGGAGCGGTATGGTCGCCTCCTCGTATTCTGGTCCAGTTGAACGAGCAGCGCAGATGATGGGACACTAGATTAACGACCAGCATCGAGCGCACTCGATGCGGTCCGACATCACGATCGCCTTTCAGGCGATCGCCAGAGGGGCCCGGCCCGCATGGTTGCTGGATAGCATGCCGTCCTTTAAATGCAACAGCGGCTCATATCAGCTAATGGGACTGCGGGCCGGTCTGCGGTGTGCGATGCGAACCGCCAGCCTTCCTCTTCGATGACGAAGGCCGAGCAGCCCGATCAGTCAAACAGCTCTTTCAGAAAGGATTTTTTCTTCCGGGAACGATAACGGCTATCGTGCGCGTCAGGGGGACGCAGGCGCGTCCATGCATCAGGGAGATCCCGCTCTTGCAGTCGAACTGGTGGGGTGGCTGAGCGCTCGATGATCTTGTCCAGTTCGCCGCGATCAGACCATATACCCCCCGGGCAATAGTCGATTTCGATGCCTTGGCGTTCGGACATTATCAGTCCCGTGCAGCAGCCTGGGCAAGGCATAGCCTCCATGGATTGTCGCTGTATGGTACACCCTCCGCGCCTGGAACACATGGCCGTACAGGCGGTCCTTGACGTGCAGTCGCACCTTATTGAGCCGCAGCAGCCGCAAATTGTCGGGAGTGCGCCGTTTAAGTTCCCTCCAGATCTCCTCCTCAAGCTGTCCGTGCAGTCTCGTCATTTTATATGGAAACGACTTCAATGCCTCTCTCCAATCAAAATGGATCGATCGGATCAATTGCGAGGAAGGAGAAATTCACTGACCTGCACCGAGCCAACCCGATGCGGTCCGACATTACGATCATCTCTCAGACGACCGCCAGAGGGGGCCGGCCCGCAGACTTGCTATGGAATGGCTGCTGGCTCTTTCCATATGTATTGTGGCGTTGTGGTCGCCATACGCTGTCTCGGGTGTCCAGATCGGAAAATGGCTCAACGGAGTCATTCAACGCAATCTGCGAACGCGGGGCAGCTTAGCCAGAAACGCTCGATCCTTCATTCTGCGCTTCTGCTGATCGATCGCGTGTCGAACGGCGAACGCTCGATGCTCAGCCCTGAAGCATATGATGAAGGCCCTGAGCCACGCAGAGCGAGGGGTGTTGAGCGACAACCACCGGCACGGAGGTTTCACGCTCTATCATTCGCGGCAACTGCGGCACGAGCGCGCTGCCGCCGGTGAGGAGGATCCCATTTACGTGTACGTCGTGGCTGAGTTCCGGCGGCGTTTCGTTGAGAACGTCGCGTATGACGGCAACGATCTGGGTAGCGTGCTTTTCTACCACGCGCCCGACTTCAGCAGAGGAAATATGCAGCGATTGAGGCGCCATCGACACGAGGCTTCGTCCTCGGACCTCGATCAGCCCATCGCCGGACGGGGCCTCGGCATGAAGAGCGGCATAATCCTTTTTGATGCGTTCGGCGCTTTGACGGCCGATCAAAATCTTGTGTCGAAAATGCAGGTGATCAGTGATCGCCTGGTCGAGGGCCGCGCCACCCGCGCGCACTGAACGCGTAAGGCACATTCCTCCAAGTGAAATGACGGCCACTTCGGTGGTGCCGGCACCGCATTCCACGATGAGTGCGCCACGCGGCTCATCCACTCGAGCACCAGCGCCAAGAGCCGCCGCGAACGGCTCCAGAACCAACTGAGGGCTTAGCCCGGCATCGATAGCAGCGGTGAACAGCGCGCGCCTCTCGGCTTGCGTCGCGTCCGCGGGGACTCCCATGAGAGCGCGCGCCTTGCGCCATGGCTTTCGCTTCAGTTCCTTTGGAATGGCATACCGAAGTAATTCGGTAGCAGTGTGAATGTCCTGTAGCACACCCCTGCGCAGCGGGCGCCGTACTGCCAACTTGGGCGGGGTTCGGTCCACCATGGCCTGAGCAGCAGCTCCAGCCGCAACCAGGCGCGGAGCGGTGCCAAGATCTGTAAAACAGCACAGCGACGGCTCATCGAAAACAACACCCGCATCGCGATCGATGACCCGTAGGTTCGCAGTCCCGAAATCAATCGCTAGTTCCGGCCGCGTCCATGATGAAAATGAAACCATGGGATCGATATAATGTGCTGGTCCCGCTTTGTCCCCTTTCGTTTTTGCAGCAGCTGGGAACCGGATAAAATTGGCTCCGAGCATGGCGAGGTGCGGCCAAGAGAAAATATCGCCCAAAACTTCTACTATATGTTCTTCTCTATCGGTGTTCAGCCAAGAAATATTGCGGACAAAATCGCTACGTCGCCAAGCCAGAGCAACGCAAATTCATTGTGCAAGCGTCTGCATGCTCGGCGCGATAAGGGTAGGAAGGCTGGATATGGCGCCCGAGCTCGTTCAAAATGAGGTCAGCGCACCACGAGCACCGGGATCACGCTGTGGGTCAGCACTTCGAATGCCTTGCTGCCGAGCATCAGCCGACCCAATCCTCTGCGTCCATGCGACGCCATCACGATAAGTCCGCAATTGCGCTCCTTGGCCACAGCGATTATTGCCTCGGCAACCTCCGCGTCAGGCACATGGAGGATTTCTGTGGTTACTCCGAGCCGCTCGGCCGAGTCCTTCGCGCTAGCGAGGATGCCCTCGGCTGCGCTTTTCTGTCCCTCAGCATATTCGGTCAGTGCAGCCTCGCTCCAAGCGAGATCGTAACCCACTCCACTTGAATATACGGGAAAGCGTTCGGTAACGGTCATGATGGTGACATTGACACCCAGGGCCTTGGCCAAGGCAAGACCATGATCCACGCCCTTCTGGGCAGTTTCCGATCCGTCAGTTGAAATGAGTATATGATTATACATGAGCATGCCTCCCAGCGGGTTGTCACTCAGTTTGAAGTGCATCAATATCCCGCCGCTTCGTCAAGCCTCTACCTTCTTGCGCGAGGCGTGTGACCAGAGCCAACGCTTGATGTGGGGCCAGGCCCGAGGCAGTCATCTATCCTTATGGTAAATTAGTCCTGGCGCCGCCCCTGCACCAAGTCTTCACGAAGTGGGTGGACGATTCTGAGTACTGCCGGAATGGTCGGACGAACGGACGCCGGTATCCGGAAGGGCCGGTAACCGGCGGCGCCTGTCATCGTATCGCGGATCCGGTCGCGCGCTGCATTGTGGGAGCCGTCATCAACCTCGATCAGGGCGACGACACGACCGGTCGTGGGATCCTGCACCACGAAATCGACGATCTTCTGCGAGAAGGCGTTGCGATCCGCAGATGTCGCCCGGCGCCCGATTGATGCGGGAGCCTTGAGAAGAGCGCCCATCGCGACCTGTGCATGGAAGCGGTACATCGGGAATATCTCCTCCAACACGATCAGCATGGCCTCTTCCCGGCCGGTCATGAACGGCTTGGCGACCGGGGCGAGCCGGATGGAACCACCCCCTCCCAACAGCAGCGCGAGAAGGATTCACAGCGCGCCCGCAAGGATAACAACCGGCAGGATCGCACGCTCCATAGGGCCGCCGATGTTCAAAGTTTCCATGGTTCGCGTTCTCAATTCATCCATTTCAGCGCCCCTCGGCGCGGCTGCGCGTGCCGCGCTCGAGCAGTGATCGGTAAATGCTGAGTTCCACCTCATCCGCCTTGCGTTATCGGCAGGTCGCGCCGGTCGGCGCCGGGGCACTCGACGCACGTCTCGGTCGTGCGCTCGCTGCCCAACTTGCCGGCTCGTTCAAATTCCCGACCCATCATGTCCTCCTTCATCTCACCCGGCGCCGTGCCGGCCGCTTCGCATCACAAGTCGAGGCCAAGGCTGCGTTCGGGCAGCGGCGGCAATTGGTCACGCCGATCGGGTTTGAGATCGGGCGGCGGCGCCTTCGCCTCCTCGGCCGAGTGTGCCGGGCCAGGCGACAGAGGCGGCAGATCGCTTGGGAGCGGCGGCAGATCGGGCAGATCCATCCCATCGATGGGGCCGGGATCGAACGGCACCGACGGCTGGGACGAGGGTCCCTTCTTCCCGTCGATATCGAGCCGACCCAGGGTTTCGAGGGCGGATGTCTTGTTGCCGAGGTTGCGGTCGAGCTGCCGTTCGAGCTTCTCCCTGTCGTCGACCACCAAGGTCAGTTCGTCGCGCACGCGCGTGACGCCGACGTTGAACAGGCGCTGGTTCGAAAGGTGCCGCTCGTGCGACGACATGACGGTGATCGCCTTGTCGGTGGTGATGCCCTGCGCCATGTGCATGTTGAGGCTGTAGGCAAGGTCGAGCCGCGAGAGCATGGGGTCGCCGAGGCCGAGTGTGAGGGTTTGCTTGTCCGCGGTCTCGACGCGAACGCCGTCCTCATCGATCCCGACAACCCGCGCCATCGCTGCATTGAGGAGCCCCCGATCCTTGTCGTTGGCGGTCCAGCGGATGCGGTCACCCTCGCGCAGTTCGATGCTCTTCTTCCCGGCCAGTTGGAGCCGGTCGCGCTGCTCGGTCGGGGAGAGCTTCTGGGGATCGAACCGGATCTTGCGGCGCCCATCGGCCAGATCGACCTTGCCGTTAGCGTGGACTTTGAGCACGTCGTAGCGGCCGCCCTTGAGGCCGACATCCTGCGCGCCGCCGCGCCCCACCTCGAGCGTCTGCCCGGCCCGGTAGGTCGAGGCGTAGCGCAGCTCCTCACGGGTCGTGTTGACCCGCTCGTAGACGGTGAGGTGAACCGAAGGCCCCTTCACCGACCCTTCCGCGACCAGGCCGTCCTGGATCCGCTGGTTGATGGTCGCGCGCGCGTCGCGCCCTGAGGCGAAGACCGCCGTTACCTCGCGATCGGCAGCGCCAAGCGCGAGCCACATGTCGGCCGCCTGCTCCGCCGGGGCGCCGGACTCGACGACCCGGTCGCCCAGCACCTTCATCGCGGCGCTGGCTTTGCCGACATTGGCGAGCGCGGCAACGGTGCGCAGCAGATCGGTACGCTGGCGGATATTCTGATCCATGCGCGCCATGGTGCCGCCGCCTGCCTGGATCATCGCGAAGGCCTTGCCGGCATCGATCGAGGAGAGCTGCTGCCGATCGCCGACCAGGACGAGCTTGTCGACGCCCAGCGCCTCACTGATCTGGTGGAGTTTCAGCATATCGGCCGACGAGACCATCGAAGTTTCGTCGGCGACCAGCATCGTGCCGGCGAACTTCTCGCGCGCGGCCTCGAAGCGCGGGGTACCGCGCTCGGCGATGAACCGCTCGTTGGCAAGCACGAACGACGCGATGGTCTGCGCCTTGATGCCGGCGCCTTCCGAGAGGTCCGCGACCATCTTGTTCTGGAAGGCAAGACCGGTGATGACGCGCCCTTCGGCCTCCGCCACGCGCGCGACCGCGCCGAGCATCGTCGACTTGCCGGCGCCGGCGACGCCCTGCACCGAGACCGTGCGGTCGGCCGAGGTGAGGATCAGGGTCGCGGCCGCGAGCTGGCCGGGATTGAGGGGGCGGTCCGCGGCCGCCTGCAGCCGGGAGACGGCATCGGTCGCCGGTACGATCGGGGCGGCCAGGCCCCTGCCCTGCTCGACAGCGGCAAGGATCCGTTCCTCCGTGCGCAGGGCTTCCGGTGTGGTCACCATCCGGCCCGTCCGGTCGACGGCCGTGGCGACGCCGGGGATGAGCCGGCGACCCTGGATGAGCCGCTCGATCCTTTGCTCGACGGACGCCATCGTCACGCCCTTCAATCCCAGATCGAGCGCGGTCGCGCCGAGCTTGTTGAGCGGCCAGGCCGCCTCGCGTTCGGACAGGATGCGCACCGCCGAGGCGACCGCGAGCTGCGTCCGGGCTTCGTCCGGCGATCGGACAGCGCGGGCAAGACCGTGATCCACGAGGGGATCGCGCGGGCGCAGGAATTCGCCGACCCTGCCCCGTGCGACCGCAATGGCGTCGGTGATCGCCCGGTAGCCGCGCTCGATCGCGCTGTCGCGCGAGCTCATCCCGGCGCGGGCTTCCGCGGCCGCGCGCAGGTCCTTGCCGTCGAACCCGTGCGCGGCGGCACGGTCCGCCCACTCCTGCTTGAGGGCTTCGCGATCCTCGACCTGGAGCTTGGGGTCGCGTGAGCGCTGGGTGATTTCGCGCAGGCCCTCGGGTGACTTGATGCCGAGCTTCGTCGCCCGGTCGAGGATCTCCTCGCGGCGCTGGCTATATTCGGCGAGCACCGCCTTGGGGACACCGGCAATCTCGAAGGTGCCGTGCTTGCCCTTCATGTCGAGCTGATAGCCTGCCCGCTCTAGTTCGACCCTGAGATAGGCATGATAGATCGAGCCGATGATGCTGTTGTGGCTCCAGAGCTTGTCGGCATGGAGCGCCTGCCATTTTCCGTCGGGCATGCGGGTGAGGTTCGCGATGACGGCGTGGATATGGGCCTGGGGGTCGCGCGCGCGGCTCGTGTCATGCTGGAAGAGCGCATAGACGAGGTTGCCGGTCTGGACGGGCACCTTTCGCCCCTCGACGTCCTTGCGCCCCTCAACGAGGTTCTTCTCGACCCAGGCCATGGTCTGCCTGACTGCCGTCATGTTGGCGGCAAGCACGCGCTTGTCGCCGGCGACATAGGCCATGACGCTCGCCGATTTCGGCATAGAGAAAGTGAGATCGAGACCCGCCCGCCGGTTCTCCACTTGCGCCACACCCTCCCCGCTCGGAAGCACGCCGTTCAATATGGCTTCGAACGGCTCCTTCGAGACTTCGCCCGACAGGCCGATCGCCTGGGCGCCCTCCCCGCCCCAGGCGCTGATCTCGGACGAGCCTTCGACCGTGTAATAGTCGTCCTTAGCGAAATAGCTCGCGGCGCCGGAGGCGGAGCGGATGGCGGCGACCGAGAGCATCAGATGCCCATGTCCATGCCGTCATGATCCGGGCCTGCCGAGAAGTCCTGGCGCAGTTCGGCAAGGGTCTGATCCTCGACCTGGGGCGCGGGACCATGCCGATCTCCACGCCGGTCGTCCCGATCGCGGCTGGCGACAGGCTGTTCCTCCCCGCCGGCCCGCGCGGTCTGCGCCCGCTCGGCGGCGGCGGGCGCTACCGTCTGATCGCCCTGGTCATCCCCGCGCTGCGCGGCTCGATCGGCGGCTGCCTCGGGCTCTTCCTCGACCTCGGCGGACAGGATGCGCACGGCAAGATCCCGCGCGAGATTGGCGGTATCGGAGACCTCTTCCACGACCAGGCCGGCGCCATCGCGCCCACCGGCCTCCCCGGCCCCCTTTTCTTCGAACACCTCCTCTCCGCGCCTTGACCGCACGGGCTGAATATCGGGGCGGGCGATGAAGCCCTGTGCGACCTGGGGATAGCCCTTCCACTCGAGCAGGATGCGCGCGGCCGGAAAGCCGTCGGGGAACTTCACGAAGCCGTGCATGGAGGGCAAGTTGGTTATGTCGTCGGCGATGACGAGCGGTTCGACCTGCTTGCGCGGAGTGAGCGTCGAGGCGTCACGGGTGTTGTTATAGCCATAGCTATAGGCCTCATCCATCTGCCGCACTTCGCGGTTCCCGATATACCGTGCGCACTGCTCGGCCGTGTCGAGATCGGCGGTGGCGAGAATGAGCTTGGAGCGCGCGAGCGAGGCAAGATTGCGCGCGCCCTGCTCGCCATAGACCTCGACCAGTTTCTCGAAACTATGGATGCCCAGGATCATCGCGCCACCGAAGGCGCGCGCGGTCTGAAGGCCGTTCTCGATCGCGGGCAAGCGGTGCAGTGCTCCCAGCTCATCGAACATGAACCACATGCGCAGCGACCGGGTGCGCGGCAGCGTCATGAGCCGATTGATGGCAATGTCCATCCACAGCGTCAGCAGGGCCCGGTTCATCGGCAGATCGACATAGTTGGAGGTGACGAACAGGATCGATCCGGGCTGCCTGTCCTGGGTGATCCAGTCCCGGATCGAGAATTGCTCGCCGGCATCGGGCAGGAAGCGCAGGACCTGGGCGTTAGTGTTGAAGACGGCCCGGATCGACTCCGCCATGCGTGCCGCTTCGGGCGCGGTCAGCGGGTCGGCGATGGTGTTGGCAAGGGTGCGATGAACGCGCTTCAGATCGGCGGTCATCAGATTCTCGGCGAGCGCGAGATTGGTGGTCTGGCCGCGCTCCATCAGACGCACGCACATTTCGATGAAGAGGGTGCGCGCGGCGAGCGCCCAGAAGGGTTCCGATGATCCGCCGTCGGACGGGATGAGCGCCGCGGCGGCGGCTGTGAACTCGCTGTGCGTGCGGCAGTCGTTGAAGATCGACCAGGCCGGGCATCGCGCGTCCATCGGATTGAGGATCGTGTCGCGCAGCGGATCGTAGAAGGCTTCGACATAAGCGCCGGTAAGGTCGAAGATAACGGCGGTGTCCTGGCGCTCGCGTATCTGCGACACGAGGCTCCTGAGCTCGGTGGTCTTGCCCGAGCCGGTGGTGCCGATGAGCATCGAGTGCGATTGCTCCATGCGGTGGGGATAGGGGATGCCGGCAAGCGTGTAGGGATGGTGGATGCCGGCGTCCTTGCGGGCGCGAAATGGCAGCGCGATCACCTGCGCCGGGGTAAGCCGCGGAAAGAGATCGGCGGCGTCTTCTTCGAACTTCGCCCGGTTATGGGCATTGATCTCGGCGAGAAGGACGGGGCGATCGACGAGCATGGCGCCGCGCTCATGGCGTTCCTGAAGGATCGAACGACCACGACGATGCGAGATATCGACGAACCAGATCGTCAGCGGGATAGTGAGGAAGGTCGAGACGAGGATGGCGCCGACCAGACCCCGCATCGCGACGGCCCAGGCCTTGATGACCTCCGGGATATAGGGGACCGCTTTCATGACGGTTCGCATGATTTCGCCATTGGGCAGCGTGACGTTGACGCGCTTGTTCGGATCGAGGTCGACCCAATTCCACAGCGCCGAATAGATCTTCATGCAGACGAGCTGGAAGCCATGCTCGTCGAGCTTGATCGACACGATGATCGACCAGGCGATGAGGAAGGCGAAGAACCAAAGCAGCAAGGGCAACTTCGCGCCCGAGAACCACATCAGCATCTCGTGGGTGAGAAGCTGCGAGCCCCGCGTGAAATTCCCCGAGTTGCGCTGCACGCGGCCGCGCGCGCTGTGGTGGGTGAGCGGGATCGGTCGGCCGTCGTTCCGGATGTCCTTATGCGCCATGATATTGCTCAAGACGCTTGTCAGTTTCGACGATGATCCGGTCGCGATATTCGGGAAATTGCTCGCGGATGATGATGTCGAGTGCGAGATGCTGGAACTCGCTGATCCGTGCGATCCGACGATTGCTCGTGTTGAGCACATCGACAGAGCCAAGAAAGCCGTCGACAGCTGCGCGCAAGAGGTCGGATGGAGTGCAGCCACGCTCCGAGGCGAGCGCGACCAGGCGGTCATATTTGCCCCGGTCGAGGCGGACCGTGCAGTGTTTGTAGGGAGTGGTCAAACCAGGCCTCCTAGCAGGGAGGCTGGTGGGGTCTCAGAAAGCGTTGCTGCTTATATCGGATCGACGCTGCGCCGGCAAGGAATTCGCGTAGGGCCATTCGACCGTGTTCGTCCGTATCACGCTGAAAGGGCATATTTGTTGGAAATTTTGCCCAGCCCAAACGCTGTCCCACGACGCCCCACAGATTGATTTCCGACTAAGTAGCTGGATTTACATCAGAACTCTTGCACCATCGGTGCGTTCGGTGTGCTACTCTGCGCCAGGGTTGATCCCTATCCCCGGGCCGTCCTGGGCTCGCATGGTTCATGGGTGGGACTTGTCTCCGGCGGGGTGTCGGGCCGTCCGGCGGACGGAATGTTGTGCACGCATTCGGTGAAGTCCGGGTTCGCTAGAGGGGCCGTGCTGGACGGGTGCTTCCGTCCATAGTGATGCGGATCAATGGTCCTTACAAACGGCAGGGTTCGTGACCCGAACGGGCGGAGACAAGGCCTCGCCTTGGCTCCGTGAGCTTGCCCGCTGACCGCTCCTTCCAGCGGTCAGCGGCCTAGCGAATAGAGCCCGGCGGCTGGGCCGCTTCGCCCCGCCGAGCCGCCGCCTCATCTTTTCCTTCCAGCATCGCGCCGGCCCCGATACTATACCCCTCGTTCATAGCCCGATCAGCGTGAACCAAGAGGCCCCTATGGCACGTACATTGGAACAGGAGCGCGCGGCGCTCGCAGAGGACGAACGCAAACTGGAAGGGCGCAGGCAGAGACTTGCGGAAAAGGAGCGGGAGGCAGCGATTCATGCCGTCGAAAAAGCGGGCCTGCTCAAGGTCGATAGTAAGCGCCTGTCCGGTCTGATGACCCGTATTCGGTCCCTCGGAATCGACGAGGTGGAAAAGCGCCTCACCGCCTGAACCACCCCCTGCCGCGACCCGGCGTCGCGGCTCGGGCATGGGGGGCTCGATGCCCCTCATGTCCGACTGATCCTTACACAAAAAAGGGGAGAGGCCGCCAAGCCCCTCCCCGTCCCGGCCTCAATATTCGTCGATGAGGCCGCCCGGTGCGGTGTAGACGATCCGGTCGATCATCGCCTGGCTCAGCGCACCGTAATCGCCCTCGTCGATGGCGAGGTAGCCCAGCTCGCTGTCCTCGATGACGTGCTGGTCGAAGTAGCTGCGCTGGGCGCGGCGCGATGCATTCGTGACCGCGGCGAAGTAGGCGGCGTTGTCGGCGGCGGCGGTCGTGATCGTCTGCATGTTTGGCTCCTGTCTGTCTTGAATGACAGGGGCAGTCGCGTCGGGCGGGCGGGGCCGGGTCAAGGACCCGCGCAGCGGGCCGCGTAGCGGCGGTGGGGGTCACGATTTTCTTCGGCGGCCACTGCCGCCGAAGGGACGAACTGCCGCCCGATCCGCCGAAGAAAATGGTGGGGCCCCGCCGTCCTTGAGGCGGCCTCGTTCGCCCGACATCATGGGAAAACTGTGAGAGATTTTTCCTCTCGTGAGGTCCCCCCCCTGGCAATGCGTAGCGGCGTGCGGTCCGACGGGACCGCATGGCACGCGAGCGAGCCGGGACCTCACCGCGCCCGGCGTCGTTTCACAGCCCCTTAACATTCCGGATCGACGCACTTCTCCGCCGCAAGACGCCGGACGTCATGCCCAGCTGAGGCGGGCGACGGCAGGGTCCGGTGCCGTCATCAGCAGCGTCTCCAGACGAGGGAGATAGTGATCGACGCATCGCGCTCTTGCGCGGGCGGCCGTGGCCGGATCTCGGAGCCGGTCCTGTGCCATATCAAGCGCGATGTCGCCAACGCTTTCGGCCTCGATCTCGAGGGCCTCGAGCAGGGCATAGGCGTTGCCGTAGGCGAGATCGAGTTCGAGACCCCGATCCGATGTCAGCGCGACGCGCATGCGGATTTCGGCGGTCGCACGGTCGCGGTGGACCATGACCCGACGGACACGGAACTGCGCTTCTTCCACCACCGCGATGACAGTGGGCTCGTGGTCGAACCGGGCGGTGATCGACGCCAGAGCCAGAGGACAGACGCGCGCTTCGAAACTGTCGCCGAGATATTCGTCGGGCTCGAGCAGCGCCACGCCCAGCCGGTCGCCTTCCGCGCGGAGAAACCTCCGAAAGGCGGCGAGCTGCCGCGCGGTGATGATCGCATACGGATCGGTCGTCTCGTCGGCGGGGACGGCGATGCGGAACAGGATGGACATGGCCTTTGGCTCCTTGGAAGTTGCCCGTCTCCCGCCCTCCTTTCCTCCCTTGGCCGCCAGCGGCGGGCTGTCCCGGGGCACGTCCAAGGGTGCGGCGCGCCGGGTTCGATGCCCGGCGCGCCGCAGGAACCACGCGAGAAAGAGGCACGAGAGGCCCCGGCGGATGCCGGAGCCTCTCGGCCGACGGGCGCTCAGGCCCGCCGGACGGTGCGCTCTGCGGTGCGCTGCTGGGACAGCTTCACGACATGGAGGGGAACGCCTGCCTGGCGCAGTTTCTGTGCGAGGTTCATCTGAATACCGCTGCCTTCGCACACCACGGCTTCGACCGGCTTCAGGGCGAGCAGGCGATCGTTGCGCACGAACGCGGCCTTGGCGCCCAACCTGCGGTCCAGGCGGAACATGATGACCTTCACGCCGCGCGCTGCCGCCCAGGCCTGCGCAATCGCGTCGCAGCCTTTGGCCTGTGCGGTCGTCGCGAGGACCATCTCCGGGACGCGTGTTTTGATCGAGTCCAGTCCCTTCCAGAGCAGGTCATGATCTTCCCAGACCTGACCGCCCGAGAAGGCGACGACGGGGCCTTCAGGGTTGAACTGCTCGCGGCGTTCCCGGCCCCGTGCGGCGAGAAAATCACGCGCGTCGATCATCGATGCGGTGACGCCCTTCGATACCCGGCTGCCACGCGTCGGAGCGTAGGGCCGTCCGGTCTCGACGCGATAGACTTCGGCGGCGTGGTCGCGCATGCATTCCATGGCGTCGCGGCACCCTTGCAGCGTCTGGCAGAGGAGCTGGGCGTCCTCGATCTGCGATGCGTAGATTTCGCTCGGATCGAAGCTGCGCGCGAGATCGCCGAGTTCCTTGGCGGCATCGTCCTCGCGGTCGCTGATGCGCTTCGCCACGACATGGAAGCTGTTGACGAACCCCCATGCGAGGTCACCCGCAAAGGCTTCCAGCCGGGTATCGCGGAACACATCGAACAGCGTCGCCATCACCATCTCGACCGCCGCGCGCGCCTGGTCGGGATCGGGCATGTCGAGTTGCTCGCTCTCGTGGACCGGCGACAGCTTCGCGCGTTCGTCATGCTCGAGAAACGCGCCCGAATAGAGGGTGCTGCGCTCGTCTGCTCCGGTTTCGGCGGCGATGTGGCTGGCGAGATCGGCGAAGTTTGCAAAGGACTTGGTCATGGGAGCCTCCAAAGGTTTTCAAGAAACTCATCCGTTCGATGAGGCTTGCCTCGGGGCATGCGGTGGTCAGGGAGGTCAGGCACGGCGACCGGTCTCCGGTCGCCGCCGCCCCGCGGGGAGTGGGGGAACCGATTTTCCGGACGGGTCCGCGGCACGCGGGCGCGGACTGAAAATTGGGGGGACCGCTCATGCTTGACGGACGGCCAACCCCGCATGCCACACTAGGCAGACACAAGAGAGGAACAGGGGTGTAAAACCTCACCTTGCGTCACCATCCCGCAAGGGGATCGTAACCCGGACGGGCGGAGACGCGCCCCGCGCGGCTCCGTGAGGTTAGCCGGGGTCGGCCACAGGCCGGCCGCGGCTTAGCGAATAGAGTCCGGGTTCCGCCCGGCGCGTAGCGCGGTACGGGATGCGCCGCCCCTGTGCCATCTCGTCTTGCGCTGGAACATTATTGGAACTTTCAGCATCGCGTCATAGACTGGCGCGATGCAGGGGGAATCGAAGCCCTATCCGGGCGAAGTGGCGACACCGAACAACATTAGGCAGCTCGCCGACGAATATCGCGGCGCGGCGCATGATCTGATGGGCCGCGGCAAGCGGGGCAAGCCGTCGAGCTGGGCGCCGGCGCGGATGACTGCGATCCAGGCGATCGAGCTTTACCTCAATGCGCTGCTGCTGGCGCGGGGCGTGAAGCCGGCCGAGATTCGGGGTTACCAGCACGACCTGCGCAAGCGCACCGCGAACCCCGCGGTATCTGCGCTGCGGCTGCGACAACGCACGCTCGAGCATCTCGGCAAACTCAGCGAGGGCCGGGAATATCTTTCGATCCGCTATGGCCCCGAACTGAGCGGCAATCTGTCGCAGCTCAATCGCCTGATGGCGACGCTCGACGAGGTCGCGACCAAGGTCGGTGGCGCGCTCGACAAGGCGAACCCGTCAACGCCAGATCCGGGACCGGCAAAGGGCCCGGCGCGCGCGGCGGTGCCTGCCGTCACACCGGCCTGATCCAGTCGGCGGCCTCGCACCAGCCGATGATATCGCTGCCGCTGTCGCCGACCGCGTCACCCGAGATGTCGCGCCACGGCGAGCGCGGCCGGGAGGTCGGCATATAGCGGGCCGTGAGCAGTTCGAAGGTCGAGCAGGTATAGCCGCTGAGACGAATGGCGAGCACCGGCTGGTCCTCGCGCGGCAGCGCGGCCAGCGCCGAGATGAAACCTGATGGAACCGGACGAAGCGTCGCATCGATCATCGTCCGCGCGAGCATGGTCTCGAGCTCACCCGCTTCCGACCCCCAGGGGTGGGCGTCGATATCGAACAGATCGCAGGCCGTGCCACTTGGCACGACGGAAAATTCGCCCGACCAGCACCTGCTGCCCGGATGGAGGGCTCCGACATCATCGTTGAGACGCGGATCGCCGGTCTCCTCGCGCAGCCAGGCGGCAAGGGCCGGCGTCAGCCGGCCCGAGAGCTTGCGCGCGCCTGTCGGAACGCTGTCGAGGTCAGGGAAATTCACCAGCCACCAAGCCAGGCGGTGGTGAAGAACGATGCCGTAGCCATGGGTGCGGGGACGGCGGAGACGTGCTGTTGCCGACATGGGTGATATCCTGGGGACAAAGGAATGATGGGTCAGTGGACCGACCCGTCGAAGGTGAAGAGGAGATCGGGGCTGACGAGCTGATGCTCGGCGGCCACCAGCGACCAGGCGGCGGCGAGTTCGTCATGATACTCGCAGTCGACGATCGCATCGGCGCTGGCTTCGCCGAACTGGGCTTCCTCGAACGAGCGGATATGGGCGGCGTCCGCGGCCTCGGTGATCGCGTCTGCAAGATAGGCGGCGATCTCGTGGGGGTTGAGCTGGTCGGCGGCCCGGCGGATGCGGGCGACCAGGTTGGGGTTGAGGACTTCGATCCCATGGGCGACCCCGGCGATCTCTTCGAAGCTGGAAAGCTGGAACATCTATCGTCTCCTTGAAAAGGAAAGGGGGCGGCTCAAGGGCCGCCAGTCCGGGGGTCAGAGGAATTCGATTTCCTCGGCGACGATGTCGGTGTTGTAGAAGGTGCGGCCGTCCCGCTCGTTCTTGCTGTAGCGGATCTCGCCGACCACCATGAGCTTGTCGCCCTTCTTCTTGTGGTTGGCGACCGACTTGCCGAGCCCGTTGAAGGCCTTGACGGTGTGGAACTCGTCGTAGGTTTCGGTGTAGCCGTTGCCGTCCTTCTGGACCTGGCCGTCCTTGATGACGGGCTTGGAGGTGACGAGGGAGAAGCTGACGCCGCCCTTGCTGTCGGTGCCGAAGCGGGTGATGTCCGAAGTGATCCGGCCCGAAAGAAAAACCTTGTTCATGATGCTGTGCCTTTGCGAAGCGCCAGCGGGCCGATCCCGCTGGGATGGACGATCGCGAAGGCCCGGGTCGGAGGGGCCGGCGCACCGGAGCGAAGCGCAGGGGAACCCCGTATTTTCCGGGTGGTGCGGGCAGAGGCCGTCAGGCCTCAACACGGCCGGATAATCCGGGGTTGCGGCGGCCCCGCCCGGGCGTAGCGTTCATCCCCTCAAGCGGTCGGCGTGCCTGGCGTTTGCAGGACGGCGCACGAGGCCATGGGCAATGGGGGGTCGGGCTGAGCGCTTCCGCGTTTCCCGCGGGTCCGACACGGGTGCGTTCATCGCTTGGCGCGGTTCCGTAGCGCGAGGCGGCGCCAGTGCAGCGGACGCGAGCGTCGCCGCCGCGCAGGGGCACACCGGGAAGGCTGGGGCCGTCCCGATGCGATCGGCACAGGAGAGACGACGTGCTAGGTGGCAGGCGTGATCCAACCGCGGACGCGAGGCGCGAGCCTGGCCTCTCGCGAACCGACGTCGGCGCGATGGCGATGTTCCTGGCGACCTGGTCGAGGAACGCGGGACGAATACGATATCACGGAGTCGGTACGCGCAATCCGTCGGGTAAGGCCTGGAAGGTCGGGGCCACGAAACCGAGGTTCACGCCAGTGTCGCCGTGCCACGGCTCGCCCTCGAAGTCCCAGAACCACACAACGTCGCTCACGCCGCCGAATTCGAGCAGCGCATGGCTTTGACCGGGCGTGAAGCAGATCGGCAACATATGGGCGGGAACTTGGGCAGGTCGTCATCGACGTCGAGGACGAGACCCTGATAATATTGGGCGACCTTGTCGGCGGCCATGAACATGCTGACCGATGATCGCAGGTTCGTGGCGGCGTCCTGCGCGTCATAGGCAAAGGTGAATTCGCACGGGTCGTCCAGCAGTTCGAACCGGACGTATCCCCAGGTCGTGACGAATTCGAGATAGCTTTGCGGCACGGCAACGGGCGGCAGACGACGCCGCATTTCGAGGTCGGCGTCGCTCCCCTTGGCAAAGGCTTCGCGGGCGACGATCGCCTTGATAGCAGATGGCAATATCAGCATCGATCCCCACCTAACGGCCTCAGCGTGTCTCAGGCGCTCCAGCCGAAGCGCCTGTCGAGCTTCGAAAGCTGACTCGTAAAGCCCGCCTGCTGCATTTGCGTGGTCTGCAGGTCGTGCATCTGGCTCAACGTGACGATCATACGAACCTTGCCATCGGCTGTGGGTATGAAGTCGACTTCCATGATGCTGTCATAAGGCTGCACCCCGGGAATGAAATCGATGACCTGTGTGAGAACAAGGCGCTCGAAGGGCCGGAACTCGGAGAAGCGGCCGTTGCAGGCGGTTGAGGCCGGCTGCCCCATGTCCTTCATCGCGGCCACCATCTCGGCAGAGTCCGCGACCATCTCATAGCGGAGAGCACCGCCGGACCTCGCGTCGATTTCCGAAACGTCGGCCCGAAAACCCTCGGGACCCCACCAGGACTGGAAACCGTCCTTGGTCGTCCACAGAGACCAAAGCTCCTGCGGCTGGGCCGCATAGGTGCGCTCGATGACGATGCTCGACTGGATCTGATCCGTCATTCTTTATCACTCCTTGAAACGTCTTGCTGCTGCTGTTGACGGGCTTCAAGCTCCGCGCCGAAGCGATCGAGGCGCTTCTCCCAATGCTGCCGATATTGCGCGAGCCATTGATCGATCTCACGAAACGGGTCTGGCGCGAGCGAGTAGAGACGCCGCTGCCCGTCCGGGCGCATCGTCACGAAACCCGCTTCACTCAGGATACGCAAATGCCGGGAGACGCCGGATTGGTGGATTCCCACCACATCGGCCAGATCGTTGACCTGTCGCTCGCCGGACCGCAGGGCGTCGACGACGCGGCGGCGGGTCGGGTCGGCCAGGGCTTCGAAGACGTCCATATGCATGTTCGTATATATGCACGATAACGCATATATAGTCAACGTCCCGGAGCAGCGTCGATCCCCCGCGTTGTGTCGCGGGTCTTGGACGCGGCATTGAATAGCAGCGCGGACGATGCGTCGCCTTTGGTCGTGCTGGCCACCGTGAAGACGCGGCTGTCCTTGACGGCCGCAACCATCAAAGGCTGCGTCTTTATGCCGTCGTCGCGGTGAGCGGCGTTGTCAGGGCGAAAGAGAGACGTGGTGGAGGATGTCGCCGACGTTAGGGGGGCGGCGTCATCGTTCCAGCGATCCGAAGCGCGTTCCTGCACGGTCGGGCGGGTGGCCTGGAAGAGTGCGGCATGCTCCGCCGTCATGTCGGCGGCGAGGACGGTCTGCAGGTCGAGAATAGCCAGGATCTGTCGCGTTCGATCCGCTCGAAATAGGCGGCGTCGTCAATCGTGAGATCCGGGTGGCCATGCTTGGTGATGGTTACTGGCGCGCGGCGGCCACGATCGAGATATGGTCCGGGGTCGTTTTGGAAGTCCGTGAGCGCGATCTTTTCTGTCCGCGTGAGAGCGGGTGTGCGATCGGCGGGCATGGCGGAGCTCCTCAATCGATGTTCCCAATATAGGGAAAATGGGGAGATTATGAATATTGCCTCCGATCGAGCGGTGACGTCGGTAAAGGCAGCAAACGAAGACAGGGCCCGCTTCGCCAGGGGGTGCGAAGCGAGCCCTGTCACCCCGCGCCGGGGGCTCGTGACGCGGGGTTGGCTGGTGCGGTCGGCGTTATTCGACCGGTTCGGGGGTGCGCTGACGGCGACCGCGACGCGCGGGCTCCTGCACTTCGCCGCCGAAGTCATGCTCGCTGGACGACTGGCCGAGACCGGCCTCGGCGCCTTCGCCGCCCGCGCCCATGCCGGCACCGGCAGTCTCGTCGGCACCCGGCAGCGGCGGGAGACCGTCATCGGCCTTGGACGCCATTTCGGAGGCGAGATCGCGGCGGCGCGTCGGGCGCGACCAGACGACGTTGTAGCTGCCGTCGTCCTGACGGAAGGCCGAGATGTAGAGCGGCGCGGCGAAGCTGGGGTCCTCGATCTTGCCGTTGAGGAAGGCTTCGCCGGTGCCGTTCGAGAAGAGCTCGAAGAGCGCGCCGACCTGCACCCAGGCCCGCGCGGTGGACAGCGCCAGCACTTCGAACTTGGGCGCCTTGGGATTGGCCGAGTGGACCTCGCGCAGCGCGAGGGTCATGGCGATCGTCAGCGTCGCAATCTTGCCGACATAGATGCCACCGTCATTCTGCTTGATCGTACCGATGTTCATGGGACTTCTCCTGGATGATCGCTCGAACACCCTTGTCCGAGACATCGTCCTCCCTCCCCCTCCTCTCCTCGGCCGTTCGGCCGAGCAGGCGCTTAAGCGCCCCCTTCCTTAAGACTATCCGAGGTCCGCTCTTCGCGGTCTCGGGGAGTTGGTCGGCTTGCGAGGAAAGCGATGCCGGTTGGGAGCGCCTTCCTTGCACGTTGCCCGCACGCTACATTGTGCAGGGCTGTACAACGGCAATCGCAGTCCGATTAGGAAGATGCAGCCGGTGTTTACCGAGAAACGAGATTGGGATGGCGTGGCAAGTGCACGTCCTGCGCGACTGCGACAGGCGTTTGCGCTGATGCTGGACCGTGTGCTTGGAGAGCGGATCCTAGCTGATGGCGGAGTAGCCGTGGAGCTGTGGTCCGCTCTTGCCACTGTCGAATGGCAACATGCTGATGGCGGCACGGTGAGTTATTCGTTTCGGTCGGCAGGTGACCTGATTGCATGGCTTCGGAAAGAAGGCAGCTATCTGGACTGGTATTGCTGCGCGGAGCCAGGCGTCGTGTCGATGGATATTCAACGCGCTCTCGCTGCGCATGGCTGGACGCCGAAGGTCCAATAGCAGTAGGCGTGCCTCAAATCGCATTGAGGCCAAGATGTTCGGTGAACGGATCGAAGTCCCGATCGTCGTGGAGGAGGTTGATGCCCGCTTCGATGCATCGGGTCGCTATCAACGTGTCGATCGTCTTTCGAACGGTAATCCCGCGTGCTCGTAACGATCGGAAGTTCCGCGCCGCCTGAAGAGCGATCTCGCGACCGCCGATCTCGATCAATTCGAGTGAACCCAGCAAACGGTAGGCGTGTTTGAAATCTCGATCGGCCGAAAATCCCTGGAGCACTTCCGCAAGGACGAGATCGCCAATGAGAAGCGGTTCCTGGCCGAGCAACTCGTCAAGGATGTCGGTCTCGCGCGATGGCCTGCCGCGAAAGAAATCGATCCAGACGCTGGAATCGACAAGGATCATTTGTCGCGTCGCATCGCGTCAAGGTCGCCTTCCCAATGGAGTGTTCCCCGGGCGGCACGGATTGCTGCTTGCGACTGGATTTTCACAAGGGTTCGAAGGCCGGCTTCGACGGCCTCACGCTTGGTTTTGAAACCGGTCGCGCGCATGGCATCGGCCATGAGTTTGTCGTCTATGACGATATTCGTTCTCATGATGTGTATCCTTTTCGGTTTTTATACACATAGCGTTGCCGAGCATTGGTTCAACCGTGAAGCGCCGAAACCGCGGGGAATTCAGACCTGGAGATAGCAGTCGTGCACGAGCACGATGGCGTCGGCGATCGAATCACCTTCACGCATCCTCCTTCCCTTTCACTGGATAGGAGCGTCCCGGCGTCGTGTACGCCGATCACCAGCAGATTGTTAGGGTCGTCCTCTCAGGCTTTCCGGCGGCGGCGCTTCGGCCCGACATGGTCGGCCGAGACCTCGAGATCGATGGCGAGCTGGGCGAGCGTTCGGTGCGCGCCGAGTCGTTGCAGCCCGTCCATCCGTGGGTCGAGCTTGATCGTTGCGAGGCGGCCCCGAACCAGCGAGGCGGCGACGCGCAAGGTATGCGGGTCGAGTTCCGTCATGGGACCGATCATAGCGCAAACGGGACCGCAGAGCGAGCCGCCCACCGCCGCGCGGGCTCAGTCGTTGTTGAAGTCGCGCCGGCGGTGAACATGCTCGATCATCTCGGCCTTGCGGGCGAAGGCGTCTCCTCATGCTGACCGAGAAAGCCGATGATCGTGGTCATGTGCGTCGCGATCGTCACATCGACGCCAACAGGTCTGCGATCGGAAAATGGCCGCAGTCGGCCCCGTTCCACCAGGCGAGCAGGAAATTGGCGACGCGGCGCGCCTGGCCATTGTCGGAGCGCGCGACATCAATCAGGTAGCGGAGGGCATTTTGGACCGCTCGTTTCCCAAATGATCCGTCCGTCACCGCTTCCTGCGCGCTCATGCAGCCACCGCTGTTCCTCGGGGGTCATGGCGACGTGGTCGAGGCGAGCGAGGCGTGCAAACTCCGTTGCCGGAACCATCACGACGTGGGCAACGCCATTTCGTTGAACGGCAATGGGAGTGCTCATCGCTTTGTCATAGGTGACGTCGAAGCGTCTCGTCGTTATGTCACACGATGTGTCCAACGGCCTTAGCATTTTCGGATTGGCCCCGGATAACGGGCGACCGTCTCATCGGCCGTCAGGAGAGTGATGCCCTCGATCATCGATTGGGCAATTAATAGGCGAGCGAAGGGATCCTTGTGAATGGGCGGCAGAGCGTCGATCGCAACGGCGTGCTCGCTGATGACGGGCAGTTCGCTGTAGCCGTTGTCGAGCAGCCCGCGCCGAAGTAACCTGGCATCAACGACAAAGTCGTCGCGGCCCAATGAACTCTTGATGGCGATCTCCCAAAGGCTCGCGGCGCTGAAGAAGAGCTCGTTGTCGACGTCGTCGAGAAGATCGCGCGCTTTCTGTGGCATTCGGTCCGGGAATCCGGCAGCCCAGATCAACAGATGGGTGTCAAGGAGGAGCTTCATAACTGGCCACTGAAGAGGGTGTCGATCTCGGCCTCTCCCATGCTATCGAAGTCGTCTGGCACGACCATCTGACCCGCCATGAATCCCAGGCGCTTCGTCTGACCGGCATCCGGCGCGTTCAAAGGAACGACCTTGGCCACCGGCTTGCCCGCCTTGGCAATGATGAAGCCGCCGCTGTTTGCGACCTGGTCGATGAGTCGAGACAGATGCGTCTTCGCTTCGTGGATGTTGACGGTTTGCATCACTGGCTCCTGACTTAGTTCAATCAACTCAGTCTATTTTTGACTGATAGCAAAACCGGGCTCGCCCAGCGAACTTTGGGCATGTCTCTAGGCGCTGCGGCGAAGTATCGGATCCAGTCCCGGCGACCCGGTCGGGTTGCCGCGCAGGATCCACGGCATGGGTTGGATGAGCCGTGCCCAGTCGGCGAAGGACGGGATTCGCCCCAGATCCTCCGTTACATGCATCTCGCCAATCAGCCGCACCGGCACGTCGCGGTGGTCGCTGTTGGTGATGGTGACCCCGAATACCCTCTCGAGCATGAAGATGCCCTCGGCATGATGGCGCAGCGCACGGTGACGCGGATCGGCAAGGATCTTCTTGGACTCGTCAAACCACTGATGAAGCGCGATATAGTCGCCGGGCACCCCGCCCCATCGACGCACCGAGCTGAGCGCATGATAATGGCAGTGCGACATGGCTAGAGCTCCGTCTCGGTCGTTTCATAGTCGACGAAGCGGCTGTTGTGGGTGAGCGATACCGCGCCGCTCGCGACGTCGATCTCGATTGTGCCCCAGGCGCCCTCGCCATTCTCCCAGCCGATGTGATGGTCGCTTGCGGCATTTTCAGCGAAGGCGCTGAGCGCATCCTCGAGCTGGATTGCGCGGCTCGCCATGTCGCCGCCCCATTCGACCGAGAAATGGTCGCAAAGCACGGAGGGCAGGTCACAGGTGTCTTCGCCGGCAAAGGCGGTGACGTCGCCGACCGCGCCTTCATCGCCCCCGCCATCATATCCGATCTCGACGCGGGTGATCCCATGTTCGGCGAGCAGCGGGAGGAAGGCGGCCTTGCAGCGGCGCTCGGCCTCGCGGACGCGGTCGATCTGTTCGTCGATCTCCGCGACGATGCGGGCCGCGGCGGCGGCATGTTCGGGATCGAGCTGGATGTCGGTCATGCGGAGATCTCCTGAAGAAGCGTGTTCGCGGCCTTGGCGCTCGCAGGGTAGGCGGCGGCGAGGTTGCGGTGCAGGGTTTCGAAATCGGGCACGGCAAAGCGGCCGTCAGGGCCGGGCCGCGTCGCAATGAGCGCGCCTGTGACGATGGCATCGATCCGGTCACGCTCGACGATCGGCCGTTCGCCGTCGGCGTAGCGCACGGGCGCCGCGAAACAGGCTTCGGTCCAGGTCGCAAGGCCGTCCTGGACGGCCTCGGCATAGGCGGCGACGCGCGCGTCCCGCCGGGCGGCGCCGGCATCGACCGAGAGGCCGAGCGTGTAATAGACCCCGAAGTCGTGGCGGTTGGTGAGCGTCTTGAGGACGCAGCCATCCGGCGGCACACCGAAGCGCGCGATCAGCGCCGCGCGATAGGCTGCGACCTCAAGGCGGTTTAGCCTTTCGAAATCCGGGGTGTGCCCGAGCTGCGCGCAATCCTCGTTCGCGGGCGCGCCGCCCAGATCGATGATATCGGACATCGCTTCCTCCATGGTTCGGACAGCAGGCCCAGATCCCCCTCCCCCTTGCTGCGTCCAGGCCGGCCGCACGGCCAAGAGAAAGCGAAAGGCCCCCGCGCCGGTTGGCGCGAGAGCCTTCGTGGAGTTGGACCGGCGGCGTCAGCCGGCGAAAGCGTGTTCCGCCGAGGATTGGCCGAGGCCGGCCTCGGCGCCTTCGCCGCCCGTGCCCGTGCCAGCACCGGCAGTCTCGTCGGCACCCGGCAGCGGCGGGAGACCGTCATCGGCCTTGGGCGCCATTTCGGAGGCGAGATCGCGGCGGCGCGTCGGGCGCGACCAGACGACGTTGTAGCTGTCGTCGTCCTGACGGAAGGCCGAGATGTAGAGCGGCGCGGCGAAGCTGGGATCCTCGATCTTGCCGTTGAGAAAGGCTTCACCAGTGCCGTTCGAGAAGAGTTCAAAGAGCGCGCCCACCTGAACCCACGCCCGCGAGGCCGAGAGAGCGAGCACTTCATACTTCGGCGCCTTGGGATTGGCCGAGTGGACCTCGCGCAGCGCGATTGTCATCGCGATCGTCAGCGTCGCGATCTTGCCGACAAAAATGCCGCCGTCATTCTGTTTGATCGTACCGATGTTCATGGAAGGTCTCCGTCAGAAGCTGCTCTCGAGCACCGTGTCCGAGGCACCTTCCTCCCTCCCCCCTCCTCTCCTCGGCCGTTCGGCCGAGCAGGCGCTTAAGCGCCAAATCCGAGGTCCGCCATTCGCGGCCTCTGGACGGATTAGTCGCGTTTGGTAAATTGGGAGGATCGGTGTTGGGATCAGACTTCGGATCTCGTTGGGCCAAATTGGGAAGGATCGATCTCACATGCCTGGCATTGCGGGGAACCGCAGATGGTGTCTCAAGACACCGAGCTTTCATTCCCAAGCCGCGATTGCAGCTCGAAACTTCGCCGACAGCCGGTCGCACGTTCAAAGCGAATGAAGGCCAAGATGCTCTGAGATCAGCCGTATCCATCGTCATCGATGAAACCTGCCAGTCAATGCGCCGGCGCATGCTAGCTGTGCAAGAGGATGCGGCCCCGCTTGTGGAATGGGCTTCGGGCTTTGTTTCGGGGTCGAAAATAGATGGTTGTGATGACCAAAACAGCACGCCATGCTGCCATTATCCGCAATGACAAAAAGGATCCGGCATGGGACTGATTTCTGAATTCAAGGCGTTCATCAGTCGCGGCAACGTCATCGACCTCGCCGTTGGCGTGATCATCGGTGGCGCGTTTGCCACCATCACCAAGTCGCTGACCGATGACCTCATCATGCCGGTGGTTGGCTTCCTCTTCGGCGGCGCGGACTTTTCGCGATATTTTCTCAGGCTTGGAGAGATACCGGCTGGGTTCAAGGGCAATCCCGAAAGCTATGCCGACCTGAAGGAAGCAGGGGTCGCGATGCTGGGCTGGGGCGAATTCCTGACCGTATTTGTAAACTTCCTGATCTTGGCCTTCATCATCTTCCTGCTCGTTAAGGCCGTCAACCGCTTGATGCCCAAGCCCCAAGACATGGCCGCAACGACACCTGAGGAGATCCTGCTCCTTCGCGAAATTCGCGACGCGATCAGAAAATAACGAGCGCTCATTCTACAAGCATCGCAGAGGGATTCAGCAGAGGCACGCGCGCGACAGACGGGGTCACGCAAAATGATGCCTGCCTGTCGCCCGCGAGGGCTTCCGTACTCGAGGCTGCGCTCAGAACAGCGCAATTTTGGCGATCGACACCCCAAAGCCGACTGCAGCGACCTCGGCGAGATCAGACGCTTCGCTTGGGCGGCCCCGAACCGACATAACCGGCCGACACCTCGTTGTCGGTCGCAAGCTGGGTCAGGGCGCGGTGGGCGCCAAGTCGCTGCAGTCCATCCATGCGCGGATCACGATGGAGATTGGCGACGCGCGCGCGGGCGGTCAGAACAGCGCGATAGGTGGCGACTTCGAGGTGATTGAGTGCCGCGAAATGGGGGTGTGTCCGTTCTGCGCGCAGTTCCCGTTGGCAGGCGCGCCGCCCAGGTCGATGATGTCAGACACCGCGTTCCTCCATGGGTTAAGACAGCTCACGCAGATTTCCCTCCCCCCTTGCTGGCCGCAGGGCCGGGAGAAGGCGAAAGAACCCGCGCAGTTGGACGCGAGACCCTTGAATCTATGGGCTATAGCGTCCCAGCGGCGCTTGGAGCAGAACCGGCGGGAACTAGAGCGCAGGACGAACGTCGGTCGCGGAGAAGTCGTTGCCGACGAAAAGCAATGGACAATCATTTTCGATTGCCACGTCATAGGAGAAGCAATCGCCATAGTTGAGTGATGCCTGGTGTACGCCCTTGCCCCAACGTCCATAAGCCCTCGCGATCCGGCGGGCCGACGCGCCTGTTACAGCGACGATTTCAAAGCCCAGTCCGGAAAGCAGTGCTTCGACTTCGTCGCCGACATTTCGCCGGGACGCTACGATGAGCGCTTCCGCAACGGTTCCGGCAGAAATCAAAAGGGTGTCGGCATCTTCGATCGCGGTCATGCACTGCTCGGCCTCGGGCTCGCCCAACACGATCGCCATCAGCGCTGAGGTATCGACGGCGATCATGCCGGCATCCCGTCATCGCCGTAAAGATCGTCCTGGCTCCGCGCGGCAGTAGGGCCAGACAGAACTTTTGCTGCCGCCGCAGACCGGGCTTCTTCCATCAGCGCGCGGCGGCCCTTACGTCCGGGCGCGGCAGCGATCGCAACGAGGCGAACGATCTCATGCCCGCGACGGGTCAGGATTACCTCATCCCCAGCCTCTGCCCGCCGGACAAGCTCGGTGAGCTGACCTTTGGCATCACTGACAGACACGCGCATTTCGATGGCTCCCTGGCCCTTGAATAGATGGTCCATCAAATAGTCCAATTCATCATTTAGGTCGAGCGCAGTGTTCGCCATGATCTATTTGCAGATCGAGATCGACACACGTGGCGGCCGCGCGGCGAGCGTTCTGTAACAGCTCGGCGAGAACGTCGCCGAGCGTGTTGTTGAACAGGCGATAGGTTCACAATGAAGTGTCCTGATAATGTAGCGTGATCCAGATTCCGGTATGATCAGGGGAAACCCGCAAACAGGCCGTCCTGATAGGTTGGCGTGCAGATGGGCGACGTCGGCGCATCACCACAATCACCCTCCCTCTCCCCTCCAAGCGCCGTCGCCGGATGGCGAGACTGGACAGCGCGATCACGTTTCTGCTTCGGAACCGGTAGTTCGGGGGCTATTCATCGAGATGGGCGGACTAAGTTTGCGCAGTTGCCGAACCAGCTGGGCATTTCGGCTTTCAAGTTGATCGGCGCGCTGCTCAGCGGCCAGCGCACGTTGCAGGAGCCCCGCGTTTTGCGTCGTCACCACGATCAGCTGGGCTTTCAGGGAAGACAATGTTGGTTCCGCCGATTGATGTGCCATAGCCTTCAGCAAGCGATGACGTTCACATGTCCCTGCGCGGCATAGTCAATGATCTTGCCGTCTCGCGTAACGATTGGGATTTGATGATGTCGCGCCGTCGCGATGATAAATCTGTCGGCGGGATCGCCGTGCAGCGGATCAGGTAGATGCGACGATGCGATGGCAATCTCGGGAAGAAGCGGCGCCTCCTTGATCCCCGGACCGCCCATGAAACGGGCGAACCAACTGTGCGGGTCGGGAAGAAAGGAAACGGCAGGCCGCTTATCGCCGCGGACACGGCTCAACAACCCGACCTCCCACGCCGATGCGGGAGAGACGAAAATGCCGTCTGCGAGCGCGGCATGCGAGATTGCCGCCAGCGCGTCAGGGCCAATCGGATCGCCGTTGGCCAGCCAGATGACCGCACAGGCGTCCAACAACACTGCCCTTGGTGCTGGCTCGGGCTTTTTCCGCTTCGTCACTGGTGAAGCTTGCCTTCGCTTGCGGTCAGCGGTTCATCGAGAACGGGCGCCAACAGATCGAACCCTTCGGGTACGCCAACGGATCCGCGCATGAAACCGTGCAGTGCCTCGACCGCCTCAGCCACGCTCGGCGGCGGTGTCAGCACCGCAACGGCGTGGCCACGTTTGGTGATGGTCACCCGATCGACATCGCGACGCGCCAGACGGTCCAGGATCGCCAAGCAGTTGGCCTTGAAGTCGGCCGCACCATAGGTCTCAGCTCGCATAGATCACCTTTATAGTCACGTCTAATGACTGGTCATATAAGATGGCCACAAAGTCCATAGTTGTTCATGCGCGCAGTGAGACCGCGCGGTCATGCCTCGATATGACATTGCTCTTCGCTCCGTCTGGCCAGGTCCAACGCACCAGAGGCCGCGACTACACCGCGGCTGATGAGGGACGGCCCTAATAGGACAGATCAGCAATGTAGACCTAAGAGGCGCGTCACCTTGGTGATCGCGGCGGGATGGACTTCGCTGCGGACGAAGGCGGGAAGCGGTATTGGGGGACCTCCTTGAAGCGGACTTGCTCCCCCGGTCCCCCTCCCTCTTCCCTCTCCAACCGACCCCGCCGCCGTTCGGCCGGACCGTATGCCCGGGACGTGTTTCGCCCCGCAGTGTCATTGCACGACCGTGCGAGGCCGCTGAATCTTGGCCTAGCGGATCACGGCGCAAGCGATGCGGTCGCCCGCGCCGCCGATCGGCTGGGTCATATAATCGTCAGCGTTGGCATGAATGACAAGGGCCGAGCCGTCGCTGTCCTTGAGCGCGGGCCGACCGTCGCGGTTGTCGACGGAGACCAGGGCGGAATAGACTTCCGCGCTCGCGCTTCCGTCAGCATGGACGAAGAGATTGGGGAGATCGCCCGCGTCATTGGCGCCTTCGACAAGGAAGCCATGTACGATCGGCTTGGTGGAATGGACATGGCCTCCGGCGCTCTTGAAAGCTGCATCACCGCAGTCCGCCTTCTCGTGGAAGTGCATGCCGTGCCATCCGGCCGGGAGACCATGTCCCTCGACCCGCAGGATCACACCTTTCGGCGCGGACGTGACCGTGATCCTTCCCAGCTCCTGACCGGCGCCACTATAGAGTACGCCCGGCTGGCGATCGGCGGCAGCGGGCTGCGCCTGCGCAAGTCCCGAGGTGGCAGCGAGGATGAGAGCGGGCAGGATGCGAGTCATGAACATGGGTTTCTCCTTTTCCAAGGCGGCCGTACCTGCAATTGCATCTTCCGCGCAAATCGGGTGTCCGTCCATGAGCTGTGTCGTTGACGGGATACCGTTGAAGCAGCGGAACGGAAGATCGCGTCCGATGGCCGGGAATCTGCTTTCCCGAAACACGGATGGGATTTCCGGCAGGGAAATCGGTAAGTGACACCGGCCTTGATGATGAAGGCCATGCTGTCCTTGCCGGGGATCTCGACGACGACCACGTGGCGCGACTGGAAGAGATTGAGCGGGTTGCCGGCGATACACGCACGATCTTCGGGTCATGCGCCACCTCATATCAGTCGATGGCGCTGAATATCTCCGTCGCCTCGACGTGGTCGCCCGCGAAGTCACGCAGCCTGTGGAAGACCTCTACGATGTGATCGTCCTCGACCTCAAACGAGAGATGCGAGAAGGTGAACAGGGTGGCGACGATGCCGGCGGCGTCTGCGGACAGCATGCCTGTATAGCCATTGCCCTGGCAGCAGATTCGGTAGGTCTCCTGCCCCGCAGGCGCAAGATAGAGCGGGCGGCCGCCGGCTTCGAGGAACTTCCAGTAGCCACCGCGATAATCAGGAGAGAGCAGACTGAGGAAATTGTAGACCATCGTCTCGGCCATGAAGAAATGGCAGCGTCCGAAGAGAGCCGGCAGGAAGGCGCTGCGCCGGTGTTCGGGCACGATGGTGACGGCTTCTGGCGCGCTGATGGGGAGTGACATGGCGGGGCTCCTGGCATGAGGGAATGGCCTGCGGGCGAACTCGCACCGGAGGACCTGCGGCCTCACCCCCCCTCTTCTTGTCCGCGCCCGAGGCGCTGCATGGATGAAAAAGCCGCGGTCTGGGCCGGTTCAGCTATACTATAACGCGGATGCGGATGGCAGCGGCTGGTTCCGCTCGTCGAGTCCACTGGATTGGTGAACGAGAAGAGCGCCTCGGCGATTTGTGCAGCGGCGCTGTCGCAGGACTTGTGGAGACACCAAAGCAGCGTGCGCGGGTCGTACAGCTCGGGATACACGGCCTTGGGGAATGACGGCCGGTCCGGTCGCACCGCCACGCAGAGCGAGATCCGCCCGCTCGACGCATCCTGGTTCCTGACGCTCGCGCCCGATGCCACGCAGGGTGTGCGAACCGCGCGCCGCTGGTGACCAAAAGCCTGCGCCTGGTCGATCCCGCAGATGCCACCAAGCTGGTGGGCTCAGTCTATGAAGCTCGCGCCGCGTCGGTGCTGCAAACGCAAGGGGGGCACGAGCCTCAAGCACCGGATCGTGCCTGCGCAGTCGGTCCAACTGGTTAACCTGCTCGCGCTCCGCCAAGGTCGGCAAGGTCGGGTTGACGATCGAAGATCTGTCCGGGGAAACCAATGGACATAGCGCCGGTGCTCGACCCCCCTCACCTGTTACCTGCTGCTCGTCGGCAACGACAACGACGTCATCGCCCGCCATTGCCGCATCGGGCGAGGCATGCGATCGGTCATCGACAATGACAGCCATATCCTCGTCTGTCGATTGCGTATGCCAAGGCACTGGAGATCAAGGCGCCGGTCGTTGAGCGCAACGTCGTTCACCTGGGCGCCGCATCGCCGTGAAGGCAACGCGCGGGATCAGGTTCCGGCGGACAGGGGCGCGCTGAACCGGGCTGCATAGCTGTTCAGGCGACTGCGGATCTCGGTGGAAAAGAGATCGATATAGCTGTCGCTGAGGCCCCGAGACGCGCTGGGATGAGGAAAGCAGACAACTTCGCAACGCTCAAAGCTCTGATATCCGACCTTGAAGCGGATCCCGTCGAACGGTCGCTGAACCGTCCTATAGGGGCTCACGCATTTGCCAACGACACCCTCGAACTTCTCAAGGGTTTCCGGGGCTTGCAGAGCGTCGATCAGTTTGCTTCCCATAAACAGGACCATGCGCGGTCTGAAATAGGCGACATGGCCCATGAAGTTCGCGGCTTGCTCGGGTTGCCACAGGAGCGTGTAATCACCGTTCATCCGGGGGTTCTGGGTATCGCACCAGTTCGTCTGGATTATGGATCTCTCAAACGGTCCAGGGTTTTCATGGTCGAGCGGCCGGCCCCACAGGCTGAACCATTTTCTGATCCTTTTGTCATAGGGCCAATCCAGCGCCTCAGGACCATAGCGCAACTCCTTGTTGACGAAGGTGCATGAGATCGTGTCGTTGAAGGAGCTTCCGGCATTGGCGGCTCCATCGCCGCCCCATTCGTAGCCGCAGATCATCAATCCGCCTTGCTGCTCGGGCCATTCGGAATGGGCAATATTAAGCCTTTTCATGTAACCGTTCATCCGTGGGACTATCGCGCGCACGGGAAATCCTGACACAGACGACCATAGAAGATAAGGGAAATGTTGCGTAGCGCTCAGGCTTGAGGATATTGCGCACGATCGGCGCAGGCCCGGTTCCAGGGAGGTGCAATGGCTTCATCTCGTGAGGCGACCGGCATTGAAAGTCTCCAGCCAGTCGGACATGGCAGGCCGCTCGGCCAGGGGCACGAGGGCGGCGATGTCCTGAAAGCGAACGAGATCTGCAGGCGCATCGCGGATGATCGCGTCGATCTCGGTCTCGGGCAGCAGCGCCTCCGCGCGGATGAAATCGGTCATTCGGCCTGGGCGGGTCTTGGTCGAACGGCGCCAAAGTCCCTCGACGGTGCGAAGGCGCGGCGCGGCACGGGCCTCGATGAGAACGATGAGCCGCAAGCACCAGGCGGGCAGCGTGCGGACTTCGTCAGGCTTCATGGCGCCACAGATGAAGCAACTTGACTTGGGCGGCACGGGAAGTCCGGCGGCCTCGATACGCGCGGTGCAAAGGGCGCGGTCCCAGCCCCATTCGCGCAGAGGGTAACGGGTATCGAAGAGGTCGTTGGTGATCGAGGCGGCATGGGTGTAGCGGCGCGTGTCCTGCGGTGAGGCGTCGAACCCGATCAGACGGACGACCTTCTGACCGCGCGACCAGGCGGCCTTGGCGGGAGTCCAGGATTTCAGGAACTTCTCCTGAGGCGCCGCCTTCCATTTCAGACTGCAGGATTTGCCGCCAAGCGAAATACTCGGCAGGGTCGCGTTGGTGAGGACATTGGCGAGGATGTCGTAATAAGGAGGCCAATGCTTGAAGCGTCGGGGCACATAGCGGACCACCTCATAGGGAATGCCGCGCGCCGCCATCCAGGCGGCTATCATGACCTGGTAGTCGTAAGTTTCGGGCTTCTCGGCACCCGTGTCGGCGCTGAGCACGAGGTCAGGCGGAGTGCCGCGGCTTTCAAGTTCGACAAGCAGGGCAGTGCTGTCCACGCCCATGCCATATGCAAGGACGACCGGTGCCGGCGGGTGAATCTGGATGGTACCGGGAATCCGCAGGAGCGAAGGAAAAGCGGTTGCGTTCATGGGAAGACTCCGATCTCGCGCAGCCAATCTGCGCACCGAGCGCCGCCCATGCAGACGACGCGCACGACCGGGCTCCAGGATGAAAGATTGAGGTCGTGATGCGGCGGCTGCGCGCAGCGAACTTCGCGGCGTGGGTGTGTATCACGCGACCAGGCGCGGCGCGTCTGGGGCGGATGCGGGAAGCCTCAATTCCTGACGAATGCGCGTTGCGAACTGCTCAGGTTCAAGGAGGTCCCGGACCGACGCCCAATAGTTGCGCTGACCAATATGGTCGTGCCGATCCTGCACTTTGCGAAAGCAGACCTCGCGGCCAGGTCCGAACGGACCAAGCGACAGCTGGACCCAGATGCTCTCCCCGTGGAGCGTAACATCGCCCGAGACGGCGGGACCGGCCTTGTTTGAGCGAATGTCGAAACTGCCGTCCTCAAGGGCAAGAGCTGCTGCAAGATGGCGCATGGCCGTCCGGCCTTGGGCATGGAAGAGGCGCTTGGCCGGTGCATCATAGGCGACCCCACGGACCGCCAGGATCTTGAGCATCGGCCTGCCGCGAAGTTCTTCGACCTGCGCGACACAGGCGCGGCGAAGATCCGCGTCGTCGGTCCGCTGTGCGCCGATCTGCGACAGGTGGCGCACAAGCAGAATGACGGCGGGGTCGGTTTCGACAGGAAGCCCGGCATTGCGGCAATCGGTGATGGCGGCCTGGATCGCGTGGAGCGAGGTCTCAATCGTGGCCAGTGCGCTCGGGTCTAAGGCCTGGCTGTAGCGGAAGGTGACATCGTAGCTCATGGCGTCCTCCGGAAATTTGAGCGGTGCATTCGCTCGCGCACTCCTTCCCCCTCCCCTTTTCCCCGGGTACCGCCTGAATGGCGACATCACCTGCTGAAGACTTGATAGCCACCGTTCCGATGCCGTCGGCGACATGCCGAGGCGCAAACACGGAGAACCGACAGGTGGCGAGCGCCCTCTCCGAGCCAGTTTGTGGCGGGTGGTTCGACCAGGTGGGCGCCAATCACGGCAACGTCCGTGAAGCTTATGCCGCGCGTCGGCGTCCGCCACGTCCATGGGCGCGCCCAAAACAGCCGTCCCTTGCGACTGACTGATTAATCCTCGGGATGCGAAACGGCCTCGTCGAACGACAGGATGAAGATCGTGTCAACGCCGGGATAAAAACGGGCCAGGCACCGGTTTAAAATGGGGCCAGTTGGTTTGAACAAAAAGCCCCAAGGTTGAGGCTGGGCAGCATCGGCAGCGGGGAAGCGGCTGGAGCGGAGCGGAAGCCGATTTCCCGCTGCCGATGGCCGCCCGTTCTTAGGTCATTTATCCTCCCCCTTGTCCTTCTGGCGCTTGCGGCTGCTGGCGAGACGGAAGCTGTCACCATTCATCTCGAGAATGTGGACGTGGTGTGTCAGCCGGTCGAGCAGGGCGCCGGTCAGGCGTTCGGAGCCGAACACCGATGTCCATTCATCGAAGGGCAGATTGCTGGTGATCAGCGTGCTGCCGCGTTCATAGCGCTGGCTGAGTACCTCGAACAGCAACTCGCCGCCCACGGCGGTGAATGGTACATATCCCAACTCGTCGAGGATCAGCAGCTTTACAGATGCCAGATGCTTTTGCAGGCTGCGCAAGCGACGCTCGTCGCGAGCCTCCATCAGGTCATGGACCAACGCCGCGGCCGTTGTGAAGGCCACGCTGTGCCCTTTCTGGCACGCAGCCAGTCCTAGCGCGAGGGCGGTGTGGGTCTTACCGGTGCCGCTGGGGCCCAGCGCAATGACATTACGCCGCCGCTCGATCCATTCACCGCGCGCCAGTTCCAGAACCAAGGCCTTGTTCAGTGATGGCTGGGCTGCAAAGTCGAAGGTGTCAAAGCTCTTGGTGTGCGGGAAGCGAGCCATGCGGATACGGCGCTCCACCATCCGGCGCTCGCGATCAATCCGTTCAAGTTCGCACAGGCGCAGCAGATAGCGGGGGTAATCGGCCCGATCCTGCGCGGCCTCGAAGGCGACCTTCTCATACTCGCGCACAAAGGTGGGCAGCTTGAGCGCTTTGAGATGGTTGGCCAGTAGTACAGCGGGCGGCACGCTGGTGGGTTCGGCCTCGATGGCTGGCAGCGGCATCATGGGATCACTCATGCTGCCACTCCCGTCGCTGGAGTGCCTGCCTGCGAGAGCAGGCCCATGTAGGTGCGCGGATCGGTACGCCCGACATTCGCGCGCGGCAAATGCGGGTAAAATTGCAGATCGAGGCGCGGCACACGCTGTTCGAGGCGGGCCAGCGCGATCATCTTGATCGCATCGAAGCTGATTGCCCCCATCTCCAGCGCGCGGGCCACTGCCCATTCCACCAGGGACTGCTCGAAGCGTTCGCATAGCCGCAGCACCTGGATGAACTCGCGCCGTCCCTCTTTGCCGCTGCGCGCCTCCATCAGTCGTCGGATGCGATGCATCGGTTCAGCCAGCACCCAGCCATCGAGCGGCGCTGCCTGATCAAGCGCGCGGGGTTTCTGTTCTAACAGCGCCAGATAGTGCAGCGGGTTGGCAATGAAGTCCTCCCGCTCATAGCTGCGCGGATGCACTGCGATCAGCTCCCCGCCACAGATGATCGCAACCCGATCGACATAGCCTTTGATTACGACCTCCTGGTGGGCATAGGCCGTCGGCACCGAATAATCATTGGTACGATAGCGCACCAGCGACATCGACGAGGCCCGCCCCGTCACCATATGGCAGGGATCGAACGGCACCGCCGGTAGCGGCATAAAGGCCGCCAGATCAGCCACCAGCCTGTCACCGATGCTGCGCTCATGCCCGCGCAAGATGGCCTGTCGTCGCTCCATGCATTGTTCGACAAAGCGCGCGTTCAGCGCATCAAAGCTGGGCGCCTCTGGCCTCGGCACCATGAAGTGGCGCCGGGAATAACCGACCAGCCCCTCGACCTTGCCCTTGTCGTTACCCTTGCCGGGGCGCCCGAATTTGTCTTCGAACAGGTAATGGCTCTGGAGGGTCGAGAACATCCGGCTGCGCTCGCGCTTCCCGTCGCCCAGGATCTGCGCCACTGCCAGCTTGGTGTTGTCATACAGGATCGACTGCGGGATGCCGCCGAAGAAGGCAAAGGCCGCCACGTGCCCTTCGCAAAATGCCTCAGCCACCTCGGCAGGATAGGCTTTAACGAACGGCGCATCGCTGTGCGGCAGGTCCATGCAGAAATAGTGGAACCGCACCAACTTGCCGTCGATGATCCCGTCCGCCTCACCAAAATCCACCTGCGCATGCCCCGGCTTGTGGCTCAATGGTATGAACACCTCGCGGCTGCGCAACTTGGCGCCCGCCACATAGTCGCGAACAATGGTGATGCCGCCGGTGAAGCCATGTTCATCGCGCAGACGCTCGAAAATACGCGCGGCAGTGTGTCGCTGTTTGATGTGAACCTTGCGGTCATCCACCAGGATTTGGTCAATGATGTCGGTAAATCCGGACAGCTTGCGGCTGTAGGTTTGCCCGCTCCGGCCGTGCGCTGCTGGCTCTGGAAAGCACAGCATCTTGTCGACGGTCTTGCGATTGATCCCAAAATACCGGGCGGCAGCGCGACGGCTCATCCCGTCAATCAGCACGGCGCGGCGGACCTTCTGATAAAGCTCCACTCTCTTCATCCTCCACCTCCGCCCAAAAACGGAGGTCTAGCAGGACTGGCCCCTTTTTAATCCGGTGAGACTGGCCGATCCGTGGCCCCTTTTATTCCCGGTGTTCTCACCGGTTCAATAGGCGCATAGAAATAGGCGGGCAATCCGTCCACCTGGTCGGCATTGAAGACGATGTAATGGCGCAGAAAGCGGATGTTGCGCTCGACCGATCGCCCGGTTTCCGGGTGCTGCTCCTGTTTCTTGAAGGAGGAATAATAGACCGAGACCGCCCCGGTTTCGCCGCGACGGACGTTGCCGCCAAGCGCCTCGGCCTGGCGATATGTCATCCAGTAACGCGAGCGGTAGCCTTCGGCATCGCCCAGTGCCCAAAGATACAATGTATTGACACCACTGTATGGAGTGCCGCAGTGACGAAGCGGTCGACCGCCTGCGCCGTTGCAGCGCCAGGGACGCGACCAAGGCGGCACGCCCTCTTCAAGCTTGCGAATGATGAGATCGGTGATTTCGGCGGCAACATCGCGGCTGGAGCGCTTGAGCTGGTTCATGGAGGTTCTCGACGCTGATGGAGCTGGGCCCATCCCGCTCCCCTTCGTCGTGATTGCTCCCCCTCACCTTTTCCCGGATAGTTCTCATTCGGTCGCGGGGGCGAGCGCGCGTTGAGCACCGCTATTCGCTTCGAACCGCTCAGCCGTGCATCGGCGGCGGCAAGTGGCGTCCTTGCGGGCACGGTCGATCAGTTAGCGCCGCCATCGCCAGCGGAAGCGCTCATATCGTCGATCGAATGGCGTTTTCCGTTTCCCCTGATCTTCCATATGCCGCTGATCTCGTCTCAGGATCCTCCGGACCGACCGGCCGTGAGGTCCGCCCGGCCATCGGGCATCAGCCTGAGACGAAGCTTACCTCCATATGCGGCACCAAGATGCTGGAGGACGTCAGCCGGTAAGGCAAGCTCACTCATCACCCCGATCGTTAAAGTGGTCATGCAATGGCATCCATCTAATGCAACCCTTTGGCGGCGACATCCGCCAGGGATTGAACGGTGCTCGCGGCCTCCGGAAGCGTCTGACGGACTTTGGACACAAAGCCGAGATCCGCCGTGACGAACTGTATGCCCTTCTCCAACGCCAGCGCGAGATACAGACAGTCATAGGCAGGATGCCCAATATCCATCGCCAAGCGCGTTGCCCTCTCCATCAACGGGCGCATAGGGTGTAGTTCGACATCCATATGCTGCAGAATGCGAGCGGCCATTAATGCTTCGTCCTCCGTTAACTGCGCGCGCCTGACCTTCTTCCAAAGAATGTTGCCACATTCAGCTATGATCAGGTCAGGTGCCGAAAGGATCGACCCTGAAAACAAACTGCTCGCCTGCTGCGAATCTTCCTCTGTGATCACCCATTTGACAGCGACGCTCGCATCGATGACGAACGCGGTCACCGTTCGTCTCGCCCTTCTCGTTGCAAGACTTCGGAAGGCGTCTGCGACCGGCCTGCGGTCAAGGCTCGCATCTGAGCGGCGAGTTCCTGGAACGATGGCTCCATCTCGCCCGATAGAGCCTGACGCAGGATTTCACGGTGCTCGGCCTCAACCGAGCGGCCATGGCGAGCCGCGCGCCGTTTGAGACGCTGAATGGTATCATCGTCGAGGTTTCGGACTTGAAGTGCACCCGGCATCTGAGCCTCCATTCTACTCTGACCTCATGATATCATTGACGTCAACGTCGTCAATCCGTCAACATCCGGCAACGGGATGAAGGCCGCCGTCGCGGGGAGCGCCAGGGACGCCACCAAGGCGGAACGCCCTCCTTGAGCTTGCAGATGGTGAGATCGGTAATTTCAGCGGCAACGTCGCGGCTCACGCGCTTGGGATTGGGCATGGGTACCTCGGCAGGCCTGGAAACGGGCCTTTCCCGCTCCGCCATTCGCCGAAATTCCTTCCCCTCGCCTCTCCTCGCGGCGCCGGATCGCAACGCTCAGGTCAGGAGGACGCTTTCGAGACCGTTCGCCTTGAGCAACCTGACCGCCTTCTTGTCGAACGAAACAAAAGTTTCGCCGCCGAGCCACTGGCCGCCGAAGGCAATCGCGCCGTCGGCGAAATCCCCGCCCGCCTCAAATATGTCGAGCCCCGCTTCGACCATGGGTCGATTGGTCACGACGTTTCGCAGGTCCAGAATATGCCGGATGGCCGAAGCGATGTCGGCGCGTTCGACGCCATAGCTACGCCCGAGCACCCAGGAGAATTCACACAGGCTGTGGACGCTGACGGCAACGACTTCCGCGGCCTCGAGAACCTCGACCGCCTTTGCTTGCTGTGCTTCGTCATCGCCCATCATGAGACGAACCAGGACATTCGTGTCGAGCGTCGCCTTCATTTGCGCTCGATCCCGGTAGCACCGGCATCGGAGCCGGCATCGGCTATTGCGTCGTTCAACGCGTCGATCGAAAGGCGGGCGCCATTGCCCTTCCCCTTGAGCATGCCGGCGATATCTTTCCAGGTCCCCCGAGGCTGGTCTGCCTTGAGCACGGCCCTGCCGTCGGGAAGGAGGTCGAGCTGGATCTTGCCACCCGGCTGAATACCGAGGTGCTTCAGGACATCCTTCCGGAACGTGACTTGTCCCCTCGCTGTGACGGTCAATGTGGTCATGAGCATTCTCCGGGCTTTCCATAGAATAATGCGAAACTGCATTACTTTCAACTGTGCCGGCAACCGGCGAATCATGCCCCACGATAGAGCGCGAAGGGATGCATGAAATTGGCCGCCGACGCGGGGGAGCGCCGGCGGCCGGTCATCCAGGAGAGGTCAGGCGTCAGGCCGCGAGCGCCGGCTTCTCCTCATCGCCCTGCGCGACCATGTCGGCGCCAGGCTGAACCGCTATGCCGTCGCCGGCAACCGCACCGTCGGTGTCCACCACGTCCGGCTCGTCGGCGGTTGCGCCGATGTCCTCGTCGCCCTCACCTTCGGCCACGACCAGTTCCTGCGCGTCGGCCTTGTCAAGAAACTTCATCGCATTGGGCACCCAGGCGAGCGCGGCATCGCGCACCTCGGGTTCTACTATCGCTTCGCCTGCAAACAGCCTGGCGCAGGATTCGGAGATCTCCGACTTCTTCATCGTCGCGTGCCGGGCGGTAAGCGCAGCGCCGCCAACGTCGGCAAGCAAGGTCAGGATCGAACCCTTGCTGACACGATCGAAGAAGTTCGCAGAGGTGGGGCGCCACCAGCTTGCGACATCGACCTCCATGATCGTCGCGAGACGGTTGTGGAGCGGGCACTGTTCGGCACGGTAGCTGGGCTTTGCCTCGAGCGACATCGCAACGATATAGGCGAGCCAGGCCGCCTTGCCATCGTCATCGAGCGCACGAAACGCCTCGAACCGTTCCACCTCCGACTTGTGCTCGGTCCAGTTCGCATCGAGCCCGTCATGGGCTTCGGCGAGATAGCTGCGCGCCCGGGTCGTCGGCTGTTCGCCCGACACCGGGTCGGTCGCGGAACGCGCGCGAATGGTCGACCCATAAGCGCTGAACGAACTCATGCGATCATCTATCATCACGAAGAGCGCATAGTCGAGCGCGAGCGCGGGATGGCTGAGCAACGCGGCCGCCAGGACGTCGCGGCGCTGCATGGCGAGTTCGTCATAGAGGCGAGCGCTGAGCGGCTTGCCGCCCGGCGCGATGGTTTCGGGAGCCGGTGGCGGAGGCATGTGATCGCGGCCCATGTCGCCCGGACGGTTGCCGGCCGCATCCCCCTCATCCCCTTCCTCGGCGTCCTCCGCGACATTGAGGCGAAGAGGTTCCTCGCTGTAATATTCGGTGTCGAGCACCATCTCGCCCTGTGGCGTAAGCTTGAGGAAGACACCGACCTGAGGCTTGAGCTCATCAGGCAGCACCGGGGCGACATGGTAGATCGCATGCTCCTCGTCGGAGAGTGCGTCATATTCCTGATCGAGCGCCTTATAGGCATCTTCGCTCAGGGACTCGTCGTCCATCTCTTCCGAGATCGCCTGTTGCCGCGCTGAGATTTCCTCGAGCCGCACCTGCTGGTCGTCGGTGAGGTCAGGTGCGGGCAGAATGACGCGATGGAGGCCGGCGGCGGCGCTGTGCGTGTAGTTGGACGCGATCGGACGAATCCAGGCAAGGCCGAGTTCTTCACCGACACGCTTGGCCTCGGCTTCCATGACGTCGGCGGCGAGTCGCTGGGCGATCTCGGGATTGACCCATTTGTCGCCGCTCTCACTGAACAGGTCACGGTCGACCTTGCCCCCGGCCTCGACATAGCGGTCCTCACCGATCAGGATTGCAACCGGGTCCGTCGACTTCATGGTCTCGTTGGCAATGACCCGCCTGATCGTGTCGGCATTGGAATAGGTGGTGCCATAACTGGTCCAGACCAAAAGCTGCTTCTCCTGATTTTCGGTCGAGGCATAGGCTTTGGCGACATCGAGCGTGATCGCGCCTTCGCTCAGCGCCTCGAAGATCGGCTCGGCCAAGGTGGCGAGGCGCAGGCGGCCCTCAACGAAACGGCGCGTGAGACCGAACCGCTTGGCGACACCGTCAATGTCGTTGTTGAGGCCGATGAAATATTGGAATGCGCGGCATTCTTCCGCCGGAGTCATCTTGAGCTGGTGGAAATTGGCCGCGGTCGAGGTTTCGGACAAGGTCGCCTCGTCGCCGACCAGCACCTTGACGGGAACGTCATAGGTTTCGGGATCGATGACGCCGCGCTCCGCCAGCATCAGCAGGCCCCGCAGTCGGCGGCCGCCATCAAACACCTCGAACGTGCCACGAGGCTTCTTCACGGGTGTGACGAGCAGGTTCTGCAGGACGCCCCGCGCCTCGAGATCGGCGGCCATCTGCGGGATTTCAAGCAGATCGTCAGGCCGCTTGCGGACGTTGATCGACGAAAGCGTGAGCTTGGAAAGCTTTACGGATGTGGTCATGGGAAAGCTCCATCAAACGTCCGGATCAGCCCGGACACCAGCTCCGCTCCCTCTTCCCTTTCCCCGCTCTGGACCGTTGGAGGCCGTCAGTCAGGCGTATGACGATGGACGCGTCAGCGCCTCCGGCGAACAACGATACTGGACAATGCCGAAGAGACGCTTGTGCTGCGCCCATATGGCAAGCTGCTGCCCTGACCGCGCGACGGGACCGGGGTTGGTGATACACGTCTCATTCATACAAGGCTTCTGGGATCTGATCTGTTAGAAAGGGGAGCGACCCAAAGGTCTGGCGAGTCGAAAGCCTTGTCCCGACCGTTAAACTTGAGAGCCTGCCCGGCTCGGTCGGGCAGGACTTTCTTATGCTGCTCTGAGCAGCGTTGGCGCGACGATCTAGGCGAGCAACAGGCCGAGGACCGCCTCGGCCGATCCCATGGGGACAAACACCCTTGTTCGATACTGGATCACTTCGGTGAAGCAGCCGATCGATTTGAGCCAGGGCAGCCGGTCATGGGGGGCGCCGGCAAGCTCAATCCGAGGCGAACCGTTGACGAGTGAACGCCTGATTGTGAGCGCAAAAGGCCGCGATATGTCGATGGTTCGGCCTGCCGTCACCGCCTTGGCGACAGCCTCTACTGGCAAGGCACCGGCACAGTCGATTCCCAGCTTGGTATAGAGTTGGGGCACATGGTCGTCGAACACAAGGCGACCGAGCCAGGACCGTCCTTCGGCATCGACGATACGGTTGACGGCGAGGTGATCGCTGGGTAGCGCCGACCAGATCGGCAGCAACAGCCCCGTTGCCAGACGGACGGTTTCGCTCTCGACAATCTGGCGCGCGGCCTCAACCTCGGTCGACCAGATGGCGCTGAAAGCTTGCCGGTCCACCTCTTCCCAGGAAGATTCGAACAGGTCATGCTCACGCATGTAGTCGCTTCGCGTTGGCCGCATCATTTCGACACGGGGAATGGGGGTTCCTTCCTTCTCCTCCATGAGCGCCCGTGCCCGCGTGCGCAGCGCCACCTTCCCGGACTTGTGATTGATCATGAAGGCGGCGCTTCCATCACCGTCGGCGATCCGCAGGATCCGATCGAGCGACACCGGATTGCGGCGCCGGGCGATCTCGATGGTGAGGAGATGCGAGGTTGCGCCCGTGAGCGGATCGGTGCGCAGCACGCTATCCTCAATGAGCGTCGCCTTGTCGACCATGATCGTCTCGACGCCGACATCGAGACGGCCAGCCTCGCGTGCAGCCGAAACACGTGTCTCGATCAGGGCGAGGAACTCGTCGAAAATAGTGTTCTGAAGCGCAATCGGCAGCGCGAGAATGCGATTGAGCCAACGCTGGATAGGCGGCATCTCATCCTTGAGAACGCCGTCCTTGTCCACCAGCTCCAGGCCGGTCCGATGCTGGAAGTCGTCGAGCGTGACACTGGTGAGCTTGCCCATTGCAAGAAGGTCGAACCAGGAAAGCAGCGCAGCGCGCGCATATTCGCTTTCGAGATTGTCCGCGGGGTCGAAGAGCCCCTGCCCACCTGTCTGCCTCTGGCCGCGTGTCAGCGCGCCAAGACTGTCGAGCCGCCGGGCGATGGTGCTCGTGAAACGCAACTCCCCCTTGCAGTCTGTTGTCACCGGCCGGAACAGCGGGGTCGTGGCCTGGTGCGTCCTGTGCGTACGGCCAAGACCCTGGATAGCGCGATCCGCGCGCCAGCCCGGCTCGAGCAGCAGATGCACGCGCTGCTCCTGGTTGGCAGCGTCCAGAGAGGCATGATAGCTGCGGCCCGTGCCGCCGGCGTCCGAGAAGACGAGAATGCGCTTGTTCCCGGCCATGAAGGCGGCGGCGTCGGCCCGACTGGTGCGGGCAGACCGGCTTTCGAGCTTCTGGCGCCCATCGCTCGCACTGATCAATCGCTTGGTGCGGCCCGTAACCTCGGCAACATTGTCATGTCCAAAATGCTCGAGCAACGCGTCGAGCGCGGACATGATCGGCGGCATCGCGCAGAGCTTCTCGATCAGCGCGTCACGCGCGGCCTGCGCCTCGGGATTGTAGACGGGATGGCCATTGTCATCCACCATCGGCATCGAGCGCGGTGTTCCGGTATCGTCTGTAAACACGCGCATCTGGCGGATGGGAAAGGCGCGCTCCAGATAGTCGATGATATACTCGCGGGGAGAAAGATCGATTTCCAGATTTGCCCGCTCGTCGGGGGACAGGTCGCCCAGCCGACGATCGAGGATCGATTCCGCTGTCGTCACCAGCTGCAGGACAACCGACTGGCCAGCCTTGAGATGGGAGTCGATAGCGCCGATCACGGTCGGCAGCTTCATGCTGAGAAGCAATTGTCCAAAAAAGCGCTGTTTGGTCGATTCAAAGCGCGAGCGGGCCGAGGCCTTGGCCCCGCTGTTGAGGGTTGTGTGTTCAAGCCCGTCGACCACGGCGGTGAGTTCGAGGGCGCCCTCCATGTTCCGATGGATCAGGCTTTATCGCGAGGAAGCGGTAATGCGGAGGAGCGCGGCGTAACCGGCGAATTCCCATGATAGTGTGCGCAGTTGCTGCGCATTATATTGGTTGCGAACCTCGGCGGTCCCTGGACCAGCTGAGGAGGCAATCATGTTGAAGTTGCATGACGAGTTGATCACCGAACTCTCGAATTCGCTCACCACACAGAATTACAATCCCGTGGTCGTGGCGAACCACCGTCTCTACGCCCGCGCGTTTCTCGATTATCTGGCCGAGTGCGATATACAGGTCGAGACTGTGACGCCGCAGCAGGTCGATCAGTATTTTGGCTATGCGGTTCAGGATTTTGAGATCCAGTACGGTCGGCCTCCCAGTGCGCGTTGGCACATGTTGCCCCGCACCGCGATCGCCAAGCTCCTCCGGCTTGCTCAAGGCAATTGGCCCCCGGACGCAGAAATGATCGGTCCCGATGACGAGCATCGACATGAAATTTGCCGCGAATACGAGGCATGGCTGCGCGAGGAGCGCGGTTTGGCAAGCGCGTCCATTGCGGCGCTGATGTGGGAGGCGCGAAACTTCCTGCGATGGCAGTTCGACCGGGCCGGTGCCGCCAGCCTCGAAACGTTGAGCATCGTGGACATCGATCTCTACATGGACATGCGCGCGCCTGGTTTACGGCGCAAATCATTGGCCGATGTCGCTGAGCGTCTCCGTTCGGTGGTTCGCCATCTGCATCGGACGGGTCGCATCCCGACCGATCTGACGCCACACATCATCGGCCCCATGCTCTATGCCTACGAAGATGTGCCGTCGACGCTGGAAAGGAGCCAAATCGCCGCGGTTCTGGCGACAACGCAGGAGGACAGATCGCCACGCGGACTACGCGATTATGCGATACTTCAGCTGCTTGCCACGTATGGGCTGCGCGAAGGTGAGATATGCCGCCTTCGGCTCGATGACGTGGACTGGCGCGCAGAATCCCTCCGGATCTGCCACACCAAGACCAACGCGTACTCGTACATGCCGCTAATGGTGACTGTTGGTGAAGCGCTGCTGGATTATCTGCGCCTTGGGCGGCCCCAGGTTGAAGTGCGGGAAATCTTCGTCCGATCCTGCGCACCCTATATCGCAATGACGAACCTGTACGGCATGATCCGCGGTCGGTTGGCCGCCGCAGGCGTAGTGCCAGCAGGAAAGCGGGGGCCGCATGTCTTCCGCCACGCACGTGCGGTCGAAATGCTGCGGGCATCGGTCCCGCAAAAGATCATCGGCGACGTGCTCGGGCATCGATCCACCGAATCCACCAATACTTATCTCAAACTGGCAACAGATGATCTCCGAGCCGTGGCACTCGAGGTGCCTGGAATGGAGGTGCTGTCATGAGCGCCTGGCACGATCCCGATCGCACCGTCGTCGACGCCTTCCTGGTAAAATCGCAGTTCCGGCCGGGAAGCGTACCGACATATCGCTGGTTCCTTTGCACCTTCGAAGATGTTGCCCGCCGGCATCCGGCGGTGGACCGGCAGATGCTCGACGCCTGGCTGAAGGAGATGCAAAAACGTTGGCGATTGTCGACGCTGCTCAATCAGGTCTGCATTGTCGACCGCTTCCTCGACCACCTCGTCGAAATCGGGCTGATCGCCGACAACCCTGTTGCTGCACTTCGCCGTCGGTACAACGTCAAGCAAAGCAAGCCGATCTGGCGGGCCTTGGCTTCCCCGAATCCCGACGAATCCTTGGCCGCGTTACGACGGCCTGCGCCCTTCGGCAGCGTGCTGGGTGACTTCATGCAAGACCATGTCATGCTGATGCGCAGCCGGGGATATCAATATGAAGCGCAGGCTCACTGGCTGCTGCGGTTCGATCGGTTCCTTCAGGCCCGTCCCGACCTCGCGGAGCAACCACTTGAGGCAATGATTGCGAGCTGGGCGGCTGCCAAGCCGACCCGCAACCACGCGGCTGAATGCCAGAAGCTGGCGCGCATCCTGACCAAGGCGCGGTTCCGCCTCGATCCGACTATCCCGCCAAAGCGCTTCAATCCCCGGCCAGAGCGGGAAGTAGCGCGGGAGCATCGGCAACCGCATATCTTCAGCCCGGCTGACGTTCGGCGTATGCTCGATACCGCACGGACTTATCCGTCGCCGGACGCTCCGCTGCGGCCGTTGACCCTCTACACCATGATCATGCTGGCCTATTGTGCCGGGCTACGGCGAAGCGAGCTGGCATGGCTCGATCTTGGTGACGTGGACCTGCAATCAAGCACGATCACGATCCGGGAAACGAAGTTCTACAAGACCAGGATCTTGCCTCTATCCGACAGTGTCGCGGTCGAACTGCGCGCGTACATCGATGCGAGGCGGCGCGCTGGCGGCCCACAGAACCCGAAATCAGGGCTGTTCTGGCATGCCCACTTAAATGACCGCTACAGGCCCGAGGCGGTTACGACAATGATTACCAACGTCATGCGCCGTGCTGGGCTCAAGCCCGCTTCGGGCCGGACCGGGCCGCGGGTCCATGACCTTCGTCACTCGATGGTGGTGAACCGCATCCTCCAGTGGTACCGGTCCGGCATTAACCCTCAGGAAAAACTGCACTTCCTCTCGACCTACATGGGGCACCGGGATCTCCACTCCACGCTGGTCTACATCACCGTCACGCAGGATCTGTTGCAGGAAGCCAGTGAACGGTTCCGCGCGCTCGGCGCCCCGTGCCTTGTCACGGAGGCGCGGCCATGAGGAAAGGCAATCCATTGCCCGCGTTGTTGCGGGCGTTCTTCCAGGAGTGGCTGGCCGAGCAGCGCAGCGCGTCAATCCACACGATCCGCTCTTATCGCGACACCTGGCGGCTGCTGCTTCGGTTCGTCGCGGAGCGAAAAGGCTGCGGGGTCGCGCGGCTGACGCTCACCGACGTCTCGGCCGGCGAGGTGCGCGCGTTCCTTCATCATACCGAGCATGGCCGCAAGACCACGATCGGCACGCGGAACTGCCGACTGGCCGCCATCCGCAGCTTCTTCAGCTTCGTGGCGGACAAGAATCCGGAATACATCGCGCAGTGCTCAGAGGTCCTGGCTGTTCCGTTGAAGCGGGAGCCCACCTCCGCGCCGTGCTACCTCGAGCCCGAGGAGGTCGAGGCCATCCTCGCCCAGCCCAACCGATCGACACTCGAAGGGCTGCGCGACCATGTACTGCTCTCGTTCCTCTATAACAGTGGCGCGCGAATCCAAGAGGCGCTTGACCTCTGTCCCGAAGCAATCCGGTTCGATGCACCGAACTTCGTGCGTCTTTACGGCAAGGGGCGCAAGGAACGCATCTGCCCGCTCTGGCCAGAAACCGTGGCATTGCTCAGGAAGCTACTGGAGCGACAGCCGCGTGCGCCCGATGAGCGGATCTTCGTCAATCGATACGGTGAACCGCTAGCCTCTCTTATTCACGACGCTCGGTTTCGGGCCCGCTCTGGGCATTTGCTGCGGCTGGCTGTATTGCGCGGACGACCGGCATCGCTGGCGTTTGTTTCACCGCATTCGGATTGATGGGCTTTTCGGGTTGAAGGGCTGGGCTCGGAGTTCTGCGGCGCTGCCGCATGGGCTACGTCGGCGCAGGCTTCAGCCGGAGAACGAGGGCGCGGAACAGGTCGGCATCCGGACAGGCGGAAGCGAAGGCAATGCGGATGCGGCTAGCACTTTCTACGACGCGCGCAGCGACCTTGAGCAGCCGCAGGCGCAAGGTGGTAAACTCCGCGCTTGCCAGAGCAGCGGTCCTGGGCATCGCCTGCTGGATGCGCCATAGCAGCCAGTATGCGGCAGTGTGCAGTATCAGGCGCATCTGATTGGCATTGGCCGAGCGGCACGAGGTTCGGTCGCTGGCGAGCTGGGACTTGTGGCGCTTGATCAGGTTCTCGGCCTGACCACGCGCGCAGTAGAGCGTGTCGTAGATGTGCTCGGCCGATCCTGTTGCCAACGAGGTGACGACATAGCGGATGTCCATGCCCAGCGTGCTGGCCTCGATCCGTGCAACGACGCGACGCTGGCACTTCCAGGTCTTTGCCCCATAGCGGGTCTCGGCATAGTTGCGCAGGACGGGACACTGACGCTGGGCGCGCTTGACCGCGCAGGCATCGGCGACCGCAACAATGGCGGGATCGGCGCGCAGCGCTGAATTGGTGGGCAGGCCGAACACGTAATCGACGCGGGCCGCATCGCAGTAGGCCATGACCTCGGGTCGACCATAGTGCCCGTCGCCGCGGATAGTGATGTGGGTATCGGGCCAATTACGGCGCAGGTGACGCACCAGGCGTCGGATGTGCCCCGCCGCCTCCTTTCCAGAAGGCGTCTTGCCTGTGCGCAGCAGCATGGCCACCGGCCTGCCGGTCGCGGTGTCGTAGATATGGATCGGTAGGAAGCAGCGCTCCCCATGATGCCCGTTCCAGAACGAGAGCTGTTGATAGCCATGCACGACGTCGCACGTGTCGTCGATATCCAGCGTGACCGCTGTCGGAGGGGCGGGATAGCTGGCGCAGTAGATGTCGATCATCGCGGCCATCATGCTGGCCAGTTCGCGCGTAGTCGGTGCATTTTCCCACCGGCTCATCGTCGGTTGGCTGGCCAGCCCCGCGCCCGATTCCGGCAGCTTGCCGAGCGCCAGGCGGAAGCCTGGATCGTCGCGCAGAGCATCGAGATCATCGGCATCCTCATAGCCGCACGCAATCGCGAACACACGGGCACGCAGAATGTCATCCAGGCGATGGATCACCCGCGCTGGATCGCGCGGATCGGCAATACAAGCCGCCAGGCGCTGGCAAATCCCCATCGCGCGCTCGGCCTGTGCAAGCAGTAGAACACCGCCATCCGAGGTAAGCCGGCCACCGTCGAACGCAGCTGTGATTTTCTTGCGGCCGACTGCTGGGAATCCAAATGAGCTTGCGATATCATCGTTCATGGCGGGTGTGGCCCGTGGCATTTTCTGCCCTGCGGCAGGTTCGGCTTAGACACCCAGTTCCTAATTCAGATCAGAGGCTTACGCCACTCCCGCCAACCCTTCAGGACACTTTTGGTGAATAAGGCGGGCTAGGGGCGTCAGGGGTGCGGTTCAAGCTCAACGCCTACGTGGAACAAGCCGCGAAATCGACGCTGACCCTCCAGTCAAAACACGTTACGCCTCACAGCTTCCGGCACGCGACCGCCGTCCACCTCGTTGCCGCCGGGGTCGATATCACCGTCATCCGCAGTTGGCTCGGGCACGTCAGTCTCGATACGACCAATCACTATGCTCAGGCCAATCTGGAGACCAAACGAAAGGCGCTGGAACAGGTTGGCGCCCCGGCGGCGAGCAACGTGCCACCTTCGTGGAAGCGAGATGCCAATCTGATGGGATGGCTCGACACCCTATAGAATAATGTGAAGGACGTGGCGAAATGTTCCGCAGCTTTGCAGGACTACGCCGCGTTCCTCCGCATTACCGCTTCCTCGCGATAAGCGGTTTTATGGCGAGCTGCGCATAAGATGCCCCAGGCATCCGCATAGGCATCGTAGATGGCGATCTGATCTCTCGTCAGTTCGTGGCGCAGTATGTCATAGGCGACCCCGGCAAAGCTGAGCGCGCGCGCCGTGTAGAGGCCAAGAGCCTTCAGATCGCGGGCGACCAGTTCCATTGCGGCGATGCCGCCTTTGCGGATGCCCGAGATGAATTGTTCGCGATTGCTGAATGCCGTTTCCGGTCCCCAAAGCCCCAGCCGCACGGCATAAGCAAGATTATTGACGTCCGATGCGCCAGTAGCCGAAGCGTACAGCACCCGGGCGCCTGGCAACTGGTTCTGGAGCAGCACGCCGCAGACGCCCTGCTGGGAGCCTTCCTTCTTGCCCATGGCGCCCTCGCCGCCGGCAACGCCGCCCATTTCATGGGCCTCGTCGAAGCCGATCACGCCTTCGAAATCCCCACCGGCCCACTCGACGAGTTGCTGAAGGCGGCTATGATCGCCGCGGGCAGAGCGTAACGTCGGATAAGTGACGAACAACACGCCCTGTTCGAGCGGGATCGCCTGATCGATCTTCCAGTTCGCCAGAGGCTGGACGTCAGCGGGGAGCCCGCCGAGCGCGGTCCAATCGCGGCGCGCGTCTTCCAGCAGCGCCTCATTCTTGGAAATCCAGATGTTCCGGCGGCGGCCTCGCAGCCAGTTGTCGAGTATGCAGGCCGCAATCTGCCGCCCCTTCCCCGCTCCGGTGCCGTCGCCCAGAAAATAGCCCTTGCGATAGGCATGGCCGTCCTCGGCCTCGTCAAGACCGACGCCTTCCTTGGCCGGCCTGAAACGGCCTGGCAGGAACTGCTCCCAGGCGTGGCCAGCATAGACCACCGTTTCGAGCTGCGCGGCCGATAGCATCCGCTCGGCAACCGTTCTCTCGGGCAGATGAGGTATGTAGGCGGGAATGGGCGCCGCGATCGAGCCCATGGCGACAGATTCCACCAGTGCGGTCGGGTGCTCGCCAGCGGCATCGAGGACGATGCGGCTGGGACGATAGGGGAGATAGACGCCCACCTGATCGAGCAGTGCGGCCGGCGTGTCGAGCGGCGTGTAGTCGACCGGGAGCACGTTGTTACGAACAGGCCTGTGATCGGGCCGAGGCTGTGCGCGGCTGCTCTTGACGGCCCGGAACAGCGAAGGACTGGTCGAGCGCTTTGGAGCGGGCGCCGGAACCTCGTCAACCACGCCTCGCTCGTGGATCGTGAGGACCTCGATCAGGTCCCGGACGGATGCGCGCTGGATCGTCGCGGGAATGGCTCTTCCTGGAACCTTGTCGATAACGAACAGCCGAACCGCAATGGCAGTACCGTGCTTGAGATAGCATTTCTCAAGACGCACCGAAGTGCGGACACTGACATCGCGCAGGGTCGTCTCGAAAAGATCCCGCATCCTGGCATTGGGGCCGAACCAGTCGGGCATGATGGCAACCAGCCGCCCGCCCGGCTGCAACCTCCCAAGCGCCGCCTGCAGGTGACGGACAGCCGCGTGGGCGTCAGCGCCGCGTCCCACTGACCGGGAAAAGGGCGGGTTCATGAGGATTAGGCTGGGACGCGGTGCATGCGAGAGGGTGGAATTGATCGTTGCGCCGTCATGACCGGTCACGAGGGCGTCCGGGAAGACATGGGCAAGCCGGGCGCGACGGGCAGGCGCATATTCGTTGAGGTGCAACGCGGTGAAATCACGGCAATGCGCAACGAGCAGGCCATTGCCCGCGCTCGGCTCCAGAATGACATCCTCCTTCTGGACATTGGCCAGCAGGGTAAGAATCGCGGCGAGATCCACGGGGGTCGAAAATTGCTGCCATTCGATCTGCTCCTCGCTGCGGACAGTCTGGGTCGGCAGTCGGTCAAGCAAATCGCAGGCCTTGTGCACGTCAGCGAGCGAACATAGCGGATAGGGGCCAAACTGGAGATGGTGAGCAAGCGCATGTTCGAGCATTTCAAAACTGTCGCGCTGGGTCCAGAGGCCCTCGGCATCCGTGCCGCCAAAGCCTTCCACCATGGCCTCGTTCAGATGAGCCCGGGTGATCGGGCGGGCGGCGCGCAAGCGGTCAATGAGAAGCGTGGCGACGCGACGTTCGGCCGCGCTCACCGTTTCAAAGAGATCGGACATGGTGGGTCTCCAGGCTGGCTGCCCCATTGGCAGCATCACCTCCTCCATCCCCCCTCCCCTTCCAGTCCGGCGCCAGGCCGCTCCAAGGCATGAGCCGCCTGGCGGGATACTCACCCGAGGCGTCCAGTCCTGCTGCGCGATCCCTCGCAAAAGCCGATGCCTGCCCCGCGTCGGACGGGGGCGCTGACGCTCAGGTCGAGCGCATGACGTCGGAGGTCCAACCGCCCCCGAGCCCAATCGGCGTCGCGTATTGACGAGTCCGGATCGCGCGAAATCGTGGCGGCTCAGGCCAGCTGTGCGTTGCTGTCCGACGACATGCAGGACGGCTTCGTAAAGCGCGGATTGAAGGCCTTGCGCACCAGGGCTGCAGCTCTTGCGCATCGGGCAATATGTGGCGCCCCCCGCCGGTCGGAGATAGGCGCCTTATGGTACCCAAAGCTCGGCTTTAACCCTGCTCCCTAGCGCAGCCGGACTGGCACATAGCCTGGCGGCTGGCCCCGGCGCTGAACGCGCAGCAGAAGAGCGCCACGCGAAGCCCGCCTCGCCTCCTGGATCCGGCTTTCAAGGTCTCCAGCCGACAGGACAGGGTGATTGTTCACCGAGAGCACGATGTCGCCGCGCCGCAGCCCCTTGGTTGCCGCGTCGGAAGTCGAGTCGACGCTGGCAATCACAAGACCCAGGGTCTTTTCGCCCGTTCCCAATTGCCGCGCGATCCGCGGAGTCAGCGGCAGGACCGATATGCCCAGCGCCTCGCGCACCGCAGAGTCGGCCTGATCCTGCGATGGATTGCCAGGTCTATCCCTGCGCCCAGGCTCGAAGCTTTGGCCGCCAAGCTCCGTTTCCGTTGGCCGCAGGTCCAGCGTGACATGGACCGTCATGCGCTTGCCATCGCGGATCAGCGCCATGGCTACGCGTTTTCCAGGATCCTCGTTTGCAATGAGGTAGGACAAGGACTGCTCCGCCCTGACCTCCTTGCCCTCGACAGCAACAATGACGTCGCCTGGCCGGACGCCTGCTTCGTCAGCGGCGCTGCCCGGCTCCACCGCCTGTACGAAGGCGCCTCTGCGACGTGAAATGCCCAGCGCATCGGCGAGGTCGTCCGCCACGGGCTGTATGCGCACGCCCAGATAGCCGCGGTCGATCGATTGACCGCTCTTGAGCTTTTCGACGATGGGCGCAGCGATTTCAGCCGGAATGGCGAAGCCGATACCCACGCTCCCGCCATTAGGGGAGTAGATGGCGTTGTTGATGCCGATGACCTGGCCGTGCATGTCGAACATCGGCCCACCCGAATTGCCGCGGTTGATCGCGGCATCGGTCTGGATATAGCGATCATAGGCGGTCCCCATGCCCGTATGGCGGTAGACTGCCGATATGATTCCCGATGTCACCGTACCGCCAAGGCCGAACGGGTTGCCAATGGCGATGATCCTGTCGCCCACGCGCGCAGCGCGGGAATCGCCGAACTTGACGAACGGCAGCGGCGCGCGCGCGTTGATCTTGAGAACGGCAAGATCCGAAGCGGCATCTTGGCCGACAAGCTTTGCGGGATATTCCGCCCCATCCGGCATTGTGACGGTGATGGATTTAATCTCGGCGTCTCCGCCGCCAGGCGAAATCACATGGTTGTTGGTCACCACATAGCCATCGGCCGATATGATGAAGCCCGAGCCGAGCGACTGTGCCTCGCGCGTTCTTGGGCCAAGGCCGCGGCCACCGAACAGGTCTTCGAAAGGTGTTCCGGCAAAGGGGTTGATGACCGGCGTCCGGACGCGCTGGCGGGTCGAGATGTTGACCACCGCGGGCGCGAGCCGTTCGGTCAGATCTGCAAAACCGGTGGCCGCCTGCGCGCTGCGGCCCTCAGGCGCCTGCGGGGCCGTTTCCTTCCGCGCGACCTCAGCCTGTGACGCAGATCCCCCAGCGAGGAATATGGTGCTTGTTCCCAATAATGTAGCGGCTGCCAGAGTATAGATATGTCGCACGCGTTCCACCTTCCTTTCTTCAAATGGCCCATCTCCAACCCGTGCGCTGGGGTGATGGCCATAGACCAGGAGGCAGTTGACGCATTATGCTTGCCTCGCGGGTCAGTAACGGCGCGACGAGCCCATGGAGGCTCTCGGTCAGACGCCAGTTAATGAGGACGGGCGACCGCTGCTCCGCAGGCAATTCCATTGCCTCCGAAGCAGAGCCGACGCTGACGCCGGATCGACTTCGACACCGGACTTGAGAGTTCGGCCTGTCGCGCGACTGTGCGAGGCGCCGTGAGGACAAGAAAGACCATGAAACAACCGGGTCGGGCGCCCTCCATCCTCGCATGATCGCTCGATATTATTGCGACAGGCTGAACGCAGCATGACTGTTACGTCGCCAGATCGACTCTGGCGCCATGCGATTTCGCCCCCAAAGCATCCGATCCTGCTGCGCGATGCTCTGGGAGAAACCGACCCATGCCCCGCATCGAGCGAGGGGGATCGCGGGACTCAGGTCGAGCGCATGGCTTCGAGCACTCCGGCCCAGTCCTTGCGACCGGTAGGCATCATGCGGGTGATGACAAGCCCGGGTCGTGCATAGCGCACAGCAGCACGCTCTGCGGCACGTCGCCCGGCCTCGTCGTCATCCATCGCCAGGATGAGGGTCGAAGGTGCTTCCGGGAGCAGAAGCTGGTCCGCTCGCCGTGCGCCAAGGCTCGCCCAGCACGGAATTTTCTGAAGAATCGTAAAGGCCAGGGCCGTCTCGAACCCTTCGGCAAGCGCCAGCACAGACGATACCGGACGATCCCCTGTCCAGGCGCCGCGCCCGGGGCGGCCGAGCATGACTTTCAGGCGGTAGTGACCGGTGCTGGGATCGAGCAGGATGCGCTGAACTGCGGTCAGCCGTCGTCCCTCGCGGACTGCCAGCAACAATGCCGGGTGATGGCTCGTCCAGGGTCTGGGCCGATAGGGGCAATGAGGGTGAAAACGCGCATCTCCCACAGGCACATCCAACCCCCTTCTGGCCAGATAGCGCTCGGCCAGAGTCCCGGCGATCGGGCCAGCCTCTGACCACAGGCGATCGGCAGCGCCCGGTACGGCGGCTGGCGCATCCCGATAGAAGAATCTCTGGCCGGTTGGTATCCGGCGCAGCTCGCGCAGCACATCCTCCCGGGAACAGCCGGCAAAGCAGGTGACCAGGATACCATGGTCGCCCTGGCGGATGGACAGGCTGGGACGGCGATCGTCGTGGGCAGGGCATCGGCACATGGCACAGCGGCCGTGCCATACGCCTCCCAATGCACCCACAAGATCAATAGTCTCCTGGGAGGGTCTTTTCATTGTCAGCGCCATGCCCTGTCTCCTTCGCCCCCTTTCCCCACTCTCTCCTTTGCTCACATGATGCCCCCGAGCATTTCAGCCATTGATCCGAAATCCGTGGCATGCCGCATCGTGCCGCAGGAACCGAAAGCGAATGACGGCAATCTGTAACAATCGTTGAGCAAAGAAAATGGATTCCTATTGTAACTCCATCGTGATCTATACGAATGTTTGGATATCCATGATTATCATTTGCATTAGCTTGCTTCGAAGGTTAATCCGCCCCTGATGCCGCCGACTGCAGAGTAATATGATAGAACATTCCAATGGTCCTGGTTCCGAACAATATTAGTTGAGGCAGATCGAACAATAATAATCGAATTCTCAGCGGAGAACAGATTTGGCTATATCCGGAAAATATAAAAAGGAAGAAAAACCAATTGTTAAATCCGTCTCGTACGAAGATTTACATGCCCTGGAGGAGCAATTTAAGGCACTGGAAGCATCCATAGCAAGAATCCGCGGGATCCTGTCTGGTCCCGGTTCAAGCGATTCGACAAATTCGTCGCCGCCTCGCAACGGCAAGACCAGGCGCGCGGATGAGGCAGATGACGTAACGCTTACCGAGGATCAAGCCGATGTCCAGGGCGCGCTCGCCGCTTTGGGCAGGACGGCCAAAGCGAAAGATCGTGAGGATATGATCCGGCAGAAGCTTGTCGATTGCTTCGCGCTGGACGGCTGGGTCGCGGCGGGCGTTCTGCTTTGCCTGCTACGGCAGTCAGGGGAATATGTCACGCATAAGCAATTGGCGGATGCTGCCGGGACCATCTCCCCGAGCGCTGCTGTGATCAGGGTCTATGTCTGCAAATTGAGACAACAGCTGGCAGCAGGCGGCATCGAGGACGGGGCCATAGAAACGGGACGCCGCAGCTATCGGCTGGTGCGCAGCGCCGCTTTCCGGATCATCAATACGCTCAACGGGCGGGAAAAGAATCCATCACTTCCTGAGCCCTGAAGCTTCAGTCGGCAGGCTTCGCCTGCAGCCGTGCCAGCATCTGCCTGCCTGGCTTGAAATGAAGCGCCTTTTTGGCGGCGACGGGTACATCCTGGCCGGTTCGGGGGTTGCGGCCCATGCGAGCCTCGCGGGAGCGCGTGCTGAAAACGCCAAATCCTCGCAGCTCAACCCTGCCACCCTTGGAAAGATGGTCCGAAATGTCCTGGAAAAACAGCGAGACGATCCGTTCCACATCCTCTGCAGGAAGATCGGAATATTGTTGCTGCATTTCATGGACCAGCTCAGATCTAATCATTGGGATTTCTCGTCTGCCTCCGCACACCAAACAAGTCCGATTGCCTTTCCGACCGAACCAACAGCGGGCAACGATCACGCGTAGCAGCAAAACCGGGATAGTGCGCCTCTACATTCAGTCAGTAAGAAATAGAAGATTGAAATATCCGCAGGCATTCAGATCGCGGCTGTCGCTCCGATCTGGTCTCCCTTGCAGCAATCAGACATTCGCGTAAGCGCACCCCAGGGCTGTATCAGCAATTGCGTTGAATATTCTCCCGACCGTGCATGTATCTACCACCTTGCTCCGCAGGGAGAAGGAAGTCACACGCTTTCTCATCCTTTTGCAGCTATTCGTTTCAGAGTTGGCGTACCGTTGCTGTCGTGATGCTCGCCCTTCGTCAGTGGCGAGCCAACAGATAGCGCACGCTGCCAGGACGGACTCTTCGCTGCGATCAGCGGCACGGAAGCAAGGCGCATTCGCCATCCCGCCTCGTGCACCGTGAAATTTGAGGAAAATTGCCCCGTTGGAGCAGGGTCACAACGGGGCCGAGGTTCAGGGCCGCCCGGTAGGAGGGGGGGGAGGTAACCAGGCGGCTCGTGCGTTATTGCCCTGCAAAGATGAACCATCCATGACCGGTGATCGAGGAACCGCGAAAGCCTGCAAAGCAATCGCATCTCGCGATATCCTCGATGATGACTCGCGAAATGGGGGATGGAGGGCAGCATCGCAGATGAAGGCGATCGGGGTGTGAACCGGCCCATCCCTCCGCCCGACCTATTGCGTCCCCGCCATACCGGCATTGCTCGTCTTTCCGGTAGGACGGCGCAGCCGATCACAATAAAGCTTGCGGATGTGGACCCAGCGCCGCCTTTCGAAAGAACTGATGGGCGCCCGCCTTACGCGCGTATTGATATAGTCGCGCGCCGCATCCGAAAGGCCGAACCGGGCGAGCACATCATCCAGACGTAGTTTCGCATCATTCCGCCATCCGACATAGGCCATTGAAAACCACCCAAAACGGGTCAGATATCTATGTGCCATCATTCGCCCTCGCATTGTCGCTCTCCCCTCCGGGAAAGCGCAGACCTGGTGATTCCCCCCGCCATCCTCATCTCACCATCCTCGCCATGGCGCCTCATCCTGCGGAACTGGATGACGCGCTCTTCCGAGCCGGTCGCGGCCGTCAGATGGTCGTCTTCATAGGCCACCGGCTTTCAGGCCTCTTACGACGGGAGATATTTTCTCTGCGAGGCTTCTGCCCGTCGCGTGCAGCGGCAAGCAACCAAAGCGCACGCAACGCCATCTCCTTGCGCAGCAAGGCTGGTCGGCAGAAGACATGATAGTCTTATAACTGGTTTCTTCCCGAATCACTTTATTGTTTTTGCGTCCTCCTATCAATGCTGGATTTAAACATATAATTGTTTGGACATCATGCTGCCGAATCTATAAAATGATCCTCCTCAGCAGCGTCGACCACGCTGAGCGCCTGAAGCCGGCCTCGGGTCGCACCGCCGCGTCAGGGATCCCGGCGCCATCCGCTACCAGCGTCTCCTAAGTATGGCGCCGGGATTTTGGGGCAGAATCGTCTTGTGGGCTGAAAAGAACGAAATTGTTCCAGCCCAACGGATTGAACTCCGTTAAGACGAAACTCGGTCGCTGACGGCCCCAGCGATGAGGGGCCTGCTGGTCCGAACCGTTTCCCCTATTCCCGACCGGTCATGACCGGGTGGGTGCCGGCACGGATGCGGTCGCGAACAGCGCATCGCCCAGCCTGACGGCTGCGTAGAACAACATCCATGCGCCGGCGGCGGCAAGGATGATGATGAAAAGCCTTTGTGAACGCGAGAATCTGCCATCCTTGCCAACGCCTCGGACGCCAAAAGGGACTACCATGGATACGGCCGCCCCAGCGGCGACATCGGCCTTACGGGTCATCGCGATTTGGGCAAACTCCAAAGGATCCTGAAACTCGCAGCGAATACCTCGGCGATGCGATCGCCTGATGCGGCACGGCCGCAGGCCAAGCCCCGGCAGATCGATCATCCATTGCTCGCCTTCATCGAGATCGGCCGGACTGAGCAGCATCCGGCAACCTGCTATGGTCAAATCCTTGATCACGACATCGATATGTTGGCAATCCGACCTTGCTGACCGGTATAACGCAGCGCGCATGGACGCCCCCCCGTTGGCCCTGTTCATGTCGCGCTCGACGCGCGCCGGCATGGATGCCCTGGCATTCGCCTGATCCTGCAGCAAAGGGAGCGGTCCATTTCCATCGATTATTTCCAGAGAATCGCTATTCATGGATTCTGTAGGATTGGTCCATATAGCGTAAAGCATAGAAAGGGAACTTCGTGCATTGGCACTCCTCCCATTCTTTTCGAGTACCTCGGGCCCAGGGGGTGTTCGCTACTGCGAATTTTACCAGGCTCAGAGGCCGTGCCTGCGACCGGGGTCGGTTCGCTGCGGTCCGTAAGTCGCCGAGGAGGGATCAGCTCGCATTCTCGATTGCCGCGATCCAGGATTGAACGATCGGCGCAAGCGGCTTATCTGAGCGGCGCGGCGACCACGTTCCCGTACCCCGTTGGGTGCCAAGTCCGGGACGGCCCGGCCCTCACAGTGGAGAGCCGTATGGCGTGGGTAGCTTTGATCGTTGCAGGCCTATTGGAGGTCGTCTGGGCTTTCTTCATGAAGCAGTCTGCCGGGTTCACACGCATCGTCCCGTCGGCGATTACCGTGGTCACAATGCTGGCCAGTTTCGCGCTCCTCTCCTTTTCCATGAAGACGCTGCCGCTTGGCACTGCTTACACGATATGGACCGGTATTGGCGCCGTCGGCGCCTTCGTGATCGGGATATGGTTGCTGGGAGAAGGGGCAAGCGCGCTGCGTATCGGTGCTGCGATCCTCATCATCAGCGGCCTCATCCTCATGAAGCTGGCGCCGCAAGGATGACGGGCTGCGGCCTCGCTGGACGAGCGGGGCTTATCACGCCTTCGGGGAACAAGCGATGGCGCGCTATGACCTGCCGCGCCGGCATATGAAGCTCAGGCTTGCGAGGCGAGCACCTGCCGCCTGACAAGAGGATCAGTGGACCATCGGACGGCCGCCCGCTCTCCCACTCATTGCAATGCTGCTACAAACTCAGCCCTACGCGCCCGACCATGCTGGCGCCGGCGTCGCGGCGGCTCGGCCCATCAATGCTGCTGTTGACGTAGCGCAGTCCCGCCGACCAGCGGCCCTTCAGATAGTCGACGCCGACGCCATGGTCCCAATAGGTGCCATCGGGCCTCAGCCGCGCCGCCTTTGCCGGATCACATACGCCGCCCGACGATCGCCCGACCCAGGCCGATATGGTCAAGGGGGTGCCCGGCAAGCCGACAAATGCCGATGCCGAGAAATAGAGATTGTCGCCGCCGATGGAGGTTTGGCGCGGAGCATAACTGCCCATCAGGTCGACGCTGATCGGTCCCATCAAGAAGCCGGCGCCCGCGCCGATTTCGCCATAGCCCTGCCCGGAAGCTCCGACGAACAGGTGATAGCGCGCGTCGGCGGTCAGTCGCCACGCCCCGACCTGCCGCACATAGCTTGGCCCGACATCGACCACAGCGGCCGCGCCGGCGTGACGATCGCTGCCCCACAGCGCAACGGTCGCACCGTCAAGGCTCAGTCCCTCGTAAACGGGGACCGACAAGCGGCCACGCACTATCGGATCGCCATCGCTCCAGCTCAAGCCCTGGCGCCGCTCGTCGCTCGCCACCCCGATGCTTGCCGTCAGGTCATCGGCATATTGGGCGCGGGCCGGTCCGGCACTGAATAAAACAGCCATCGCTCCTGCCAGGACCTGGCACAGCTTGATGGGAGGCAACGTTCTAAAGAGCATCAAGCTCGGCAATAACGGCGTGCGGTCCTGCCGCGCAACAGCTATCAGACCGCCCCTGAACGGCCTCTCACCCTGTTACAGAAAGAGGACAGCGTTTAGCAAAATTGCCACGGCAGGTTGACCACCGCCCTTTCCTTCGATTATCCGCGCCTCGGGTCGCAACCGAAACGATAATCAACGCGAACCACTCAGGGGAAACATGAAGACACTCTCTATTACGCTTCTGGCGATTGTCGCCGGAGCCACCTCCGCTCACGCCGAAACCTTCTCCGGCCCGTTCATCGGCGCCCAAATCAGCCGTGACGCCTATGAAGTGAAAGCCGAAGGCACCGACCTCGGCTTCGCCACCCTCGACCTTGACGGCCTGAGCGGCAATGGCGTGGGCGGCGGTCTCTATGTCGGCTACGACTATGCTCTCTCGAACACTGTCTTCTTCGGTGTCGAGGCCAATGCGAACTTCTCGGGCGCGAGCATCTCGGCGCAGCTCGACGATGGCGTCGACAGCGTGAGCGGCAAGATCAAGGCTCGCGAATCCTTCGGCCTGAGCGCGCGCCTGGGCGCGATGATTGCCGAGAACACCGCCGTCTACGCGCGGGGCGGCTGGCAGTCGACCAAGTTCAAGGCACAGGCATTTGACGGTGTGGACAGCTACAGCAGTAAGACGATGCAGGACGCCCTCGTTTACGGCGCGGGTCTGGAAACCCGCATTGCGGCCCAGACTTCGGTTCGCATCGAATATCTGATCGAAGATTATGGCAGCGCGGGCCTCAACAAGGATCTCGGCGCCAACGGCATCCGCGTTGACAACAACAAGCTCTCGTTGGGTATTTCCTGGCGCTATTAAGCTTGGGTCAGCCATAGGAAAGGGGCCTCTGTCGAGGCCCCTTTTTCGATCTGCCCTGCTCGAGAACCTCAACTGACTCCGCCTTTCACAGTCAACGGAGTCCCTTGTCGCCATGAACCGAGCATAGGCAAGGGGCGGAAGCAGGCCGTCCGAACCGATCCGCAGCAAAGCCATAGCACCATGCGCAAATCGCCCGATCGCCCGCTCTGGCCGCTCCTGTCGGCTGTCACCCTCGCGGCCGCCATCATTTCCTATATCCGTTCAACCGGCGCCGCGCCGGTCGGAATGGAAGTCGCACTGTTTGCGGTCCGCTGGCTCGGGATCGCTGCCTTCGCGCTGCTCGGCAGACTTTTGTTCCGGTCGCGATGCTGATCGTTTCGCCGGGCATGGCATCATCCTTCGCTCAACTCATGTCCATGACCAGGCGTCCGGCCTTGCCGGCACGCCGAGAGCAACGACGGTAGGACGGGGACGGTCACCCGAATTTCCTTTCGATAACATCGTCGCCGGGCTTCGCGCCATGCGCATCCTTATGATCTCCGACCCCAGATGAACGGGATCAAGGCTCCTCTCCACCCGAAAGCAGGATAGTCCGCCGGAACCGATCGGCCGAGGGCGACAGGCGATGCTTGTGTATCATCCACAAGCGGCTCAACACCTGCGATGAAAGCGGTCGCAGAACAACATCGTCGACCTGGATGCGCGACAGGGACGCTGCGAGGATTGTCACGCCGAAACCCGCGGCGACCAGGCCGAGCAGACTGGCAAAGCTTGCCACTTCAAGGCTGATCGTCGGCTGGAAGCCCGCCTGTTCGCACATGCCGAAAAAATGATCGTTGAAGTCGGCGCTGCTGGTCGTTGCATACAGAAGGAACGGGACGCCTTCCAGATCAGCGATCGAGGGATCGATCCCGCCCTGTGCGAGGGGATGGTCCTTTCGCAACGCCAGAACCATCTCCTCCTGCAACAGGCACCGGGACCTCATGCCGGCGGGCAGCCGCGGCGGGTCTATGCCCCGGATGATGCCGACGTCGAGGTCATCCCTGTCGATCCGCGCGATCTGATCGTCACGCCCCAGTTCGTGCAGATCCAGTTCGACGCCAGGGCAGGATTCGCGAAAGGCATAGAGGGCGTTCGCAACCTGCGGCACGAACGGAGCCGACGCGGTGAAGGCCACGCCCAGTCGCCCTGCGCGCCCATCTTCCGCAAGGCGGGCGACGTTGCCGGCATGCTCGAACTGGGCCAGGACCTTGCGCGCCTCGACCAGGAACATTTCGCCCGCCCGCGTCAGGGACACCCGCCGGCTGGTGCGGTCGAACAGCCTCGCACCCAGCTCCTCCTCCAATGCCCTGATCTGCTGGCTGAGCGGGGGTTGCGACATGTGGAGGCGCTGCGCTGCCCGTCCGAAATGCAGTTCCTCGGCGAGGCAAATAAAATAGCGCAGATGACGCAAATCCACTCGATCAATTCTCCTGACAAATCAATCAGCCTTGATCTAGATATTGGACATCCTGATTCCAAGCCGCCAAAGGGACCAAAGAGTAGCGTTTCGCAACCAGATCGTGCCGGGATCGCCGGCGGGGACAGGAAATAGCCCCCCAAGCGTCGCACGCACGGACATTCCCAAGGAGAGGTCATCGCATTTCAGCGGCCCTTGGGCCGCGATCACGGAGTCTTGGGGTTGATCGATATCGTCAAGGTTGCGCTGCACCGGCCACTGACGTTCATCGTCATGGCCATTTTAATCGCGATCATAGGTGTGCTCGCCGCTGCCCGAACGCCTGTGGATATATTCCCCAATATCCGGATCCCCGTCGTCGCGGTGGCCTGGAACTATTCCGGTTTGTCGCCTGAGGACATGTCGAACCGGATCATCGGCCCTTATGAGCGGGTTCTGACCACGACGGTCAATGATATCGACCATATCGAAAGCCAGTCGCTGCAGGGCATCGGCATCGTGAAGATCTATTTCCAGCCCGGCGCGGATATCCGGACGGCCACCGCGCAGGTGACGTCGGTCTCCCAAACGGTCCTGCGCCAGATGCCGCCGGGGATTACGCCTCCGCTCATCCTCAATTACAGTGCGTCAACGGTGCCGATCCTGCAGCTCGCCCTGTCCGGCAAAGGCCTGTCCGAACAGCAATTGTTCGACCTGGGCGTAAACCAGATCAGGCCGCAGCTCGTCACCATTCCGGGCCTCGCCATGCCCTATCCCTCCGGCGGCAGGCAACGGCAGGTCCAGATCGACCTTGATCCCGTCGCCCTTCAGTCGAAGGGATTGTCGGCGCAGGATGTCGGCAATGCCATCGCTGCGCAGAACCAGATCAATCCGGCGGGCTTCATCAAGGTCGGATCGACCCAGTATAGCGTGCGGCTCAACAACGCGCCGGAGTCGATAGAGGCGCTCAATGACCTGCCGGTCAAGGTGGTGAACGGCGCCACCATCACCATGCGCGACGTCGCCCATGTCCGCGATGGCAGCGGGCCCCAGCAGAATGTCGTGCATGTCGAAGGACGTCGGTCGGTGCTGCTCACAGTCCTCAAAAATGGCAGCACCTCGACCCTCGCCATCGTCAACGGCGTCAAGGACGCACTGCCGCGCGTCGCCGCCACCCTGCCCGACAGTCTCAAGATCCTGCCCGTGGGGGATCAGTCGCTGTTCGTGAAGGCCGCAGTACAGGGCGTGATCCATGAAGGGGCGATCGCGGCGGCTCTCACCTCCCTGATGATCCTTCTTTTCCTGGGCAGCTGGCGCTCGACCGTCATCATCGCGCTTTCCATTCCGCTCGCCATTCTCGCGGCCATCGCGGCGCTTGCCATGTTCGGGCAGACGCTCAACGTCATGACGCTGGGCGGGCTGGCGCTCGCGGTCGGGATCCTGGTCGACGACGCGACCGTCACCATCGAGAATATCAACTGGCACCTGGAACAGGGCAAGGGCGTTGTCGAGGCGATCCTGGACGGCGCGGCACAGATCGTCGTACCTGCCTTCGTCTCGCTGCTGTGCATCTGCATCGTGTTCGTGCCCATGTTCTTCCTGCCGGGGATTGCGGGCTTCCTGTTCGTGCCGATGGCGCTCTCGGTCGTGTTCGCAATGGTGGCGTCGTTCATCCTCTCGCGCACGCTGGTGCCGACGCTGGCCATGTATCTGCTCAAACCGCATGCCGAACATGGCGACGGACATCTGGCGGGCACGGCGAGCTCGCGCAATCCATTGGTGCGTTTCCAGCGCGGGTTCGAAGCGCGGTTCGAGAAGGTCCGTCATGCCTATGTCGGGCTGCTGCGCCGCGCGCTCGAGGCGCGCAAACCGTTCCTGATCGGCTTCATGATCGTGGTGCTGCTCTCCTTCGGACTATTACCGATGCTCGGCAGCAACTTCTTCCCCACGGTCGATTCCGGTCAGATAGCGATGCATGTGCGCGTACCGGTGGGATCGCGCATAGAAAATACAGCCGCGCGGTTCGATCGGATCGCCCGGACCGTCCGCAGAACCATCCCGGCCACCGAACTGGCGTCCATCACGGACAATATCGGCCTGCCGGTCAGTTCCATCAACACCGTCTACAATAACAGCGGCACGATCGGCCCGCAGGATGGCGACATGCTGATCGCACTTAAGGAGGGGCACCGGGCGACCGACGAGATCGTGGCGGAGCTTCGCCGGGAACTGCCGCGTGAGTTCCCCGGCGTCAGCTTCTCCTTCCTGCCCGCCGACATCACCAGCCAGATCCTCAATTTCGGCGCGCCTGCTCCGATCGATATCCAGATTGCCGGCAAGAATGCCGAGGCCAACCGCCGCTATGCGCAAAAGCTGCTGGCGAAAATCGCGACCATTCCCGGTCTCGCCGACGCTCGCATCCAGCAACCGGCCCGGTCACCGCAACTCGAGGTCGAAGTCGACCGTTCGCGCGCCGGCCAATATGGCCTCACCGAACGCGACGTCACCTCCAGCCTGGCAAGCCAGCTTGCCGGCACTTCGCAGACCGCGCCGGTATTTTTCGTGAACCCGGAAAATGGCGTCCAGTATCCGGTGGTCGCACAGGCGCCTGAATATCTGGTGGGATCGCTGAGTGCGCTTTCGAACGTGCCGGTGTCGGGCACGGCGGGATCGGCCGTCCAGCCGCTCGGCGGCCTCGCGACGATCCTGCGGTCGAACACCGTGCCGGTGGTATCGCATTATAATATCGCGCCGGTGCTCGACATTTTCGCCACAACCCACGGCCGCGACCTCGGCGCGGTGGCGGGCGACATCGAGGCAGCCATCAAGTCCCTTGAAAAGGAGCAGCCCAAGGGCGTGAGCGTCACGATCAGGGGGCAATATGCGACAATGACGACGGCCTTTTCTGGCCTGGGTTTCGGCCTCGCGGGCGCCATCGTCCTCATTTATCTCCTGATCGTCGTCAATTTCCAGAGCTGGATCGATCCGTTCGTCATCATCACCGCCTTGCCCGCCGCGCTCGCCGGCATCGTCTGGATGCTGTTCGTGACCGGCACCACGCTGTCGGTTCCCGCACTGACGGGAGCCATCATGTGCATGGGCGTTGCCACCGCCAACTCGATCCTCGTGGTCAGTTTCGCGCGCGAAAAGCTGACCGAACTGGGCGATGCGACGCGTGCGGCTGTCGAGGCGGGGATGGTCCGTTTCCGGCCGGTGCTGATGACCGCCCTCGCGATGGTCATCGGCATGGGGCCCATGGCGCTGGGGCTGGGGGAAGGCGGCGAACAGAACGCCCCGCTCGGCCGCGCGGTAGTCGGGGGCCTCATCTGCGCCACCATCGCCACCCTCTTCTTCGTGCCCGCGGTCTTCGCCCTCGTCCACCGCAACCACAAGCGCCCCCATCCCCAGACGGAAATGCACCCCAGCCATGCCTGAGACATCTTTCCCCGATACGGCCAGCAACGGCGCCGTCGCCGGACCCGACAACCGGACATTGAAGCGCGCAGGGATCGGCGCGGGCATCGTCGCTCTGCTGATCGTGGGCGTCGGCGTCGCCACACGGATCCACGCGACCAGCGATCTTAAGGAAACGGTCATGCGGGACGCCATTCCCACGGTCGCCGTCGTCCTGCCGCAGCGTGGCGACAAAAGCGGGGCGCTGATCCTGCCTGGCAATGTCCAGGCCTATAACAGCGCCGCCATCTACGCGCGGACCAATGGCTATGTGAGGCGCTGGCTGGCCGATATCGGCGACAATGTCCGGGCCGGCCAGCCCCTTGCGATCCTCGACGCGCCCGATCTCGATCAGCAGCTCGCCGCAGCGCAGGCCGATTACCAGACCGCCCTTGCCAACCAGCGCCTGGCCGGCACGACCGCAACGCGCTGGCGCGCGATGCTGGAGAAGGATGCGGTGTCGCGGCAGGAGGCGGACGAAAAGGCAGGCGACCTGGCGGCGAAGTCCGCTTTATCCAACGCCGCGCTCGCCAATGTGAAGCGGCTGCGGGCGTTACAGGGTTTCACGCGCCTCACGGCCCCGTTCGACGGCGTGGTGACGAGCCGGTCGGCGCAGATCGGTGCGCTGGTCGTGGCCGGCAACGCCGCCTCCCAACCGCTCTTCACCGTATCCGATGTCCACCGGATGCGCATCTATGTGCGTGTGCCCCAGCTTTACTCAGCCCAGCTCAAAACCGGCATGCCAGCGACGCTGAGCCTGCCCGAATATCCCGGCCGCAGCTTCACCGCGACGCTCACCAGCAGCGCCGGCGCTGTCGATGCCCAGTCGGGCGCGGTGCTCGTGCAGTTGCAGGCGGATAATCCCGACCGCGCGTTGAAGCCGGGCGCCTTCGCGCAGGTCCGCTTCAATGTCGGCGGGGGCGGCGGAGACGCCCTCACCCTGCCCGGTAGCGCGATCCTGTACGGGAATGACGGCCCGACGGTCGCTGTGGTCGACGGCCGGGGGAAGGTCGCCTTGCAGCCCGTCACCATCGCCCGCGACGAAGGAGCCAGAGTCGTCATCTCCAACGGGCTTCGCATGGGCGACCGCGTGATAGACACGCCGCCTGACGCAATTCAGGCGGGCGACCGCGTCCATGTGCAGCAGGGGAAGGCCCATGCGGAATAGATCCGTGCGGTCCGCGGGGCTGTTGATAATGACCGGTCTGGGAGCCTGTTCGATGGCGCCCCAATATCGGCCGCCGCAGGTCACGCCGCCCAACAGCTACAGGGAAATAGCTGGCTGGACGCCGGCCGCTCCCATGGACGCGGTGGCGCGGGGAGACTGGTGGCGGGTCTTCAACGACACGGTGCTCGACGATCTGGAGCAAAAGGCGGAGGCCGCCAGCCCGACGCTGGCCGCGGCGCTGGCACGCTACGAGCAGGCGCGTGCCGTCGCGCGCGCGGAAGCGTCCGACCTGATGCCGGAGATCGACGCCGACGGCAGCACCAGCCGGCGGCGCGTGTCGGGCAACCGTTTCCAGGGCAATGGCCAAAGCGTCACCTATAACGACGTATCGGTCGGCGGATCGCTGGACTATGAACTGGATCTGTGGGGCCGCATCCGCAACAGCGTGAAGGCCGCGCGTGCCGATGCGCAGGCGAGCAAGGCCGATCTCGCCTCCGCGCGTCTCAGCCTGCATGCGGCGGTAGCGGACGCCTATATTCGCCTGCGCGGCCTCGATGCGCAGGCGGATTTGCTGCGACGTTCCGTGGCGGCGTTCGATCATGCCTATAAATTGACCCGGACGCGTCATGAGGGTGGCATCGCCTCGGGGATCGACGTCAACCGGGCGCAGACGACGCTCAGCAATGCGAAAGCACAGATTTCCGCGATCGCCAACCAACGCGCGGCCACCGAACATGAGCTGGCGGCGCTGACCGGCGCGCTTGCCTCCGAATTTTCGGTCGCGCCGCAGGTCCGCACCTTCGGCGCGCCCGGCGTGCCCACGGGCACGCCGTCTACGCTGCTTGAGCGCAGGCCCGACATAGCGGCGGCGGAACGGCGCATGTTCGCGGCCAATGCGCAGGTGGGCGTGGCGCGAGCGGCTTTCTTTCCGACAGTGACGCTGGGACTGTCCGGCGGCTGGGAAACGACGCACGGCAATCTGCTCAGCACGCCGAGCAGTTTCTGGGGCCTGGGGCCGCTGTCGGCCGCGCTCAACCTGTTCGATGGCGGGCGGCGACGAGCACAGGTCAGATTGTCCCGCGCACAATATGAGGAGCAGGCAGCGGCCTATCGCGACACCGTGCTGAGTGCCTTCAGGCAGGTGGAAGACGGCATCGCCGCCCTGCATAATCTCGCGGCCCAATGGCACGATCAGCGCGAGGCGGCGCAGGCGGCCCAGCGCACCAGCGGGATCGCGCTGGACCGTTATCGGGACGGCGCGGCGGACTATCTGGAGGTCGTGACCGCGCAGACCGATGCGCTTGACGCGCAAAGCGCGCTTCTGGAGGTAGAATTCGACCGCGCGCGCGCCCATATCGGCTTGGTGAGGGCTCTGGGCGGGCCGGTATGATGGAAAGCCGATAGCAACTCCTCCGATACGACGAATGCCGCGCGTTCATAGGGCGGCGTGGATGAAGATGAGATTGGCAGCTTATCGTTACGAGTGGCAAATGGATGCGATGAGAATTTGGCGATTGACGCGCGCGACCCATCAGGCTCTCGACGGCCAGGGAGCATTGATGCTCGGCGGCCGCTATTCATCAGCGGGGCGGCCTATTGTCAGCTTTGCGAGCGAAGCGGGATTAGTGGTATTGGTGGCCTTGCGTTACTTGCAGGCAGATCCTGAGCGGAACGCGGCGGATTATGTATTGGGCTGGACCGAAATGACCGAAAGACCAAGCCGGGTTCCAGCCGGGTTTTCCGATGATCGCATAAAAGACTTTGTAGACAATTGGGCAGCCTCTCAGCATTCCCTGTTCATGGCGATCCCGTCTGCCGTCCTACCCGAGGCAGACATCATCCTCATGAATGCCTCGCACCCCGAGGCCAAGGATGTGCCTGCGCTAACAAGCCGTCCTTTCAGCTTCCAGCAATGCCTCCATCGCCCGCCAATGCTGGACCTGTACCGATCGCGCGAAGCCTGAAGAACCAAGGAATGATGGGAGCGGCCGCATCTGCAAGGTCGGAGCGATATTGTCGTGGTCTTGCACGAGACATCCCGACCCTCTTGGCATGGGATCGCTCACAGCGCCTGAATTTTCCGGTCCTGAAGGCCAGCCGAAGCCCGGTTGACGCGACGCACGCTAGATTGCCAGTAGCCTGCCCTGGGTCCATGCTCCAGCCAGCCGTCCGCCGCTCAACAGCCTCGCCAAGGCCGGGGTGGTGCGGCTCAACAGTGAGCCCAATACCATGACCGCGGCCAGCACCAGCAGGGGCTGGATGAGCAGATAGACCGGATAGAGGGGTGAACCGAGCTTGCCGAATATCGCGCCCAGCACCGGTCCGCCCAGCCAGATCAGGATAAGATGCGAACAGAAAAGGAAGAAGGCGAAAGGTTCAATGCGCAGCAACATGCCTCGCGCCGCACTGCCTGCAAGGCTCCAGGCCAATCGCCAGAAAAACATGGCGGCCGCCACGCGCACTGCCAGGTCGAGCATTGCCGCCTCGATGCCCGGCAGCGCGCGCGCCGGCAGCAGCGCGAAGGTGAGTTGTGCCGGCATCAACAGGAGGAAAGGCAAGGCGGCAATACCAAATGGCAGCCTGGCGACACGATCCACCAGGCCCGTACGCCGCGCCAGAATGCCCGTAACGAAGAAGAACAGGATCGACGCCCGCATCAGAACCGGCGGTCCCCAGCCAAGCAGCTGGCACAAGGCTGCGCCTAGAGCGATCGCCAGAAGCACCCGTGCCGGCAGGCGGACAAGGAGCGGCGCGGCGACCATGCAGAGGAACAGGTCGCGCAGGAACGGCATCTGCACGTTGATGTCGGGATTGCGGCTGGCGATGAACAACTCCTCGAACATCCAGCTGGTCGATTGCGGCACGGGCGCAGAGAGCCCCAGCGTCCAGGCCGCCCCTGAGACGAACAGGATCGCCAGCGCATTCCACATCACCATTGGCAGCAATATTGTCCGCGCCTTGCGCCTGACATGACGCACCCAGTCCTGGGTGCGGGAAGACCCCTCGACCAGCCATCCTGAGATCAGCCCAAGCAGTGGCACGGCGCCTCGGCCGAATATCTCCATGAGCGTCCATCGCAGCCCCTCCTGCGGCGTCCCGCGCAGGCTTTCCAGATCATGTCCATTAAGGCCCGTCCAGGCGTGAACATAGACGACGCCGATGATGCAGATGACGCGCGCTATCGCTATCGCATCAGATCGGCGAGCCGCATCGGCGGTCAACATTGGATGCAAGGCAATTTCCCCATAGGCAGCAAGGACTTGGTCGATTACCCCTCAAGCTCCAGTCCGTCCACCTGCTCCGTGCAACAGGCGTCGCGCCCCACAGGGGCACCGTGCGCCCGCCTTCATCTGCGGCACTGCAGCGCTCACGTCCGGCGATCATTCAGCGGGATAGACGCGTGGGCGTCCCACGGCATAAGGTGCGCCAAGCCCCTCCGAAGCGTCGCCATGCGCAGTATCGATTTTTCATCCTGGCAGAATCTCGTCCTCACGCTCTTCGGGCTCATTTTCGTGACGTTGATTGGCGTCGGGATCCGGATGCTGACCATGATGACGATCCAGCAGCGGCGCGAGCGCATGAACCGCCAGATCAACGAAAGGCTGCGTACGCTGATTGCCGCGTACAAGGCTCTTGGCGGATCGTTCACCGGCACCCTCACGGTCGACCCTGCCCATCTGCGCGACCTGCGCCTTCGCGCATCGGAAGCTGACGCCGATACGCGCAGGCAGGACGAGGCAGGTTCAGCAAGCCTCGATCCGCCGGATCGTCCGCGACGCATCCGGGACATCGTCGAGGCTGCGCTCGCTGACAATCCTGTTGCTAGGGACCGAAGAACAGGTCCGCCTTGCTGGACACGCAGCGCGCGAACTGGTCGCCGGACGCCCGGTCCCTACTCATGATCTGGTGATCTCGCTGCGCAATTTCATCCGTGAAGCGCTTGATCTCGACCCTGTTCCCGCCGATCTGGCCATCCCCGCGCAAGGACCGGCGCGTCCCTCGGGGAGCGGCGGCAAGAACGGCAGAAATGCGCAAGGCGGCGGACGGCAGGGCGGAGGAGGAGGAATGAGCGGTGGAATGGGCATGGGCGGCCTTGGCGCCGGCGTCGGGTTCGGCGCGGCCCACGCCGGCACGCCCGATGACAGCGGCCGGAGCTGATCACGCGCCGCCTGGCGCCACTTCAATCATCTTCAGTCCGGATGCCAGAGCACCGAGAAGGATCCGCCATGCGCTCGACAGCTCCTCGCCTGGGCGGGCCTGGCAGGAGGTAGCGGCTCCCGGCGCGAGACAAACGCGTCCGGGAGCCTGACGTCGCGCGACCGGGGCCTCGTTCGGTTAGCCCCGGCCCCACCCGGCGATCAGCCTGCCGGCGTTTCCGCCGGAGCGCCCTGCCGCTTGGCCCGCCATTGCTCGCGCATGGCCTTGCGTGCCGCCTGCCTTTCCTCCTTCGTGACCTGCCCGTCCTTGTTGGCGTCCAGTCGGTCGAAGCGGACGAGCGCGGCGGCCGTGAACTCGGCCTGGGTGACGGCGCCGTCCTTGTCGGCATCGGCCATGTGGCCCAACATCATGCCGCCATGGCCGCCTCGGCCCCGGCCGCCCCAGCGATGGTGCCTGCCGCCTTCACCTGCATCCGCCGCGCTCGCGCCATCCTGGCGCTGGCGCCGCGCACTGAACTCCTCGCGCGAGATCTGGCCGCTTTTGTCGGTATCGAGGCGGTCGAAATGCGCGGCCCGTCTCGCCGCCCGGTCGGCCTGGTCGATCTTGCCGTCCTTGTTCACGTCCAAGCGCGTGAACATCGCGGCGCTGCGCGTCTCCACCTCCGTCCGCTTCGTCACCCGGTCGCCTTTGCCCTGCTCGGCATAGGCAGAGCCTGCAAAGGCCATGGCCGAGAGCGACATCCCCAGCAGAACATTGCGGGTCAGCTTTTTCATCACAACAACTCCTGTCCAATTTCCAGACCGGAAACCCCGCGGCTTCCTGTGGTTGGTTCTGCAGGCGTCGTGTCGCGCCAATATCCTCTGAAGGCAGCTATAGTGTCGCGCTTTGTATCAGGATGCACGACGCGCCATGCGCAAAATCTACGACGGGGCGGTAACCGCCCGAAGATGCTGCGAAGGCCCGTTTCTCATCAGCGGGGCCGCTGTTCGATGATCGCGAGCGGGCCGCGTTGCGCTGGGCTGAAAACTCCGTCCCGCGTCGCGTAATGACTATGCCCGAAGACCACTTCCAGGCCGTTCCGGCAGTCTTCGACAGAAGGAGGTCGTTGACTGCCTATCGAAATCTGCCTGATGGACATGTTCAACCGTATGGCGAGCCGTACCCGCAATCCGCCCGAAACCGCATGACATCCGGCTCTAAGAGGCACGGCTACCGGATCTATCCGTCCACATTGCTCACGCCTGCGACGGATCGCGGCCCCATCGCCATCCGGCCATGCTGAACTTTTTTCCCCGCAGGCCGGACGACGGCGCTTTGCCTGCACGCAGCACCGCACTATCAACCGCGGAATGCTGCCAGGAGCAACATGGACACTCAGAACGCCGGGCGCGCACCTCGTGGACACGAACCTCGACAGGGACGAACCGGGCCCGGTCATCAGGCTTGGGCGCCACGGTTCGTTCACCTGCTGTGCGCAGGCGCGAGTGCATGGGAAACGCCGTTTCCAGCGGTTTCGACAAAGCCGCCCCCGGCCTGCCAGGCAGAGGCAGACGCTGCTTTCATATCGCGCCGGCGCCGCCCCTAAGGCATTGGATCTGACCCAGGCAACCGCCAGAAAAATCGCCGTCCAGGCCAAGGACCATTACAAGCTTCCGGGAGAATCTCTTTGCTCAAACCGCGTCTCAGCCGCTTCACAGCATGGATCCTCGTCGTCGCCCTCTTCCTGGCGGGTCTTGCGTTAGAGCCGCAGTCGCCTGGTCAATGGACGCTCGTGGCCATCGCCGGGCTGCTCAGCCTCCTTGGCTTGTGGGATATGGTCCAGACCCGCCATGCGGTGCTGCGCAACTATCCCGTGATCGGCCATGTCCGCTGGATCGTCGAACTGGTCCGCCCGGAAATCCGGCAATATCTGCTCGAGGAAGAAGATAAGGCCATCCCTTTCTCTCGCGCTCAGCGTTCGCTCGTCTATCGCCGCGCCAAGGGTGTCTCGTCGGATCATCCTTTCGGCACGCTCCTTGATCCTTATGCGCGGGATTATGAGTTCATCCAGCATTCGATGCTGCCGGCCGTCCCAGCCGATCCCCGGTCCCTGCGCATCACCATCGGAAACGACCAGTGCGCCCAGCCCTATTCGGCCAGCATCTTCAACATCTCGGCGATGAGCTTCGGGTCGCTGTCGGCCAACGCCATCCGCGCGCTCAACAAGGGGGCCGCGCTCGGCGGCTTCTATCATGATACAGGCGAAGGCAGCATCAGCCCCTATCACCGCGAGTTCGGCGGCGACATCGTCTGGGAGATCGCAAGCGGCTATTTCGGTTGCCGGACCGCCGACGGGCGCTTTGATCCCGACCGGTTCGCCGCCCAGGCGGCCGACCCGCAGGTCAAGATGATCGAGATCAAGCTCAGCCAGGGCGCCAAGCCGGGCCATGGCGGCATCCTGCCAGCCAGGAAGGTCACTCCGGAAATCGCGCAGACGCGCGGAATTCCCCCTGAGCAGGACTGCATATCGCCATCCCGGCATTCCGCCTTTTCGACGCCGCGCGAGATGATGTCCTTCATCGACCAGCTGCGGCGGCTGTCCGGCGGCAAGCCTGTGGGCTTCAAGCTGTGCATCGGGCTGCCATGGGAGTTCATGGCGATCGTCAAGGCCATGCTGGAGACCGGGACGGTTCCTGATTTCATCGTCGTCGACGGCGGCGAGGGCGGCACGGGCGCGGCGCCGGTCGAGTTCAGCGACCATATCGGTCTACCGATGCGCGAGGGCCTGCTTTTCGTGCACAATGTGCTCGAGGGGGCTGGTCTTCGCGAGCGGGTCAAGATCGGCGTCGCCGGCCGACTGATCAGCGCCTTCGACCTCGCCGCCGTCTTGGCCATTGGCGCTGACTGGGCCAATTCGGCGCGCGGTTTCATGTTCGCGCTCGGCTGTATCCAGTCGATGAACTGCCACACGAACCGTTGCCCAACCGGCGTTGCTACGCAGGATCCAGTGCGTCAGCGCGGCCTCGTCGTCCCCGACAAGGCGGAGCGTGTCCGCCGCTTCCATGCCAGGACCGTGCATGCCCTTGCCGACATGCTGGCCGCAGCAGGTCTTGGCCATCCCGACGATCTGCGCCCGCATCATGTGGCGCACCGGATCAGCTCGACCAGGGTACGGCACTTCGACCAGGCCCACACCTATCTCAAGCCCGGCGAACTCCTCAGCGGAGCATGCCCGCACAATTTCTATCGGGAAAACTGGGCGCGCGCGCAGGCTTCCAGCTTTGAGCCGCTGATCCCTCCCATAGCCTGGGAAACCCCGACCGTGGCCATGCAGGACTGAGAGCCTCGCTTGCAGCACTGGCCGCCAAAGCGTGAGCCTGGGCCAGCGCGGCGGCCTCATAAATCGAGCGCAGCTTATGTCATTGGGCGAGAGCCGGATAGGTCGCCCTGATATTACAGGAGGTGTGTCGCCGCGCCGAGCGCCGTCCCGCCTTCGACCAGGCGACGGTCAAGCGTGCAGAGGGTCGCCCCGCGCTCGGCTGCAACGGCGAGGTGCAACGCATCCCCGGGACGCAGATTGAGGGAGAACTGATCGGCGTACAGCGCCGCCGTCCGGAAATTGTCTGACACGACGGGAACAATGGTCAGGCTCTCCCTGCAGAGCTGATGAAACTGGCTCAACACCTCCGCTCGCTGCGCTGATGATCAGCTCGTCCGGGGCTGCGTCGCGTGCCTCGCTTGTCCAGCACTGGAAATGCCGGTTTCATCCAGTTGCCAAGTCAGGATCGGCCGCACGGTCCCGCGTCCACCAGTCCGCGCTCGAGCGGTCTTGCCGTTCTCACGTCCGTCAACGACGATCAGGCAGGGCGCTCTCAAGCCCGGGAAGCATGATACATGCCCTCAATCCCTGGCCGGTGTCTTCCAGGACAAGCGCTCCGCCATGGCTCTCGGCGATCGCCTTGGTGATCGCAAGGCCAAGGCCGCTGCCCCCCGTCTCCCGATTGCGCGACTCCTCGATCCGGTAGAAAGGCTGCGTCACGCGCGCTATCTGGTCGGCCGGAATGCCTGGCCCCTTGTCCGCCACCTCGATGCGCAGTGTGTCGCCGGCGGCCGCCACCGTCACCGTTGCACTGCCGCCATATTTGATCGCATTGCCGATGAGATTCTGCACGGCGCGCTTCAGCTGGCTGCGCTGCACCGGCAGGACATGGCGCACGGCCGGTTCCCATGCGACATTCTCGCCCAGATCCTGATATTCTTCGACCGCCGTCTCGACAAGGGCGGTGACGTCGGCCGGCCGCAGAGCTTCGCGTTGCCGTCCCGCAGTCGCAAGTGACAAAATGTCTTCCAGCGTCGCCATAGTCTCGCCGATCTTGCGGATTGCCGCCTCACGCTCGTCGGCCGGCTCCATATTTTCGAGACGGATGCGCAGCGAGGCCAAGGGCGTGCGCAGGTCGTGGCCGATGGCGCCGAGCATCCCGTCCTTCTCGTCGAGCAACGCCACGAGCCGCTGGTTCATGTCGTTGAAGGCCGCAATGGCTTCGCGCAAATCGTCCGGTCCGCGCGGCTCGACCCTGAGGGGCGCGGCCCGGCCCCGAAACTGGCGCGCAGCCATGGCAAGATCGCGCAGGGGCCGCGCGAGGCGGCGCGCAACGACAATGGTGGCGCCCAGCACCACGAGGTACAGAAGCAGCGTCGCGGCTGCCAGACGCGTGACAAGGCCAGGGTCGCGGCGCGGCGCGGGAAGTGTTCCTGCGAGCCATTGGCCATCGGGGAGCCTCGCCGCCATCGATACGGTATAGCGCGCCGCCCCGTCAGCGCGCCTTCTCTGCGAGGGCTGCGGATGCGCGGCGCTTGCACGGACCTCTTGCGCATTTACACCAAGGTTGCGCAAATCCTCGGCAAGTCTCGCCTCGACCGCATTGCTCCGGTCGCCTTCGGCAAGGCCGCTATCGGCGCGAAGCGCGAAGCGCGCGCCGCGATGAGACAGGTCTGCCACCAGCGCCTTGCGGAAAATATCGTCGGCTGCCGACACGTCGGCGAAGGCGCCGGCAAAACGCGTGATCGCCGGTCCGTCATTCTGCGCCAGGGCAAGCTTTTCGCGCTCATTGAGGATGAGACCGAAATTCGCGAGCTGCGCGACCGCCAGCGCAGCGCCGAGAAGGAAGGCCATCCGCCCGACTAGGCTGCGCGGCAGCAGCCTCATATCCGGCGCACTTCGGCCGCCAGCGTATAGCCACCGCCACGGACCGTCTTGATCAGCCTGGGATCAGCGGCGTCTGCCTCGATCTTGCGACGAAGGCGGCTGATATGATTGTCGATGCTGCGCTCGAACGCGGCCAGTTCGCGTCCCTGCGTCAAGTCGAGCAGTTGATCGCGGGTCAGCACCCGGCGGGGATGCGTCACGAACGCAACGAGCAGATTATACTCGCCGGTGGACAGCGCGACAGAAACGCCTTCGGCATCGACCAGCTCGCGTTCCCCGGTCCTGAGAACCCACTGACCGAACGCATAGCCCGAAGCATCGGGCGCGTGGACCAGCGCTGCCTGTTCGCTCGTCCGGCGCAACACCGCCTTGATCCGCGCGAGCAGTTCGCGAGGATTGAAGGGCTTTGGCACATAATCGTCCGCGCCGATCTCCAGGCCTATGATGCGATCGACGTCTTCGGTCTTGGCCGTGACCAGGATGAGCGGGATGTTCGACGTCGAACGGATGAAGGCGGCGAGGGAAAGGCCGTCCTCGCCGGGCATCATGATATCGAGCAGGACCAGGTCGATCGCATGGACCGCCAGGATGTCACGGGCCTGCGCCGCATTCGCCGCGGTCGTCGTTCTGAGGCCGTTCTTGCCGAGATAGGACGCCAGCGGATCGCGGATGTCGCGCTCGTCATCGACGACGAGGATGTGGGGATTGCTATTCATATCAGCGCCTTCCATCGCAGAAGAAGCCCCCGGGGCGAAAGACCCCGGGAGCGAATTCGTCAGATCAAAGGCCTTTTAGTGGAAGGCGCCCGCCAGGACAGATGCGATGATCCCGCTGGTGATCCCGATCAGGACCGCGTCATTGCCGGACTGGACCCAGCGATAGCCGCGGGGCGCTTCGCGCAGGTGATACTGACGATAGTTTGTGACCACCCGATAATTGCGCGCCTGGCGATAATCGAACCGTTCGCCCTTTTTCCAGTGCGCGCGGTATGGGGCCGGACGGACCGCGCGGTGGTTCTGGACCACGCGGTGATTCTGGATGACGCGGCCATGCCCTCCATTGTGCTGGAAAGGTGCGGCCATGGCCGGGGTAGCGGCGATCGAGGCGGCCAGAGCGGCGATGATGAACTTCTTCATGAGTAATTTCTCCGTATCACGCCGTCTGCGGCGTTGATTGGAAGATGCAGCCTGAGTGTCGCATGGATTTGCCCGGTTCGATGCTATTATGTCCCGGTTTGTATCAGTCGGCCGGTGACGCCATGCCGGCCCGAAGCACAAATTCTCTGAAACCACCTCTACGCCAGACACGGCGGTGAGCCTCCGCGCAGGTTCCGCACAGCTGCGCAAACACATGCAGGCTCTCCGGCGTAGTCCTCGATCCGATCGGCCCCCGTGCGCGGCATTCCGCCTGCGCCGTCCTTCCCGACGAGATCGAGGGTTGCTTCATCAGCACGAAGCGAGGCGCAACCTGTCTGTCTGCAAAATTCCGATTAAATTTTAATCTATCTGACTAGCAGGGGATGAAATGGGAACTGAAACGAACGTTCTGACGGCGCATGTGCCACTTTCGCTTGCGGAAAAGGTCGAGGCAATGGTTTCCCGGCTGGAACGCTCGCGCGGCTGGGTGATGAAGCAGGCGAACGTCGACGCGGGCCGGGTTATCGATCATCAAAGCATTCAGTCATGGGCGGAAAGCCTCAGCACAGACAAGCCGCTGCCGCCGCCGGCAAAATGAAGATACAGTGGACCGGCAAGGCGTCGTCGGACCTGGTGCGCCTCCATGAACATCTGCGCCCGGTAGCGCCCGAAGCTGTGGCTCGGGTCGTTGAGCAGCTTGCCCGGACGCCGGAACCGCTGCTCGATTACCCCGCCGATCGGAGAGAAGCTGGAAGCCTATGAACCGCGCGAGGTGCGGCGGATCATCGTCGGTCATTACGAGCTTCGCTACGAGATTGCGGACGCCATCATCTTCATTCTGCGCCTGTGGCGCTGCCGCGAGAATCGCAGCTTCGATTCCGATGACTGAGCCATGGCTTCTGGAAGACGGCTTTGGCATGAGGCGATCCCTGCTACCAGCCGCCACGTCCACCCTATCCGCTACACCCGAGTGATCGTTTGCGTTGCGCCCGAACGCCCGCTCGGCAGCAGAACGGCATGGCGGTGGTCAACCCTTCAGCAGGAAAGGAATTTCAACGACGCCGCGCACGCGTACCGGTTCTCCGTCCTGGATCACAGGATTCCAGCGCCAGCGTCGCACCGCATCGAGCGCGGCGTCATCAAGCCTCGCAAATCCGCTCGAGCGGCTTATGGCGACGCTCTCGACCGAACCATCAAGGGCGAGGGTGAGCATGAGAAGGACGGTGCCTTGCTCCCTCTTGCGCCGACTCTCGAGCGGATAGCGGGGCGGCCTTCCCGCAATCATCTTTGCGCCAAGGTCACCTCCCTGGACGACGCTGGATGGCGCGGGCGCCGTTACGCTGGCGATGGACGGAACGGAAAAGTTTGCAGGCGCGGGGGATAGCGTCTGGTCTGGCGGCGCTGGCACGACCAACTGCGGCAAGACAGGAGGCATCTCGACGAGAGGTGGCGGAACCATGATTTGAGGATGCCACGGCGCATATGACGGCGCCTCTGCCGGCGGGGGAGGCGGTGGCGTGAGATTGATAACCGATAGCCGTTCCACCTTCCGCGGATGACTGTGATGCCGCGCCTGCATGATCGCGAATATCAGCGCGGCATGGACGGCGATGATGAGCGCGATGGCGGGCCAGCTCGCGCGGCGATCCGCCCCGTAGCGTGCCGCTGCCATGTCGGCCGCCGGCACGTTGCCCATGGATCGGACGCGTGCAGGCCTGCGCGTTCGGACCGGCTGGGCCTGTTCGATTTCATGTGCGATCGCGAGCATCGCCAAGTCCCTTTATATCTTATCCCCGCCGATGGCCGACCGCGCCCTTCCAAGGATCGCGGCTGGACAGTCACATCACTAATGCGAATCAAGAGCAGCCACACTGTCTCCATTCAGATCGGAGAACGCTTTTCCATGAAAGATGATCGGGCAGAAATGGGTCTTCGATAAGGAAGCGGCGCTGGCGCGCGCATGTTCGAGACCAGATTCAGGAAGTCAGGCGCGCCCTTACCGAGCAGGACTGAGGGCGAAGGCGCGCAAGGCAGACTTTCTCACGCCTTTCGGCTTGTCGATGATTGGACCTGTTCGCGGCCTCTCGCGGCGACCAGGAAGGAGGGAGATACCGGTCTCGGTCTGAATTTCAGCTTGCGGTCGCACGAGCCCAGCGAATCCAGGACGAGCCGGTAATCCGCAAGAGCCTGTGTCCGCCCTGCCTCACTTTGGGACACCTCGGCGCCAGGGGCCGGAACCGACGGAAGCGAGCAGGCCAGGCGATACCATGGCAGCGTGTCGCGCGCGGGAGGCTCGATGGCATCGGCGATGAGTTCGGAAAAGGAAATGTTCCAGTCGGGTGGGAGGCCAGGGCGGTGCCGGACGGTGATCGAGGCATAGGATCCGTCCTGGGTACTGAGGAAAATCTGCGTTCTCCCCTCCCCCAGCAAGGCGCCCGGCACGTGCAGCAAGGAACGAACGCCTGTAATCCTGGGCGGCCCATCGGGCGAAACGGCCGCTCGCAGCAGGCTGCGCAACTGAAGTTCGCGTCCGTTGCTCCAGCGCAATTGCGCCGTCGGGGTGACAAGTTGCAGCTCTCCAGGCTTGCCGTCCACGCCGCGAGCGAAGATGAAGACCTCCTCCCCCTCCAGATCGTCGGCCTTGCCTCGCCAATCCAGCGGAAGATCGACCAGATACCGCACGGAACGGCCAAGGGGCTTGCGGCCCGCGAGCAGGGTCTTTGCCTGCGCCTCGACGTAGAAGCGTGCATAGCCGGGAAGAGCGGCTTGCGCGCGCTGCGGGTCGATCGGGATCTGCGTCTCGATCCGCACCAGCGCAATCAGCCCCGCCGAGAAGGAAAGATCCGCCAAATCCGCGTAAGTCGGGGATCGCTCGAACAGGGTTTGTGCGTGAAGGGCCGAAGGCTGGGAAACCCATGAGGCAGCCATCAGACCTGCGACAAGCATTCGCAAAGTGAGCGGCATGTGGCATTCTCCTGTCGTTCCCGGGGTCGGCCGGTCCGGCCGGCCGCGCGTCACCATTGACAAATTAACGGACATATCAATCTGTTGGCAACCCGGCCTCGACCGGCGCGGCTGTCAGTCGAGTGGGAAGACGGGGCCCTGGCTCAATCATGCGTCGACAGGAGCGTTCCGTGTTTCGCGCAGGATCTTAGCCCAAGGGTTCAGGTCGGGCTCGGCAATCTTGGTGAGGATATTGGTGTCACGATGCAGGAATGGCGTGTCGCGGCCGCGCACCAACAGGCTTGTCTCGGACACATAGGTCCACGAACCATCGGCGTTGAAGTCAACCTCGATCCTGTAGGAATCGGTGCGAAACGCAAGTTCGAGAAAGGTGGTCGAGCAGATTCCATATTCCGTCTGGCCGCGCTCCGCCGTCAAGCTCAGCCGGGTCCCGTCCGGCGCAGCATGACCTGCGGCGATGGCGACCTGGCCGCGCGGGATCGCCACAGTCTGCAGAATGAGGCCGGTGGCTGGCTCCCAAAGCCAATATCCAACCTGATCATGGAAGGCGATCTGGTCTTCCGGTGTGTTGATATGAACATGATAACGCAGGCCATAGAAGAGTTGCGGTCCATTGGTCTGCGCATCAATCGGGTGCATTTCGATGCGCTCATAATAGGCCCGCTGCTCAGGCCCGTCCGCCTTGGGATTGAGATCGACACCCCGATGCCCTTCCCAGATGCCTGCAAGGCGGCGCAGCGGTCCAAGGTTGGCCAGCGTGTCCGAGACCGCGTCGGCTTCAGTGAAGATGTCATCCGGTATGTCCATAGATGTTTCCCCTTGACTATATTATCCCGCCGCCTCGTCATGCTCGCCACCTGCCACGATTGGGGCTGTTGGCCGTACGCGCCTATGGCCAGTGTGACCTGGAAGCTCCTGGCGGCCGCAATTTTTCCGGGGTCAGCCGGTCGAGCTGGCTGCACACCACCATCGACAATTAACCGACATATCAATCCTCTGGCAACCTTCCGTCCACCGGCGTCCTGGCGAAGAAACCCGTTTACCGGCACAGGAAGCGCGAGCAAGGCGCGGCCGTCAAAAGACCCGAGATGCTATGGGTGAGCCTTGTGTCCGGGACCGGTCTCGAAGCGGCGGGAAAGGCCGTGATAAAGGCGCTCCTTGCTGATCAGTTGAGCGGCGAAGTCGGCGATGAGGGCTGTTGCGAGCAGCGGCATCATCAGGCCGCGGCTCGCCGTCGTTTCCGAAATGATGATGACGGCCGTGAGGGGCGCCCGCACGACGCCCGTGAAATAGGCGACCATCCCCAGCAGGACGATCGCCCCGGCAGGATAGGCCGGAAACATGCTGCGGAGCACGTCGCCGATCCCCGCTCCTACGGACAGGGACGGCGCGAAAATGCCTCCCGGGATCCCGGAAACCGCAGTGGCAAGTGTCGTCACGAACTTCGCCGCCCCGAACCATATCGGCACGTCTGAGCCTGCTATGACGGCATGAGCGGTCTGATAGCCGGTCCCCCAGGTGAGACCTGTGGCGGCACCCAGGAGCGCCACCACCAGTCCGCATCCTGCCGCGAACCGCACCGGTCTTTCCCGCAACCAGCGTATCGGCGTCCTTGTCGAGCGTCCCATGCCCAGCATGAAACGCGAGAAGCAGGCTCCCGCCAGGCCGCCAATCACTCCGGCGACCGGAGCGGCCACAAGCGCCTCATGGACACTGAGCGTCTGCCGCATGACGCCAAAATAGACATAGTCGCCGGCAAGACCCAAACTCACCATCCCGGCGATGAGAACAGCGGCCATCACCAGCAGGGCCATGCGCTGCTCATAGGCCGCCGCAAGCTCCTCGATGGCGAAGGCGACCCCGGCCAGAGGCGTATTGAACGCGGCGGCCACGCCTGCCGCGCCGCCCGCTATATAGACCGATGCCCGCAACGGAACCGACATCAGCCTATGCGCATAGGCCATGATCGTTGCAGAAATCTGGACGGTCGGACCCTCGCGCCCGACCGAGGCTCCCAGCAGCAGCCCCGCAATAGTCATGACCAGCTTCACGATGGCGGTCCGTGCCGAAACCAGCCGGTTGAGCCCATGCTCCGGATCACGAGAGGCAGCCATCACTTGCGGAATGCCCGACCCCCTTGCCGCAGGCGCAAGTTTGCGGGTTGCCCAGACGATAGCGGCAAAGCCCAATGGCGTCAGCAACAGATGTGCGGCCGGCCACCGCCTTGCCAGACCGACAAACATTTCGCTCGCCTCGTCCGCCAGACGCGCGAACAGCAAGGCGGCAAGGCCGGTGAGGACGGCGCCGCCCAAAATGGCGATGCGGCGGCGCCAAATCAGGGCCTCCGGGCCATGCCGCCGCAATAATATCCGCAAATGACGCAGTGAAAGGCTGGTTCCTGGCATCGTTGTCCTTCGGCTGGTGCGCCGCCGAGCATTTCGGTCAGGCAGATGATGGGCGCATGCGCGTTAACGGGCATGCGCCCGTTGCTGGAACAGCGCGCGGGCGCCGTCCATCCCCGTGCCCGGTTGCCCTCCCCCTTCTGTGGGTTCCGCGCTCGTGTCGCATGGAGCCTGCCGCTCCATCTCGGCATTGATCAGGCCGCCAATCAATACGGCATAGGCGGAAACGAAGAGCCACATGAGGAGCACGACCACGGCGCCGAGCGAACCGTAGGTAGCATCGTAATTGGCGAACCGGCTTGCATAAAGTCCAAAGCCGAGCGTCGCTGCGAGCCAGAGCAATGTTGCAAGACAGGAGCCAAGACTGAACCATTGCCATCGGGCATCGGGCCTGTCGGGCGCGAACCGGTACATGCCGCCGATGGCGAAGCTGCACAGGGATGCGGCGACAAGCCAGGTCAGCGCCTGCACAGCCGTCGCGCCAGCTGGCCCTATCCCTGCAACCAGCCCTTTGGCGAAGCTGAGCATCGAAGCGGCCGCAAGGCCGATGATGCCCACGAAGACCGCTGCACCGGCAAGCGCACTCGCAAGAAAGGTGTTTTTCAGGAACGACCGCCGGTCCTGCCGCTCATAGATTATGTTGAGCGATCCGATCATGGCGCCCGAGGCTCGGGACGCGCCGAAGATCGAGACCAGCAGCGCGACCAGCAGTCCAATTCCCTTCTTTTCCTGGGCGCTCGTCGTAAGCTGCGTGAGCTGCTCCTGGATGAGCCGGGCGGCGTCGGCGGGCACGACGTCGAGAATGGTGCGCATATGCCTGGCGACCGTCGCGGGATCGGCAGCGAGGCCGTAGATCATGATGACCGCCGCCAGAAGCGGCACGAACGACAGGAAGACGTAGAAGGCGACACCGGCCGAGAGCAGCCCGAGATTGTGCCGTCCGTTGTTCACCCAGACGCGTTTGACGATCGCCTTCCACGCCACCGCCTGCATTGGTCCCGATGTCCCGGGGGCAGCGCCTCTGTGCGCCGCGCGTCCCTGTTCTGACATAGACATGTCCACTTCAGTTCATGGTGGGAACGGGGAGAAGGGCGAGGCCCCTTCTCCTGCGAAGGTTGCCCTCAGGAAGGTTCGGACCGGTCGATAAGACCGCTGTCTAGCAACGGGGCGGCATCGATATTCTGCGCATCCATCAGCATCGCCAACCGTTCGACGGCCGCAAGAATCATGGCCTGTTCCCATTGCGGCAGCTTTGCGAAGCGCTCGGTGAACGTGGTCTGCAGCAGGTCAGGCGCCTCGGCCAGAGCCTCGAGGCCCGGCGGCAGGGGCCGCAGAATGAACTGGCGCTTGTCCTTTTCGCTGCGCTGCCGCTGCACAAAGCCGAGTTGCTGAAGCCGGTCGACGATCGCGGTGATCGTGGCCTGACTGAATTTAAGGGCGGTGGCAATCGCGCTTGGGGTCGCCGAATCGCGCGACCCGATCTCGCGCAGGACAAGCCATTGCGAAGGCGTGAGGCCGGTCGTCGCGGCCAGCCGGCGGCTGCCGATTTCCGTGGCGCGCAGGACCCGGCGGAGGGCCCGAAGGGTGAGGACGGCAACTTCTGAACTCATGATCGAAACATAGGGAAAATGGCCTTTCCTGGCCAATCCCATCCTTTGCAAACCAAAGCAATTGATAAACTCCTTCATCGGCCAAAGGACCGCTTCATGCGTCAAAGGGTTGAAAATCGAGTCCAATGCGGTATCTTCCGCCTCAAGCCAAGAGAGGGGCGCCTGAAATACGAAGAATATACTTCGGGAGATGAATTATCTTTGAGACACGGTCCGACGCGGCTTCATCGCCGCAGCGGAAGCGCGCGCGCCATCGCGATGGCGCGACAGCGGAGATCCGGCTGCGTCTTCCCACAGCGGTTGACGGGCCCTTAGTCACGAAACTTGTTGCAAGCTGTCCTCCGCTCGACGTCAATTCCGCCTACTGCAACCTTTTGCAGTGCACGCATTTTGCGCAGAGCTGCATCATCGCGGAAAAAGCCGGGCAGGTGATCGGCTGGGTATCGGGCTATCGTCCGCCGTCCGAGCCTGAGAGTTTTTTCGTCTGGCAGGTCGCTGTCGCACCCATAGCGAGGGGGCAGGGACTGGCCGGACACATGATCGAGGCCTTGCTCGCGCGCCGGTCATCGGCGGAAGTCACCCATCTCATCACCACGGTAACGAATGATAATCAGACCTCCTGGGCTCTTTTCGAGGGGCTCGCGAACAGATGGCGCACCAGGCTCGAGAGGAGCCCACTCTTCCACCAGCAAACGCATTTCGCCGGCGCGCATGCCACCGAATGGCTGGCGCGCATCGGCCCGCTCCCGCGCTGACCGCGCGGCCATCCCTCAAGGAGACTTGGCGACATGATCACCCTTCCCCGGCCCACGGGCCGCAAACCCGATACCGCCATCTATGAGCGGCGCGAATCCGCCGTCCGCAGCTATGCGCGCGTCATGCCCCGGCAATTCAATCGCGCCGAGAATGTCTGGATGCACGACAATCAGGGTGGCCGTTATCTCGATTTCCTGTCCGGATGCTCCACGCTGAACTATGGCCACAACCATCCAGTGCTCAAGCAGGCGCTGCTCGACTATATCGCGGCCGACGGGATCGCGCATGGCCTCGACCTGCACACCGACGCCAAGGCG